>CAYSPB010000028.1:0-34412 GCA_964432695.1 uncultured Nannocystaceae bacterium
CCCACGAGGCCGCCTGCGCCCTCCGCCTGGTTGCCGGCCGCCCGGGCGCCTTCGGCCGCCGCGGCGCGCGTAATCATGCGGGTGAGCGCCGCGCCGATGATCTTGGGCTTGAGATCCTCGTACTCGGCTACGATTTCGCTCCCGAGGTCCGAGGCGAGATCGACCGGAATCGAGTGACCGTCGATCGAGACGTTGGCGGTCTCGAACAAGCTCTCCGAGGGCACCAGCTCGGGGTACACGACGAACTTGAGCATCCCGTACTCGAGCAGCGTGGGATCGCCGGTGACGTAGGCGCCCGCCAACCCGACCGCGAGGCCGATCGGAATGCGCTCGGGGATTCGGTAGGGAACGCGTCCGATCTTGGCGACCACCAAGACCTCGCCACCGCCGCTGGCCCGGGCCGCATTCCAGCCCGAGCGTGGAACGAGCGCCCCGAGTTCGGCCACAGGGGCCTCCGAGTCCGCCGAACCGCTGGGTCGCTGAATCGTGGGGTCGTCGGGCTTGGCGGCAGGCGTCGCGGCGGGCTCGGGGCTCGGAGCAGGCGTGGGCGCGGCTGCCGGTGCCGGGCTCGGCGTTGCGGGCAGGTAGTCCTTGATGCGTTCGCCGCGATAGGTCCCGCGTGAAGCCAGCGCGGGAATGACCTCGCGCAGCGTCCGGAAGTCACGCTCGCCGAGCGCCTCTTCGTAGTACCGAAGCGCTTCGTTGGCATCGCCCTGTCGCTCGTACACATACCCCGCGAGGTACGACCCGAAGGCTCCGTGCTCGCCTTCGGGATCGGAGTCCCGAAGGTAGTTCCGCATGACCGTGAACCGCTTGGCCTCCACCCTTGCGCCGCTGAGGTCGCCGCGCGCGAGGTAGTTGCACAGGTTCATCGCGTTGAGCGACAGCTTCTCGGTGGGGGACGTTTTGTAGAGCGTCGCGCTGTCGCTGTAGATGTACTTGCCGATCTTTCCGGCGGTGTCGCCGGAGATGTCGAGCACCTCGAGCTGCTTGTCGGCGAACTCGAAGTTGGTCGCGCTCGCCTCCCACTGCCCCATCGCTTGCAGCACGGTGGCGCGCTCGAGGATGACCAGCTCCTGGTTCTTCTTGAGCTTGTTGGGAATGGCCTCGGGCTTCTTGACCTTGAGGACCTTGTTCCACTGGGCAAGGCTGCCGGCGTAGTCACCCCGGTAGAGGGCGCGGCGAGCCTCGTCGGTTCGCTCGGAATACGTGGCGCACGAGGCCAGGGGCAGCGCTGCAATGAGTGCTGCCGCCCGGACCCATCGCTGGGGGGAAGCGCGAGACGTCACGACGACCTAGCGGACGATGGCTTTGGTGCGCTCGGACTTGGTTTGGAAGCGGATGAGGCTGTTCTCGACCTCGAGCACCTGCATGAACAGGGTGTACTGCACGCGGCGCTCCCCCTTCTGACGCTCGTCGACCGCCTGCAGCTTGCCGGTGAGGAAGTACTGCGCACCGATCTGTCGACCGATCTGCGCGGCCATGGCGGGATTGAAGTCCGCGCCCTGCTGCATGTTGGCCTCGGCCATGAGCTCCTCTTGGCGCTCGCGACTGACCACGGCGACGACGCCGCTGTTGATGAGCTCGGTTTCCATGTCGGAGAGCAGCGTCAGCATCTGGTCATCGAGGTGCTCGCTGGTGTCGTTCTTGATCGGCCAGATCGCGATGACCGGAGGGCTCTGCGCAGCCTGCCAGGTCGCGAAGAGAGGCGAGGTGGTCAGGGAACCCATGTTGGTCTTCATCAGGTCCTCGAGATCCTTGCGGTCGAGGCCCGTGGACATGGCGGCATTGTCGAGGCCGGGGTTCTCGGTGCCTTCGCCGCCGCGGACGGCCTTGGGCCGACAGCCGGCGGTGGCGACGAGCGCGAAGGAGATGGCGAGAGGTGCGAGCGTGGTTCGTTTCATGACGGGGGGTTCGGAGGTGCCGAGCGTGTCGGTTTGGTTCTGACGTGGTGACCGCGCTCACAAAATGAGCCTGAGGTCGTCCAGCGTGTGCAGCCGTTCATAGGTGGCAATGACGTCATCCACCGTTTGGGCGCGCAAGGTCAACGTCACGCAGCTTCGACGACCGCCGCTGGAAAACCTTGTGTGCGATGCAACACGGTCTGCTCCGAGGACGTCGACCGCGCACTTCTGAACGTCGGCCGCGAAGGCATCACCGGACGGTCCGAAGGCCTTGATGACGTACTCGCCGGGGAACGTGTGGTTGTTGAGCAGCAGATCCCGGTCCGGGGCCGCTTTCGGGTCGCCCATGGCGCGGAGCATGGCATAAAACCGCGGTCGGGACCTCGGGGTCCGATTCGCACCATGACGCAACGCGCTTCCCTGCTGCTGACGGCTCTTGTGCTGTCCCTCACCGCTCCGCTGGGCTGCGACAGCGCGGGTGCCGGCGGTGGGCCCCCGGGCAAAGGCGGCCCCGGAGGCAAGGCCGGCAAGCGCAGTCGCGAGGCCTTGCTTGTCGAGACCACGGCACTCGAGCCCTCAACGCTCGAGCGCTTCTATCAAACCTCCGGCACCCTCAAGGCGCTGCGCGAGGCCGAGCTCTACGCCTTGCAGCTCGGCGTGATCACGGCCGTGCGCGTCGAGGAAGGCGACCTGGTCAAAAAAGGCGACACGTTGATCAAGCTCGACGGTCGCGAGCTTGCGCTGCAGTCCGATTCGGCCCGCCTTCAGCTGAACAACCTCAGCCGCGAATTGAAGCGGCTCGAAGGTGCGCAGGGCGGTGTGATTTCCAGCGAGGAGATCGACAAACAGCGCTACGCCGTCGAAGAGGCCCGCGCCGCCGCCAAGCTCTCCAAGTTCCAGGCCAAGCAGACCACGGTTCGTGCCCCGTTCGACGGCACGATCGTCGAGCGCATGGTGGACGAGGGCAACCTCGCCACCACCGCAACGCCGCTGTTCAAGGTCGCCGACCTCTCCGCGCTGGAGCTCGAGCTTCACGTTCCCGAGAAAGACGCCGCCCCGGTGTCCGACGCCGCGCAGGTGCAGATCGAGCTGGTCGATGACAGCACCACCCCGGCCAGCATCGTTCGCCGCGCGCCGATCGTGGACCCGATGACCGGCACGGTGAAGTTCACCGTCCGCGCCGAGTCGTTCCCCGCCGCCGCCAAGCCCGGCGCGTTCGCCCGCGCAAAGGTGCTCGTCGACGCCCGCACGGACGCACCTTCGCTTCCCCGTACCGCGGTCTTCGAGGTCGAGGGAAAACCGCACGTCTATGTGCTCGCCGACGGTCGCGCCAAGCGAACTGCCGTGAAGACGGGCCTCGAAGGCGATGAGCGGGTCGAGATTCTCTCGGGGCTTTCTCCCGAGGACGTCGTCGTCGCCGGCGGTGGCGCTGGGATCACCGAGGGCATGCCGCTCCGCTCCGCGAACGAAAAGCCACGCACCGCGGCCGACGCCAGCGGGGTCGCCGACGCCGCGAAGTCGAAGGGCTGATGCATCGACTGATCGCTGGCGCGGTGCTTCGACCCGTCACCACATCGATGGTGACGATCGCGGTCCTGCTGTTCGGTTGGGTCGCCCTGACGCGCCTGCCGATCGAGCTGCTGCCCGACCTGAGCTACCCGACGATCACCGTCGAGACGCAGTTCTCCGATGCGGCGCCCGTCGAGGTCGAGGAGCTGATCACCCGCCCGGTGGAGGAGCGCGTCGGCGCGGTGCCCGGCATCGTGCGGGTCGAGTCTTCGTCGCGAGAGGGCATTTCAGAGGTCGTGCTCGACTTCGCGTGGGGGACCGAGGTCGACCACGCAATGGCCGAGGTTCGCGAGAAGCTCGACCGAGTTCGGCTGCCGCAGGGAGCGGACCGCCCGGTCGTGCTGCGCTACGACGCGGCACAAGAGCCGATTCTGCGGCTCGCGCTGCGTGACAGCGGCGGCGGGGCCGACCTCACCGCTGCCGACCTCTCTACGCTGCGCGACGCGGCGGACAAGTACGTCAAGCGAGAGCTCGAAAAGCTCTCGGGCGTGGCGGCCGTCGAGCTGCACGGCGGTGAAGAGGACGAGGTACTCGTCGAACTCGACCCGGCTCGCTTGGCCGCGCACGGTCTCGACACCGCGGACGTCGTGACCGCGCTGCAGGTCGACAACGTCAACCGCCCCGGTGGCGCGGTGACCGAACGCGACAGCCGTTTCCTCATCCGAACGCTGCACGAAGCGCGCACGCCCGAACAACTCGCGGCCGTGATCGTGCGCAGCACCGATGGAGGCGTGCTTCGGCTGCGCGACATCGCCAAGGTTCGCCGTGCAGCCAAGGAGCGCGAAGAACTGACGATGGTCGACGGCAGCGAAGCGATCGAGCTGGCCGTGTTCCGCGAGGGCGACGCAAACATCGTCGCCGTCTCGCACGCCGTCATCGATGCTCTGCCCACTCTTCCGCTCGCCCCCGGCCACGAGGTCGTGGTGCTGAGCAACCGAGCGCAGTTCGTCGAGTCGGCGATCGACGAAGTTCGCGACAACACCCTCATGGGCGGTGCGCTGGCCGTCCTCGTGCTGCTCTTCTTCCTGCGGGACCTTCGCTCCACCGTCGTCATTGCGCTGGCGATCCCGATTTCTCTGCTCACCACCTTCATCCCGCTGCAGGCGCTCGACGTCAGCCTGAACGTGATGAGCCTGGGTGGCTTGGCGCTGGGCGTCGGCATGCTGGTCGACAACAGCATCGTCGTGCTCGAAGCGATCGCACGGCGCCGCGAACGAGCGCAGGAGGATGGGCGAAGGGTCTCCCGCCGCGACGTCACAGTCGCAGGCGCCTCCGAAGTCGCCGCCTCCGTCGTCGCGTCTACCCTCACCACGGTCGCCGTCTTCTTGCCGATGGCGTTCGTGCAGGGTGTGGCGGGGCAGCTCGTCTCCGACCTCAGCTTCGCGGTCAGCTTCAGCATGCTGTCGTCGATGGCCGTCAGCCTCACGCTCGTGCCCGTGCTGCAGAGCCTCGGTCCCGACGCGGTCCTCGACGCCCGTGCCCCCGACCCGGCCCCGCGCTCGTTCATCATCATCGTGGTGACCTGGCCCATCGCATGGACGATACGCATCATCGGCTTCGTCGTCCGCGTCGGCGGCAAGGCGCTGGACATCGTCGCCCGACCGCTCACGGCCAGCTACGAAGCGCTCGAGCGGCAGTACCCCAAGCTGATGCGGCTCGTCCTTCGCGTGCGCGCGCTGCTGCTGCTGGGAACCGTCGTGGGTTGCGTCGCGACCATCAGCCTCGCGAAGGACAGCCCGCGCACGCTGCTCCCCGAGCTGGACCAGGGCGAGTTTTTCGTGCAGGTCAGCCTGCCTCGCGACGCCGCGCTCGAGCGAACCGCCACCGCGCTGCGTACGATGAGCGACGCGATTGCCGAGCACCCCAGCGTCGAACGGCGATTCACCCGGGTCGGCACGATCACCTCGGCCGGAAGCGCCTCGGGAGGAACCGCCGGCGCCCACCTGGGCCAGATCTCGGTCCGCATCGACGCCCCCGAGGAGGCCCGCGCCGGTATCGAGGCCGAGCTCATCGACGCGCTGCGTGCGGCCAACCCCGAGCCCGAGGCGACGCTTCAGCAGGGGCGCCCCTCGCTGGTCAGCTTCGCGCCGCCGATCGAGCTGCTCGTGTTCAGCGAAATGCCCGAGGCCTCGGCCGAGCACGCGCGACGATTGCTGCCGGACCTGCGCGCGATCGAGGGCCTGGTCGACGTGGTCCCCGACGATCTCGACGGCCGACCCGAGGTGCGCGTGCACTTCGACCGTGAGCGTCTGGGCCGGCTCGGCATCACGGTTGACGCGGCCGCCAGCTCCGTACAGCGCGCGATTCAAGGCGAGATCGCCACCAAGATGTACGCGATGGATCGCCAGCTCGACGTCCGGGTCATGTTCCCCCGCGTCGACCGCAGCAGCGCCGAAGACGTCTCCCAGATTCAGGTAGGGGTGGCCGAAGGCGTCCCCGTGACGCTGGCCTCGGTCGCCCGCATCGAGCCCGACCGTGGCCCTTCGGAGATCCGCCGTATCGACGGTCGCCGAGGCCTGCGGATCTCGGCGCAGACCGACAGCGCCGACCTCGGTTCGCTCGCGGCCTCCGTGAAGGCCGTTCTCGACGACCACGCAGGCGACGATCCTCGCGCGACAGCATCCTTGTCGGGCCAAGCCGACGAGCTGTCCGGCTCGATCCAAAGCCTGCTGCTGACCGCCGCGCTGTCGACGTTCCTGGTCTACGTGGTGATGGCCAGCAGCTTCGAGAGCCTCGGCCATCCGCTGCTGATCCTCGGCACCGTTCCGATGGCCATCGCAGGCGTCGTGCTCGCGTGCGTCGTCACGGCCACGCCGCTGTCGGCGATGGTGGGCATCGGTGTCATCGTCCTGGGCGGGATCGTCGTCAACAACGCCATCGTTCTGATCAATGCCGTGAACGACCGGCGCGGGATGGGCATGGCCACGCCGGAGGCCTTGGTCGACGCCGGCCGGGTTCGTGTGCGCCCCATTCTGATGACCACCGCCAGCACCGTGCTGGGACTGGTCCCGATGGCGCTGGGCTTGGGCGACGGCGCGGCACTTCGTCAGCCGCTCGCGATCGCGGTCATCGGGGGCCTGGGCCTTTCAACCGTGTTGACGCTGGTCGTGATCCCGTGCGCGTACGCGCTGTTCCCCGGCGGCGTGCGCGATGCATGGCGAGCCCGCGCCAAAGCGCCTGACAACGACCCCAAAGACCCATGAGCGTTCGACTCTCGGCACGGCTCGAGGCGGTCGCGGACCAGGTGCTTCGCGGGCGTCCGATGGCGGACGTTGGATGCGACCACGCACAGCTGGCCGGATGGCTCGTGCAGGCTGGAGTCGTGCCTCGAGCGATCGGGTCCGATCTGCGCGAGGGCCCCCTCGATCAGGCGCGTGCGCATCTGGATGAAGCTGGCATCGAAGCGGTCGAGCTTCGGCGCGGCAGCGGCCTCGAAACGCTGGCACCGGGCGAAGCCGCCACGATTGCGCTCGCGGGCATGGGCGGGGGGCTCATGATCTCCCTGCTCGAGGCCAAGCCGGACGTCGCCACGGACGCCGACCGCATCGTCCTTCAGCCGAACACCGCGTGGCCGCAGGTGCGGATGTGGCTGGCGCGGCGCCGTGCCGTTCTGCAGCACGAGACGCTGTGCGAGGACGCGGGTCACGTGTACCTCACGCTGTCGTTTTGCCTGCGCGAGACCGGTCCCGACTGGTCCCCGGCAGACATCGCTTTGGGGCCCCGGCTGCGCCGCGATCGACCACCGGTCTTCGAACGCTGGCTCGCCGCCGAGCGGTCCCGACTCGCCGAGCTACGCACCACGCTCGCACAACAGCTCGGCGAAGCGCACCCGCGGGTGCGCGCACTCGAGGCCGAGCGCGACGCCCTGCACGAGCCGTAGCCCCGGTTGGTATTGCCACGGCCCCCCGAGACCGCCTCGCGGGCCTCGTGCGAACAACGAGCCGCGTCCCGCTGCCGCCGTTCTGACGCTCGCGGCTTTCGCGGTTCGCCTCTCTAGCTCGCAGCGCGGGCTTCGTCGTCGGCCTCGATGCGCTCGAAGAATCGCCGGATGTAGCGCCCCGTCTGCTCCGGGCACTCGTACTGCGGGCAGTGCCCAATGCCGTGAAACACGACCATACGGGCCTGCGCGATGCGGTCGCGATACACACGCCCCACCGAGATGTCGATCAGCCGATCGCGGTCGCCCCACAGGACGAGCGTCTCGGCCTCGATCTCACCGAGACGGTCGGTGAGGTCGAAATCGCGGTCCAGCAAGTCGGTCATGATCTTGCCGTTGAGCGCCGCCCGCCCGATGAACTCGTCGGCCATGAAGCGGCGGACCGGACCGGGCACCGGAGGCTGCCGCTCCAGGACAAAGCGCATGAAGGTCTCGTAGCCCTCGAAGCTGTCGACCACGAACGGGTTGTCGCCCGCATCGAGTCGACGCTGCAGCGGGCTGGGCGTGGGCATGGCCAACCCCGCCGCTCCGATGAGGGTCAGCGAACGGGTCAGGTCCGGGCGCTCGAGCGTGACCTGCGTGGCCACGGCACCCCCGAGCGAGCTTCCGACCAGATGCGCGTCGCGAAGGCCGACCGCGTCGCAGAAGCCGACCACGAGCGCTGCGATCGCCGGGAGGTCGTAGTGGAAGTCCTCTGGCGACGACGCCTCCCCAAAGCCCGGGAGGTCGAGCAACACGACGCGGTGCCCGTCGACCACCGCCCGGGCCACATCGACGAAGGAGTCTTTGTTGTCGCTGAATCCGTGGATGAACAGCACCGGCGGCGCATCGGGCCGGCCGCCCTCGAGGTATGGAACCTCGAAGCCCCGCACGGTCTCCTTGCACAGCCGAAGCCCGGCCGAGCGACGGCGGAGGTCGAACACGGAGGAGATCATGCCCTGCGGCAAGCGAACCGGAGCCACGGGCACCTGCGACAGCGCCTTGACCAGCATCTTGGAGATCCCTGCTCGACGTCGTCCGGCAGCCACCCGCAACCTTACCAAGTTTTGTCGGCGGACCAGCCCTGCGACCGGGTCCGCGCCCCCCGGGGATCGCGACGCATGAGATAGAGGACCCGCTTGAACCCCGCGTAGACCCGGAAGAACCGTTCGACCCCCGAACGGTCCCGGTTCGTGAACGACCCCGGCCCACACACCAGCTTGGGATCCGGCGTTCCAGCGTCGATGAAGTCCACCCAGCCATGCACGAGCACGCGGGCCCGAACGCCGTACGGCAGCCGCGGGCCGAGCACCACGGCATCGAGCGGGTCGCCATCGGCACCTGAGGTCCCCACGATCGAGCCATAGTTGTACGGGCACGGGAACGGGGAAACGAAGTCGATCGATCCGTCCGGCCGGCGCTTCGTCCAGCTGCCCTTGGCCACCTCGATGGAGACGGTGACGGTTTCACCGGCGGATGGGAGCGCGCTGATCGGCATCGTCCGGCGCGCTTGTTAGCATGACGCGATGGAGATCGCCGAACTGTTCGTCGTGCAGCCGTTGGATCTCACCGACCCCACCCCGGGGACAATCGCGCTGCGTACGTCGTTCGGCCGCGATGGAGCGCCCGGCGGTCCGCTGCGAACCGCCCTTGCGCCTCGCGGCATCGTGCTCGAAGCGGGCGCGGTCGTGGACTTCGTGCTCGACGGCTTCGATGTGTCGCCCGAACAGCTGTACGCGATGCACGACCTGGCGACGCTCGTCTTCGCGGTCGGTCGCGACCTGCCGCTGCTGCGCGAACTCGACGAGCCCGCCGACCTCGATGTCCTGGCGACTGGGGGCGGTGGCGCGTTCGAGGTCGAAGCCGGCCCGATCTCCTCGATGCTCGCGAACCTCGTCCGCACGCTCCGCGGCTCCAAGGGCTGGGACGTCGGCGGTCCCGCGCTCCTTCGGCGCTTGGTCGACGCCGCGTCCGGGTACGCGCAGTCACGGCGGCTCGAGGAATTCTCCACCGACGCGCTCACGCCCGCGCTCGCCGCCGCAGCCCGGGGCGTTTGGAAAGAGGCGCTGGTCGAAGCGGCATGCATCGTCGCGGGCGACGAGAGTCGCGTGACCCAGGCCGACGTGGCGGACACGGTCGGCCGGCTGCTCGGCACCGTCGTCGGCCTCGCGCCCGAGCTCGGGCCCTTCCTGCACGGGGACGGTGACGCGCGAGCGGTCGAGCTGGTCACGCAGCGTTTCGCCGTGCCCGCCCACGTCGTGAGGCTCTCCGAGCCTCAGATCGCCCGAGCACTGCACGCCACGCTGGAGCTCGAGGTACGCGACCTGCTCGACGCGGTTCGGCACCTCGATCCCGTTGCGGCGCGTCCACACCTCGTCCGCAGATTCGCGCTGGCCGTCCTTGCGGCCGACGGCTCGGCGACCGCGGTCGTCTCGGCCACCTCCGCAACGCCTCCACTGCGCGAAGACGTGATGGACATGATGCGAGCCATCGCGCGCGCGGATGGACAGATCACCAGCGACGAACGAGCCCTGCTGCGCTCGTTCGACACGCATCTGCACGCATTCGGCGACCTCGTCGCACGCGTGGAAGAGGACCGCGTCATCGACTTCGACGAGTTCGTACAGCTTCGTGAGATGCGTCAGACGATCCTCGACGACCTGTTCCGCGTCGCCTTGTCGGACGCGAACGTCGAGGAGGACGAGCGCCAGCTGCTGCTGCGCGCGATGGAACTGATCCCGACCCTGCGCAGCGCGGCTCCGAGCGCGTAGCGCCGCTCATCGGGGAATACAGTATTCTTCCGGAGATGGCGCCGCTCCCGTCCATGCGATGGGTTCACGAGCCGACGCTCCGAGCCTTTCTCTCCGCGCTGCCGTTCCCCGCGGCGGTGCTCGACGCGTCCGGCATCGTCGTCGCCACCAATCCAAAGTGGGACGAAGGTCGCGGTCCACAAGCCCTGTGGGGCGCGGGCCTCGGCGAGGGCATCCCCTACTCCGACGTGCTCGACGCCGCGACCCCAAAGGTCCCCGACGCCTTTGCCTTGAGGCATGCGGTCACCGTCTGCGCAACCCAGCGCAGCCGGCAAACCGTCGACTACGACAACGACGGCGAGCTGTGGCGAGCTCGCGTGATGCCGGTGCCCGGCGGTGGAGGCGGCATGCTGGTGTGGCACGAGCCACGTCCGGGGACGCGCCTGTCTGCACCACCCGAACGCGATACCTCCGGGTATGGCTCGTTCGTCGCTCCGCCGCCACGCTTCGACGTCGATACATCCGCAGGATCGGAGCACACCAGCGGGGGCGCCAGCGAAAAGGGGTCGGCCCGCTCGGATGCCCGCGCCTGCCTGCGAACGGTCCGCGCCGAGATCGACACCGGTAGCGCGGACCCTCTGCTCTCCCTGCATCAGGCACACGCCGGCGCGCTGCTGCTCAGTCAGCTCTCGGAAACCGCCGGCGTACGCCGCCAGGCCGAGGCGCTGCGGGTCGTCATCGAGCGCGAGCTTCGAGCCGCCGCCGGGGGTACGGCGGTCGACTGGGGAAGCGTTCGCGAAGGTCTCGAGGCATGCATCGCGTGCCGCTGAGGGGTGCCATCGAACCTCAGTGGGTCTGCATGGGCGCGCACTGACGAAGCATGCGAACTTCCTCGGGCTCGATCAGGTAGCACTCGTGGTTGGGGTCGAGCACGATGCCGACGCCCTCGGGAAGCGCGTGCAGGAGGTACGCAAACGCGGTGGACTCCAGCTCCTCGCGTCCGGGTCCGCGATGCCGCGTTCGCGAGGAGTACACGATGACCGCGGGACCGTACTTCGTCGGGGTCGTCGAGAACTCGACCTCGGGGCCGTGCTCGCCGAGCAGGATTTCCATGGACTCGACGTACACGCTACCCATCAGCAGGGATGCGTACAGGTCCAGGCGAGCCCGCTCATCGCTGGCGGCGGCGATGAGATGCTGATGCAGCACGGCCGAGCGAGAACACGGCATGCCCACCTGGCTTTCTCCGGCGTCGATGGGTGGTTGGGTGCGCATATCAACTCCGACGTTCTGGAGCATGGGCTCGATACACCCCGACCCCGCTCGTTTGCGGAGCGTTTGCATCCAGGCGTGTGTCCATGTGGGACGAGGACACCGCGACATCGTCGTCATGGTGGGCAAGGGGACAATCCAAGCGGGCGGGCATGCCTAGACCGTCGCGCGACCCGGCCCGACGGTTCCATTTCGTGGAATCGCTGTGACACCCGTCTCACGACCCCACGCGCACCCGTAAGAAACCGCGAACGAGCAGATCGGTATGCGCGACGCCGCCGGGCGGACGCGTGTCGTGGACGACGAGCCCTTCGAACCCCACCGCGAGACGAGGCGCCGCGGCGGCCTCGAGCGCGACATGCCCCAGCGTGCGCAGGTCGGTCCCGTCGTCGAGACGGGGCTGCACGTATCCCGTCGCGCGAACCGTCAGGCTGCCCTCGGCGAGCGGACGTCCGGCGAACGACGCGTACGCGCTGAGCCGATGGTTCACCGTCGCGGCGGGGTGTACATCGCCGGGCAGGATGTCGTTGCGTTCGAACTCGGGCATGTACGCCGCACCCGACCACACCTGGGCTCGCGAGCGCGCCAACGCGACGACCCGGACACCCGCACCGGCCACCAGCCGCATCTGCAGCCGCGTGAAAGCGTCCGCCTGCGCCTGCGCGAACGCATCGAACCCGACGCGTGGCCACACCATCGTCGTGGACCGACCGTGTACGAACGAGCGCTGCACGAACCGTCGCGACCCCAACGTAGCCAACGCACCATCGGCCAGCAGCGTCCAGCGCTGCCGAAGCCAAGGGGGCGCGTCGGCACTGCTGCGTTCTGGTGCCGGCTGGAACGACTGCCAATGCAGCCCAAGACTGCCGCCGAGGTCGACGCGATCGATGTTGCCGACGGCGAGCGCTGCCCGCCCGTCCACGCTGCCGCTCCACCCCGGCGTTTCGCCAACCGGGCGCTCCGCGTCGACGGGATTGCCATACGCATCCTGCCCGATCAGGCCCACGACCAGCGCGGCTGCCAGCGGCAGCGCCTTCATGAGGCCGAGGCGCGCCGCAGCTTCACGAATGCGAAGTCCCGACCGTGCCCCAACTGCATGGCCATCCGGATCCACACCATTGCGAACGGTTCGAGCTCACGTGCACGCGAAAGCGGGCCCATGTTGACCGGATCAAACCCGAGGTCGGAGGCCAAGCCACACACGCGCTCGGTGGCCTCGGCATCGTCCCCACAGGCGAACATCACGCTCGCACCGCCTGGGTATGCAGGGTTGCGCATGTTCTCGAACCCGGTCGTGTTGAACGACTTCACGACGTTGGCGTTCGTCGCCCACCGGGCGACCTGCTCCGCGCCGGAGTCGTCGTGACCATGGGTGAGCGCAAAGCCGGGACCGATGGGATTGGTGGCGTCGACGAGCGTCTTGCCTGCAAAGTCGCCCGCGGCTTCGAGCACGGACTGCACCGCCGCCCACGGCGTCGCAAGCACGACGAGGTCGGCAGCCGCGACCGCGTCGCGTACGGTCGCCGTTGCACCCGCGAGCGAGCCCTGTTTTTCGTCGTTGGGGTCACGGACCCCGAAGGTGACGTCGTGGCCGGCCGCCGCCCAGCCCGCGCCGAGGGAGCCGCCGACGCGGCCCGCACCGAGAATGGAAATTTTCATGATGAAAGTATCTCCGGTTGAGGGGTGATCGGTGGGGTCAGCGACCCAGCGCGTCGACGACCAGGCGCGCCGCGGCTGCGCCCGAGAACTGCTGCTGTCCAGTCACGAGCAGCCCGTCGCGGTGGGCGAAGGGACGGAACGCCGGCGCGACGATGAAGTTGGTCTGCGGCACCTTGCGCGCCGCCTCTTCGATCCAAAACGGCTGCAGCCGCTGCCCTGCAAAGTCGTCGGCGTAGCGCTCTTCGTCATCGGCAAATCCGGTCCAGGTCTTGTTCTTGACCAGCAGCTCTCCGCTGGAGAGCTTGGTTTCGAGCAGGACTGCGGTTGCGTGGCAGACCACGGCGGTGATCTTGCCGGCCTCGTAGAATCGAGCGACCAGCCGGGTCAGCGTTTCGTTGCCGACGAACGACTCCATCGGGCTCTGACCGCCGACGAGAAACACGGCGTCGTAGGCGTTCACGTCGACGTCGTCGATCGACGCTGTGTTTTCGAGCAGCGCGGCATGGGTGGGCGAGGTCTTGAAGCCGAGACTGATGAAGTCGTGCGCCGAGTAGCCGCTTTCGTGCTGCGGGTCGCTGAAGCCATCGGGCTCGAGGCGGCCGCCGCTGGGGCTGCGGATCTCGATGTCGTAGCCGGCCTCCTCGAAGACCACGTACGGGTGCGTCAGTTCGGCCCACCAGAAGCCGATGGGCCAGCCCGTCTTGGAGGACGTCGACGGGTTCGCGGCGATCATCAAAACGGTCTTCTTGCGGTCGGGATGGGTGGTGTTGACGTTGGCGCTCATGAGCGTTGCTCCGTGCGCCTACCTTGGTCCCGTCCGCCCGAACGGCAATGCAGTTCGCGCGAACATCACCTTTCGCCAGACTTAATCCGATGCTGATAACATTTCTTCGGAGTGAACATCTCGGAGCTGGACTTGAACCTGCTGCACACGCTGCACGCACTGCTCGAAGAAGAGAGCATCACCCGTGCGGCGCTGCGCCTGGGCAGGAGCCCACCCGCGGTCAGTCAGGCGCTCGCCAAGCTCCGTACGACCCTGCAGGACCCGCTGCTGGTTCGCGCGGGGCGAGGCATGGTCCCGTCGCCCCGTGCCCAGGAGCTGCGGCCGCAGGTGGCATCGGTGCTCGAGCGCATTGCCAACGTCTTCGACCCCGCCACGCCGTTCGACCCCGCCGCATCCACCCGTGACTTCCTCGTGCACGGGAGCGACTACATCGTCCACGTGCTCGGCGTCGTGCTCGATGGCCTGTTGCAGTCGCAGGCCCCCAACATTTCGCTGAACTTCATGCCCAACGTGCCGGCCGATCCCGACCTCGTTCGTGAAGGCAGCATCGACTTGGCGATCGGCGTGTACACGAACCTGCACCCGGAGATCCGGATTCAAAAGCTGTTCGACGAGTCGTTCGTGTGCGTGGTCCGACGCGACCACCCCAGCGTGCGAAGCCGGCTCTCCCTCGAACGGTACGCCGACCTGGGGCACGTGCAAATCGCCCCTCGCGGACGCGCGGGCGGAGTGGTCGACGACGCGCTCGCGGCCAAGGGCATGCGCAGGCGGGTGCTCCGGCGCGTCCCGTTCTTCTACGCTGGCCTCACCCTCGCCGCGCGCACCGACCTCATCTTGACGGTCCCGCGCCGACTCGCGATGTGTGAAGCCGAGCGACACGGGCTTCGCATCTTGGACCTTCCCCTTCCTCTGTCCCCATATCCGATCACCCAGATCTGGCACCCGCGCAGCGAGGCCGACCCGGGGCACCGATGGTTTCGCGCCACGGTCGCCGAAGCCGCCCGCAGCACCTCTCCCAAGCCGGCGCGTCGACGTCGGCGATGAGGCTCAGCCTCGCAGCGTCTTGCTGTCGGCGAGGCCCTCGACGGCCGCGAGCGCATCGTCGAGGAACGCCCGCTCCACCGACGCGTAGTCGACCTCGACGTCGAGGCGCGCCAACACCGAATAGAAGCCGAACTGCAGCCGGTTGAGGAACAAGATGCCCTCCGGCATCGCGGCGTACTCCCCCGAGCGCAGCGACATCATCGCCTTGGCCATGGTTCGGAAGCGCTGCACCACCTCGGCCGCGAACGGTCGCGTGATGCGAAACGGTGACTGCAGGAGTGGGGACACCGCGTAGCGCATGTACGAGGCCATCTCCTCGCGATGCGTCCCCTCGCGGGCGTCGAGCATCTGCGCCATGGGGACTTCGAAGCCGGCGAAGTCCCCATCCGCGAGCGCGGCGTGACCCGCCACGATGCGGCGGCGATTGAAGTTGTTGATCTCCTGCACGCAGCCGAAGTCGAGAAACCCGACCGCGCCGCCGGGCAAGAACCGGTAGTTGCCCGGATGCGGGTCGGCGTTGAAGACCCCGCCGACCATGATCGACGCGTAGACGAACCGCCACAGCGTCTCGGCCCAAGCGCGGCGCTCGTCGTGGGAGGCTTCGGCAGCCGCCTCGAAGTCGAGTCCATCGACGAACGTGGTCGTGAGCACGCGGGGGGACGACAAGGCGGACACGACCTCGGGGATGACGACCGTTGCGTCGTCGGCGTGCAAGGCCGCGAACCGCTGGTAGCGCTCGGCCTCGAGGCCGTAGTCGAGCTCCTCGCGAAAGCGGGCCTTGGCTTCGTCGACGAGCCGGCCCACCTCGAACTTGCCGAAACCGAACGCCCGCGAGCCGAAGTCCATCAGGCTCGCGTTCTTCATGTCGGCCTCCATCGCCTCCGCGATGCCCGGGTGCTGCACCTTCACCGCGACCTCGCGGCCGTCGTGCAGCGTGGCGCGATGGACCTGCCCGATGGACGCGCTCGCGAGCGGCTCGTCGCTCCAGGTCGCGAAGAGCTGCTCGGGCGCGTCACCGAAGTCTTCCCGCAGCACCCGGCGAATGTCCGCAGTGGAACTCTTGGGTGCCGCAGCGCGGAGTTTGGCAAGGCTACGCTCGAACGAGTCTTGATGTTCAGGCGGAATGAGGCCGTCGACGTAGCTGGCCATCTGCCCCACCTTGGTCGCGACGCCCCGCAGGTCACCCAGCATGCCGGCCACCTTCTCGGCGGTCCCCGACGAGTCGTTGGAGCGAAGCAGCGCCATGCCCGAGGACGCGCCGGCCCGTGCGAGCCGAGCAACGCGGCGTAGTCGCCCCCGTGGGATCTTCCGTTCGTCCGCCATCGCCCGGGCGCATGCTAACAGCCCGCGACGCCGCGCGGTTGGGCTGCATCGGGTCGCCGGCCAACCCGCGGCGGCTCAGGGGGAGCGAAGGCCGTCGGCGGCGCGCACCGCATCGAGCCCCGGCGGCACTGGAACCGTCGCGCCGACGCCAGCCAGCGGGTAGCGGTAGAAGCCGCGCCCGCCGAGTCCGAGAACGTGCATCGAGCGATGGCCCAGGCCACGCTCGAACGTGAAGCGAATCGTCGTGGGAACGCCGTCGGGACCCACCGCCACGACCTCGGCCTCGACACCGCGCAGGACCACGCGGTCGTGCAGCGCCAGCGGTCGGTCCTCACGGCGAAAGAAGCGCTCGAGGGGCGAGCGAAACCATCCCCGGGCCATCGTGAGCTCGAGGGCGCGCTTGGACACCCGGCGCATCGTGGCCGGTCCGGGTGCTAGCGACAGCACCGTCCAGCTCGCAGGGCGTGGGTGCCCCGCCAGAGCGCGAAGATGCGGAGGATAGACGAGCAGCATCGGGTCGCCCGCGGTGAGCAACACCCAACGTTGCGACGAGGCTGCGCCGTCTTCGACGGGCATGCGAGCGGCCAGGTTCACGCCGGCCTCATTGAAAGCGCGCAGGCCCTCGGTCTGAGCCCTCGAAGACTGCGTTGCGAGGACCCCGTGGCCACCGATGATTGCAAGGGACACGGCTGCGGGAACGACCGTTCGACACCATCCGTCCCGAACCCGTTCGAGCGCGACCACGATGAAGGCGGCCGAGACGACGTGGGCGCCGAGGCTGGCGAGCACGGTGAGTCGCTCGGAGAGAAACGAAGCGCAGACCGGAAGGATCGCAACGGCCGCGCTCAGGCCCGCCCAGGCCAACACGCGTCGGCGCGCGGGGTCGGCGACGAGCAGGCGCAGCGTCCCGGCGACAACGCAGACCCCGAGCAGCGCAAGGACCCAGGGTCCAACCGACGCAGGAACGGTGCGGCTGATCATCGACAGCGGCGCGCCGGTGAGCATGTCGAGGGTCAACAGCGGCGCGCGCTCGGCCACGGCGCCGAGAAACGCGACCGGCTCGGACCCAGGGTCCAAGTACACGCCCGAGTGGGCCGCGCCGAATCCTCCAAACCGGTGCAGTGCCAGATAGACGGCCACAGGCACGAGAACGGGCACGAGCGCCCGCGCTCGCCGGACCCAGGGTCGCCCGTCGACCGCGAGCGCGTACGTGACCGTGAAGGTCAGCGCACACAGCCCGTACTCGCCCGCCGCCATGCACGCCGTCGATGCCGCGGCGACCAGAACCGGGTGGCCCGTGCCGTCTTTCGCCGCCCGAACGAACAGACCCAGGGTCAACCACCCGAAGACGCCCGAGAGCAGCGCTGCGCGGTTCGCCAGCCAGGCCAGCGGGTACACGTGCGCGTCGTCCAACCCGTACAGGGCCACGGCGAGCAGCGCCCAGCGATCGCCCAACACCGGACGCAGCGCCCAACCGGCAACCGCCAGCATCGCCAACCACCACAGAAGCGAGTGCACATGGGCGGCTTTCGGGCTCAGCCACACGGCGTCCGCCCACACCAGCACGCTCGCTAAAGGCCGAAGCGCGCGGAGTCGAAGTTGAGGGTCGGACCACCAAGGCAGCGCGCCCGCGCTTGCGAGGGCCCGCGTCTCTTCGGGCGTGCCTGCGGCGAACGTGTAGAGGTCCCACGGCGCACGCGCGACCGGGTACGCCCCTTCGACCATCGCCCGCTGCGCGAGGTCGTCCATGTGCAGGCCTGTCTCCAGGGTCGACCATCGAAGACCCACCAAGACGAGCGCGAACAGCCCGATCGCGAGCCAGGCGGAGCGAGCGGACACGACCGGGCGAGGATACCGCCAAGGTCAAAGTTTGCGCGAACCGCGGCTTCGTTTCACGGTTCCAAGACGGTAGGGCCGCTGCGTCCGCACTGATGGCAACGTTCATGGACACATTCGTCCTCAAGGCGGGAACTCCTGCGTCGCGTGACCGTGACAGTACGTCGGTGAGCCCGGCGACCCAGGTGCAGCCCCCGCCCGCACGACCGCAGCGATGTCCCGAGCTCGATGAGCTCACCATCGCCAGTGCCCAACGCGGCAACCCGCGGGCTCGACGAGCGCTCGTTGAACGCTATCAGCGCCCCGTGTTGTCCCTCGTGGCGCGGATGATGCGAGGTCAAGCCGATACTACGATGGTGGAGGACGTCGCCCAGGAGACGTTCCTTCGCGTCTTTCGCGCGCTGCCGAAGTTCGACCGCAACGGTCCGGCGCGGCTGTCGACGTGGATTCTGACCATCGCCTCTCACCGAACCATCGACGAGCTCCGTCGCCGCCGCCTCGACACGCGTCCGCTCGAGAGCTCGAGCGCGAGTCACCTGGCGTCCCCCGGCCGGGCCGACGAAACCGCGGAGCGAAAGATGCTCGCGGCCGTCATCGCGCGTGCCGTGGAGGATCTGGCGCCCGAATATCGGGCTGCCTTCATCCTCCGCGAGTACCACGGCCTCGAGTACGCCGAGATCGCTTCGGCGCTCTCGATCGACTTGGGCACGGTCAAGTCGCGTCTCAACCGGGCGCGCAAGCGGCTTCGAGCCGCACTGGAGGAGGTTTACCATGCGTAGGGGGGATCGCTTGGAGCACGACGAACAGCATCGAGAGCACGGACTCGATGTTCCTGACGACGCACTGGTCGACGACGCCATCGAAGCGTGGCGCTCGGACGTCGGGTTCGAGACGCTGGTCGAGGAGGTCGCCGTTGGCTTCTCCGACCGCGTGCTGGCGGCGGAGACGTCACCGTCGCTGCGGCTCGCCGCGGAGCCGATCGACGACGATACCGTCGATGACCACGCACGGTTCACACGTCCGTGGGGGCGCATGGCAGCGGGCTTCGTACTGGGCGGTGCCCTCGCGGGCGGCCTCGTCTACGCGGTCGTCCCCGAGGGCGACCGAGACCGTTTCGACCAGCTCGCCGAGATCACGGACCCAGCCGACGTCGGCTCATCCTACCGCGGGGACGACGAGGCCGACCCACTCGGGCGCCCTCAGTTTCGAGCCGACGGTATCCCCGGGGCACCGCTGCCCGTCGATCTCGGCGAGTCGATCGCCTCGATCGTGTCGGACTACGGCGCGGACTGGGGCCCAGCGTTCAAGTTCCACGGCACGATCGCCGTGGCGCGGGACGGAGACGTCCTCTACGCGCAGGGTTTTGGCACGGCCGACCGCGCCGGAAATCGGACGAACACCGTCGACACGCGCTTCCGCCTGGGGCTGCTGACCGAGCAGTTCACCGCAGCGGCCGTCCTCCAGCTCCGCGATCGCGGCCAGCTCGGTCTCGACGACACGGTCACCCAGTTCTTTCCCAACTACCCCCGAGGCGAAGAGATCACGGTCGGCCAGCTCCTGCAGCACACCTCGGGCATCCCCAACTATACGGCCCTGCCGTACTTCCACACCTGGAAGGACGAGCCGCACTCCACCGAGCAGCTGCTCGCACGCTTCTCTGCGTTGCCCCTCGAGTTCGAGCCAGGCACCGACTTCAGCCCATCCAACGCCAACTACTACCTGCTCGGCGCCATCGTGGAGCAGGTCTCGAAGGTGTCCTACGGCGAGTACGTCCAGGCCAACCTGTTCGCCCCGGCGGGCATGACCGCGTCCACGTTCGGCGACGCCTACGAAACGGGCGAGCAGGCTGAGGGCCGGGTCTGGAACGATGAGGAGCTGCTCGACCCCCCCGACCCGATCGACATGTCGGTCTTCGGAGGCGCGGGCGGACTCGTGTCCACGCCGGGCGATCTCGTGCGGTGGAACGTCGCGCTGAGCAACGGCACGCTTCTATCGAGCGACAGCGTCGCCGAGATGACCAAAGCCGGAGACCACGGCTACGGCTACGGACTCGCGGTCGACCACGGCTACGGGCAAACCGTGCTCAGCTTTCCCGCGGCCATCGATGGCTTCAACGGGTCCATGCTGCACTTCACCGAAGACGACACGACGGTCGTCGTGCTGTGCAACACGGAGGTCGTTCCGGCGAGCCGCGTTGCCCAGGACGTGGCCATGCTCGTCTACGGTGACACGCCCCAGCGGCGCCGCGAGGCGCACGAGGTGAAGATCGCTCCGAGCACCTACCCTCGGTATGTGGGGACGTATCGGCTCACCGAGGACACCTGGTCACGCTACGCCGAACTCACCGACCCCGAGCGTTTCGCCATGCTTCAAACGGTGCACGTGCGGGCGTACGGCGACCGACTGTACTTCGACGTTCCCGGACACGGCTTGACCTGGATGCACCCGATGGGCCGCGGGCGGTTCTTCTTCAAGGATCACTCGGGCAACCGCGTGACGTTCGATCTCGACGACTCGAAGTCGGCGCGCGGCATGATGCTGCGCTCAAAAAACGCCGCATTTGCGTTCCGTCGCGAGTAGCGGCCCCGCCCGCGTGGGTGGGCCCCAGCATCGGAGCGGGACCGCTCGCTCCATGACATACCCGCCCTGGGGCATTTGTCGCCACGACAGCGCTGTCCGGTTCGCCGACAGCGCTGTCTGCATTTGCGGCGAAATTCGGAGGTTCAGCGTCGTCTTGCGCCAAGGCGGGCGTGGCACGGCCGTTGCACATCTTCGCGGTGACGACGACCCGACCATGCGCACCGCACTCGCCACGACCCTCATCCTGTTCGCCTCGATCGGCCTGTTCGGCTGTGACCAGGAGGCGCCGGAGATGGTCACCCTGCGCGTGGACCACTTTCGTGAAGCGTGCCCCGACGGCGCCCCCGGGTATTGCTTGCGGGTGCAAGAAGACGGCGACGACGAGGTCGTCTACGCCCGCGAGATCGCAGGCTTCGAGCACGAGTGGGGCAGCGAGTACGAGGTGACCGCGCTCGTCGCACCAAGCGAAGGTCCCGACGTCCGCGCATACGACCTGATCGACGTCCTCGCTGCATCGCCGACCGAAGTCGACGCTCGCTTTCAGATGCAGCTGGCCCCTTCATTCGTGGAACGCGTCGATCGCAACGGCTTCCGCCTCCTCGCTGAAACGGCCGCCCGCTGCGAGACCGAGCAGGTCTGCAACGCCGTCGCCGAAGCGCTGTACGACGGCGCCTGGTTCACGCTCGAAATGAGCCACGACCGAGCCCGACCCGGCAGCTTCGTCGCCCACGCCGTTGCCCTCCGCACCGAGTAGCCAACACCCGATGGAACGCGCCGTCGAGGCACGAGAGCGAGGGCACCTGCCCGACTCCGCGTCACTGGAAACAGCCGACCAGCTCGAGCGTCGGTGCAAACTCGGCGGCGCCGAACTTTCCATCGAACTGTGCGACGGAGGGCGCTGGTCCGGTGGGCTGCAGGCCGAAGTTCGCCCAGTCGGCTGCAAAGGCGCTCTGCCAGTCCCAAACCTCGAGATCGAGATCGACCATGAGCGGGAACCCGTCCACCTGCGGCCAGGTCGTGCGTAGGAACGTCGCGCCGGGACCGAAGTCCTCCGGTGCCCAGCGCGTACTGGGGTCCGCAACGACATCCACGACCGGGCCGCCATCGACGTAGACCACGTGCATGCGCAGCCGCGCCTGCTCGAGCAGCAATGGGTCGTCGATGTGCCCGACGTCGAAGCCCAACCATCCCGTCAGCACACTCGTTTCCCACATTGCCGATTCGATCATGGCCACCGCACCCGTGCCGCCGAACTGATCATCAACGGTCGCGTGTTCATCGACGGTGACCTCGATGACGCGCCAGCTGTGCCCGCACGCATCGCATGCCTGGGCACTGTCGATCTGCGTGTTACAGGGCGCTGCAGGGCCGCCCCCACAGCGCGACCAGCCCGGATCACACTCGGCGACACAGTCGACGCAGTGGCCGTTCATCACGTCGCCGTCCCCGTCACACTGCTCGAACGCCAGCGGGTTCACGACGCCATCACCACACACCGGCACGGTGCAGTCGTCGTCGCAGCTCGCCGAAGGACCCGCGTCGTCACATGCCTCCGCCCCAGCGTGCACGAAACCATCCCCACATACCGCAATGGTGCATGTAGTCGTGCATGCCCCCGTATCGAGGTTGTCTGCCCCGAGGTCGCACTCTTCGCCCCCCTGCACGATGCCATCCCCACAGGATCCGAGGTCATCCATGTCCCCCGTGCTCTCGTCGCCGGGATCGTTCGTCGGGTCGGGCTCCTCGCCACCAGTCCCGCTCGACGTGGGATCGGCCGAAGGAGGTGCCTCGCCCGAACTCGCGTCCAGCGGCATGTCCTCCATGTCGGCCGTGGATGGATCCGGGTCGAAGCACCCCGACACAGCCACGAGGCAAGCCGCCGTCACCACCCAACGCGCGCGATCCATGCGCACGACATCGGACCGCCGAAGGCGCGCTGAACCGACGCACCTGCGTTCTGGCCGCACACGACCGCGCGAAGCGGCTCCATGCTCACCGGACAGCGATTTGCCGATCCGGGACGGGCGGCAGGCTCACAGCTCGGTGGGCGGCATGGTCACCGCCGTCGGGATGTCTTCGATGTCGCCGCTGCGCTCTTTCCACGACGGCGCCCCGGCGAAAACGAAGCCGACCTGGTCGTTCTTCACCCACACCACCCGCGAAGTCACCGTGTATTGCACAGGCATGCCATCGCGGGCGCTTTCGATGAACAGCACCGCGAACTGGTCGCGATGCGGTGTGAACGACTCCATGTTCAAGCCACAACGCAGACCATCGACGGAGAGGTCTGCGTTGTGGCTTGAACATGGAGTCGTTCAAGCCACAACGCAGACCATCGACGGAGAGGTCACGAATGGTCCCCTCGAGATGATACGTGTGCCGGGGCAGCGTGAAGCGAGCGCGAACCGGCGCGTCGTAGTTGAAGCGCTTGAAGAAGCGCAGCGCAACCACGTCGCGACGAGGATCGTCGTCCAGCTTCGGCCCGCGCAGCTTCGCCTCGAGGTCTATCATGGCGGCAACCTCGTCCCCGCTCGGGATCTCGTCGCGCTGAAGGCGAATTCGAAACCCGCGGTACTCGGTAATGTCGCTGAGCAGGTCACCGTCGTAGTTGGACTTCGGCGCAGCGGCCGAGGTCGTGCCGAAGCCGGGTTTGGCCTCGGTGTACTCCAGCTCCGAAACGTCGGCCTCGACGGCCGGGGGCGGTGGAAAGAACACCGGTACGGCTTCGGCAGGCGTCGGAGCCTTGGTGGTTGGCGGCGGCCTCAGCTCGACAGTGGAGCGCGCGGGGGCCGAGACCGCTGCGAGCTCGGCCGTCTTGCGCTCCGACGCGGCCACGGGGTCACTCGCAGCTTCGAGTCGCACGGTGGAGCGCTCGCGTTTGGGCTCGGGGGGCTCCAGCGCTTCGATGCGGCGATTCGTCGGCGTCTCATCGTCCGCAACCGCCCCGTCATCCGTCGCCCGCGGACTCTCCTTCGTGTCCCGCTGCGGCGAAGACACCGCGTCTTCGTTGTCGACGGTTTGAATCTGAAGGGTGGAGCGCTCCGAGGACGATGCGTCCGTGAAGCTGGGGCCGAGCAGCGGCTTGGTGCTGATCGGCCGCGGCCGATCAGCTTCGATGGTGAAGCTCGACTGCGAGATCGTGAATGCGAGCCCGAGTTCGACGGGACGCTTCGTGATCGGAAGGCCCCCCACGTAGGTCCCGTTGCTGCTCTCGAGGTCGACGAGCATGAGCTGGTCCCCTTCCCGGACCAGCATTGCGTGCTCCCGCGAAACCTCGGGGTCGACGATATGCACATCGCATGCGGCGATGCGACCGAGGACCAAGCGAGCGCCGATCTCGAACGTTCCTCCGGCGAGGGGGCCCGTCAATGCCCGCAGGACCTGTCGAGATTCCTTCTCAGGCACGGAGCGCCAGCATAGTCCCGCGCGGGTCGTTTGCGTAGGGGTATGTGGGGGCGATCCGTCCGAGGCGGCGTGCCCCGAAGGGGCACGACCCACATCCCCCCCTACCCGGCACCCGTCAACTCGCCCCGCAAAGCTGCCAAGAACACCGCCTCACACGCTTCTGCATCGGCAGGCTTCGGATTCGTGCCCATCGAAGGGTCCGCCACGGCCATCGGTGCCAGGTGCTTGGCCATTGCGGCATCGAAGCCTTCGGCGGCCTCGAGCGTGTGGGGCATGTTCAGACCTCGGCGCAGCTCCAGCATCCACGCCATGACGCCGTCGAACCCACGGTTCGGCAGTCCGACGTACGTGGCAACCCTGTCCATGCGCGCCTCGATCACGTCGCGGTTGAACTCCATGACGTAGGGCAAGAAGATCGCGTTCGCCGTGCCGTGGTGGATCCCGGTTGCACCGCCCAGCGGGTGACTGAGCGCGTGCACCAGGCCGAGCCCCTTCTGGAACGCCGTCGCGCCCATCGAGGCTGCCATCATCATGTGCGTCCGCGCTTCGAGGTTTTCTCCGTCCGCGACCGCCGTCCACAGGTGCGCATCGATGAGCCGCATGCCCTCGAGCGCGATGCCGTCGGCCATCGGGTGGTAGCCCGGCGCACAGTAGGCCTCGAAGCAATGCGCGAGCGCGTCCATGCCCGTCGCCGCGGTGAGTCCAGCAGGCAAGCCCACCGTCAGCTCCGGGTCCGCCAGCACCAGACCCGGCTGCATCTTCGGGTGGAAGATGATCTTTTTGCTGTGGTCACGCTCGTCGACGATCACGCCCGCGCGCCCCACCTCGGAACCGGTTCCCGCCGTCGTCGGGATGGCGATCATCGGTGGGATCTTGGCCGGGTCGGCACGCGTCCAGTTGTCGCCCACATCCTCATAGTCGAATACGCCGCCGGGGTTGCGAGCGACGAGCGCAATCGACTTGCCGGCGTCCATCGCAGAGCCACCTCCGAGCAGGATCACGCCGTCGTGATCGCCATCGACGAAGACCTTCACACCCGCATCGACGTTGCCGCCGGTCGGGTTGGCCTGCACGTCCGAGAACACCGCGCGCCCTAGGCCTGCGTCGTCGAGCGCATCCAGAATCGCGCCAAACCAGGGCAGCGCAACGACACCAGGGTCGCTGACGATGAGCGGCTTGCCCATGCCCATCTCACGACAGGCCGAGGGCAGCTCGACGATCCGGCCGGCGCCGATTCGATACGCGGTGGGGTAGTTGAAGTTGGCGGACGGTGCGTTCATGCGACGGCAACCATGGTCGCCGAGAACGCGCCGCCTGCCCAGATCAGATGATCTCGAAGTAGCGCGCCAGGTCCCAGTCGGCGACGTGCTTTTGGTGCTCGCGCACCTCCCAGTCGCGGGTCGCGGCGTAGTGCTCCACGAACGTGTCACCGAACATCTCGCGCGCAGCGGTGCTACGCGCGAACGCCCCGGCGGCCGCGCCCAGATTGGCGGGCAGCAGCTCCGCCTCACCAGGGTTCTCGTACGCGTTGCCCAACACCGGCGGTAGCGGTTCCAGCTCCTCCTCGATGCCGCGCAGACCGGTTGCGATCGCGGCGGCGAGAGCGAGATGCGGGTTCGCGTCGGCCGGCCCGAGTCGATACTCGCTGCGCGTGCCCTTGACGCCCGCGGGGATCGCCCGGATCGCGGTGGTTCGGTTCTCGATGCCCCAGCTCGCCGACGTCGGGGCCCACATGCCCGGCACCAAGCGGCGATAGGCGTTGATCGTCGAGCACACCATCGGAAGAACCTGCGGCATGTACTTGACCTGCCCGGCGAGGAAGCGCCGCATCGTGGGGCTCAGCCCATCCGCATCCTCGGCGTCGAAAAACACGTTCTCCCCACCCCGCTCGAGCGAGACGTGCATGTGCCCGCTCTGGCCCGGATAGTCGTTCGACCACTTGGCCATGAACGTGCCCAACAGCTGTCGCCGCTGCAGTAGGACCTTGGTGAAGGTCTTGAACAGTGCGGCCTTGTCCGCCGCGCGACTGGCTTCATCGACTGCGATTGCAGCCTCGAGCACGCCCGGACCGGTCTCCGTGTGCAGGCCTTCGAGTTCGCAGTCCATCGCGGCCATCGTGTCGAGCAGCTCGTGATAGAGGTCGAAGTGCACGGTGTTGCGAATGGTCGAGTAGCCGAACATGCCCGGCGTGAACGGGGTCAGGTTGCGGTACCCCTTCTCGCGAGCGCTGTGCGGAGTCTCGTCGAAGACGAAGAACTCGTATTCCACCGCGGCCCTCACATCGAAGCCCATCGCAGCCGCACGCTCGAGCGTCCGGCGAAGCACCGCGCGGGGGCAGACCGGTTCGTACGAGCCTGAAAAGCCCCCAAGCACGAACACGGTGCCAGGCTCGAACGGCAGCCTGCGTACGGTGGACAAGTCGAGTTGCACTGGGGCGTCGCGATATCCGGTGTGCCAGCCCGAGACCTTTGCTTTGTCGTAGAGCTGGTCGTTCACGTCCCAGCCGAGCACGACGTCGCAGAAGCCGAACCCCTTCTCCGCAGCGGAGAGAAACTTGGTTCGGTTGACGTACTTGCCTCGCAGCACGCCATCGATGTCGAAGACGCCGATCTTGTGGCGGGTGATGCCGTGCTGGTCGAGGAACGCAATGAGAGAGGGAACGTCGGTGACGGCGGTCATGCTCAGCCTTGGGGGATCTGGGTGCGGTAGTGGTAGCTCTTGCGGCGCGTGACCTGCTGAAAGCCATAACGGCCAAGCGACGCACCGACGCCGGAGTCCTTGACGCCTGTCCATGGCATGGCGGGGTCGAGATAGTCGCAGCGATTGAGGAACACGGTGCCGGCTTGGACCCGGCGCGCGATCGCGTCGGCCCGCTCGACGTCCGCCGACCAGATCGACGCCGTCAGTCCATAGGCCGAGTCGTTCATTTTGGCGACGGCCTCATCCTCGGAGGCGACCTTGCAGATCCCGACCGTGGGCCCAAACGTCTCGTCCTTCATCAGGAGCATGTCGTGAGTCGCATCGGCAAACGCCTGCGGTGCGACGTAGCACGGCGAAAGGTCGGGCACGTCGAAGTGCCCCTCGGGCACGAGTGCTCGTGCACCAGCAGCGCGCGCCTGCGCGTTGTGCTCGCGAACCCGCGTCGCCGCGGCCTCGTTCACGACGGGGCCCAAGGTCACCCCGTCTTCGAGCGGGTTGCCAAGGCGGTACGCTTGGACGCCCGCCGCATAGGCTTCGACGAAGCGCTCGTACACGTCGGCGTGGACATAGATGCGCTCGATGCCGCAGCACGACTGGCCCGCGTTGTAGTAGGCGCCGTCGACGAGGTTGCCCACCGTGAAGTCGAAGTCGGCGTCGGGCAGCACTAGCGCGGGATCTTTGCCACCGAGCTCGAACCCCGCGGGGATGAAGTTGTGCTGGGCCACCGTCCGCATGACCTCGTGGCCGCCCCGCACCGAGCCCGTGAACGAAACTGCCCCGAGCCGGCGGCTATGGATGACGTTGGCGACCGTCTCGTGCGAAGCCATCAAACCCTGGACCAGGCCCGCGGGTGCGCCCGCGTCCGCGAACGCGCGGGCGAACTGCTCGGCCACCAACGCGGTCTGGGGCGCGTGCTTGATCAACACGGCGTTGCCCGCGAGCACGGCCGGGACGATGACGTTCAGCGGAACCAGCAGCGGGTAGTTCCAGGCCGCGATGTCCAGCACGACACCAACCGGTTCATGCCGAACGACCCGCCGAAAGCCCGCGCGCTCCGGCAGCACGTCCTCGGCCAAAGCCTCCGCCGCCGCCTCGCACAGGTGCGTCGTCCGCTCGACGACGCCCCCTTCGAACTCCCCCCGAGCCTGCCCGACCGGCTTACCCATCATCTTCGTGATCGCTTCGGCGTTCGCGTCCAGCCGACCGCGATAGGCGTCCAGCATGCCGCGGCACAGGGTCATGCGCGCCTCGATCGACGTCCCGGCCCACGCCTGCTGGGCCGCTTCGGCAGCGTCGAGCCGGGCAAACGCCTCGGCGTCCGAGAGTTCGTCGTACGTGAACGCGACCCCGTGGTCGATCGGGCTGATGATGTCCGCCATCGACCCGAAGAGTATCGGCAAAACACGACCGTCGACTACGCGCCGACGCCCTCACGCGCTCAGCCCGGGCGCGCCAGCGTGAAGGTGCCGTGGTCGTTGCCTCGCACCTGCACGGCCATCTCGAAGTCGGTCGAGGTGGGCTCGATCTCCACGGACAGGTAGCCGGGCCGATCGATCACTTCGAATCGCACGCGGTCTCCCTCGCGCTCGACCGGACGAAGGTCCTGGGTCTGTACGAAGCCGCCCGGAAGCTCACCAAGCTCGGTGAAGACCCACGCGCCATCCTGCTCCGAGAAGCTGAACTCCAGCCGAAAGCCCTCTCCATTGTCGGCGACCGCCATGAGCACGTCCTCGTCGGTCCACGCAAAGTCCAAGAAGAACTGCGGCAGGTCGCCGATCGGCGTCCCGCTGACCGAGCCAAGCCACGGGCCCGCCACGCTATCCACCCACGCCCGGTCGAGCGCGATCGGCTCGAGCGCGTCGGGCCCCGTACTCGACGACTCCGCAGCCGCGCCCGTGCTGCTCGTCCCTGCCTGGCTCGTGGAACTCGACGCAGCGCCCGTGCTCGCGTCCGCGGCCGTACCGGTGGAGCCGGGCTCGTCACTGGTGGAGCCCGCACCGGGCGAAGAGGCGTCCTCGGAGCAAGCAGCGAGCAGGAGCGAGACCGCGAGAAGCGATGAGAAGCGCATGGCCTCACCATGCGCGAGCCCGCCCTCCCCGGCTCGCTGCGCCCGACGAGCGGTCGGAGCCGCGGACGAGTGGCGCCGCCGGACGATGAGCGGCGGAGCTCAGGCCGCGCGACGTCGGCGCAGGCCGAGCAGCCCGAGAACGAGCAGCATCGACGCCGACCCCTGGCCCGAACCGCCGACCGAGCAGCCCGAATCATCCCCGGATCCGTCGGCGGGCACCGAGGATTCGGTGTCACCGCCGTCTCCATCGCCGCCTTCGCCTCCACCGTTGGTGTCGCTGCTCGTGGAACCATCGCCGTCCGTGCCGGCCTCGCCGCCCGAGAGGTCGCCGGTCGAGCCATCGCCACCGGTCGAGTCGTCCCCACCAGCGCTGGTCTCCGCGGGGTCTTCAACCACGTCGAACTCGACGGTCTCCTCGGTGATGTGGTCCGCGTGGTCGGCCGCAACGACGGTGATCTCGTAGTGACCGATGTCGAGATTGGTCAGGTTGATCGCGATGCGACCGTCCTCATCGAGGTTGTCTTTGCCGTAGTCGATGTCGTCGAGGAACGTCTCCCCGTCCTTGACGACGATGTTGCGCCACCCGACACCGCCGAAGTCGTCGTCGAGCACCGCGCGGAAATCGACGCTCGCGCCGGGCCCGAAGACCTCACCGTTGGCCGGCGAGTCGATGTCGATCGTGGGCGCCTCGAGGTCTGGCGTGGCGTCGCCGAACAAGAAGGTGAGTTCAGCGTCCTCGTTCTGCTGGTCGGAGCCCTCACCGCAGAACATCTCGTGCTGCAGTCGGCACCCAATCGTATTTGCACCCTGGCACTGCTCTTCGCACAGTGAGTCACACGCGGTGGAGAACACCTGGTCGCCGCCGCCGCAGTAGGACATCACGCTGCCACAGTTGAGCGTGTGGTCGAGGCCCCAGGCGTGCCCGGCCTCCTGCGACGCGGTGTTGGCCAAGCGCGAGATGCTGGCGGCGCCCTGGGTGAACGTGAACACGACGTGCCGCTGGTTGAGTGCACCGCAGTCTGCGCTGGGCGCCACGCCGCCTGCCGGTGAGTCCAGGCTGGTATCGGTCCAGCTACCGCCCATCATCTCCATCGTGTACGGCACCATGGGATCGGGCCGCTCGAGGTACACGACGCGAACGCCGTACGGCGCGAGGTCGTTGGTGACCGCTTGCGCGATCGCAACGGCCGCACTCTCGCCTTGGGTGAACGCGGGGAACGGAGCCGAACCCGCCAGCGCCGAGAGGTCCTCGGCCGAAATGTCGTTGGACGTCGGCATCAGGTCCGCACCCACGAAGTTGAGGTAGAGGGTGTGCTTGCGCGGATACTTGTTGCCCGGGATGTCCTCGAATGCGCCCTGCGGCACGGGATCGATCTCGAACCCTTCCGCGACCGGGGTTGGCACGACGCCATCCCCGATCTGCGTCCACTCCGGCGGCAGCCCCACGCCCGCGTCGAGGCGCTGCTGCGGGACCGGGACCGGCCCATCACGCTTGATCGAGTCGAGGTCCTCGAAGCGCAGTGTCGGCGTGGTCCGAACGCGCTCGGGAACCGGCTGTGCCGTCGACATGTCGATCACCTTCGGGCCAACCCGGGGCTGCAGATGCGGGTGGTACGCGCCGCCAGCCGGATCGTTCGCGAGGAGGGTGGCCATCGAGAGCACGACGAGCATGACGCGCAGTGTAGTCGAGACCCCGAGTGAATGTCGCTCGCGGTCACGAAGCGGACGCCCGGCCTCTGCGCTGCGGTGGCGCCCGACTCGCCTTCATCGAGGGGGTATGCTCGCACCAATGCGCCGCTGGGCCCTCTCCGACCTCGCCCTGGACCGGCCGGTCACGATTGGCATGGCCCTGTGCGCGGTCCTGCTCCTGGGCGTCATCGGCCTGTTCTCGATGCCGCTGTCGTTCCTGCCCTCGAACACGAAGCCGCGGCTGTACGTACGGGTGCAAATCGAGCGCACGAGCCCCGAAGTGCTCGAGCGGGAGGTGATTCGGCCGATCGAAGACCAAGTCGCCACCGTGCGCGACCTCGAACGGATCCAAGTCGGCAGCGGCTCGTGGGGTGTGAAGGTCAATCTCGACTTTGCCCCCGGCACCGACATCGACGCCCGAAAGCTCGAGCTCCGCGACCGCATCGAACGGATTCGCGGCGACCTGCCCGACTTCGTCAACAACGTCTTCATCGGCTCCTACACCAACTTCGACGACCCGATGATGGAGATGCAGGTCTCCAGCGGCACCGACCTGTCGCAGGACTACTACCTCATCGAAGAGCACATCGTGCGCAAGCTGGAGCGCATCTCGGGCGTGGCGCGGGTCGAGCTCGACGGCGTGTCGCCGCACGAGCTCGAGGTGAAGGTCGACCTCGAAGCGGTCGAAGGCAGCGGCGTCGCGCTTGGAGACCTCAGCCAGGCCGTACGCGATGCCCGCGGTGGACGCAGCCTCGGCATGCTGCGAGACGGTCAGCGCGCTTCGGGCATGCGCGCACCGAGTACGGCGGCCGAGCCCGCTCGATTCGAGTCCATTCCGCTCCCCCGCAGCGAAGCGCCGACCGTGGACCCCGTCTCAGGTGTATCCACGCCGGTACAGAGCGCGTCGAGGTTCGCCGCGCTCGGCGAAGTTGCCAACGTCACCGCCCAGGCAAAACGCGAGCGACGGGCTCGGCGCCTCAACGGCCGACGCGCGATCAACCTCGAGGTTTATGCCCAGGCCGGAGCATCGGCCGTCGACGTCAGCGAGCGCGTTCGTACCCTGATGCTGGAGCTGGGCAACGACCCGGCACTCGATGGAATCGACTTGCTCGTCATCGAGGACCAAGGCGCGACGATCTTGCAGACGCTCGGCGACCTGCGCGACACGGGCATCTACGGCGGCTTGCTGGGCCTGGTGATCCTGTTCGCCTTCCTGCACCGCGGAACGACCACGCTCGCGGCGTCCGTGTCCATTCCGATGAGCGTCGTCGTGGCGGGCGGCATCCTGTTCCTGCGCGGCGATGAGTTGAACTGCATCGTGCTGCTCGGCCTCGTGCTCGGTGTCGGCATGCTCGTCGACAACGCCGTCGTGATCGTCGAGGCGATCGCTCTGCACGCGCAGCGCGGCAAGCCCCCGCTTCAGGCGGCTCGCGACGGCGCGCGCGAGGTCGGGTTTGCGACCATCGCCTCGACGCTCTCGACGATCATCGTATTCATTCCGCTCGTGGCCACCGAGAGCCACGACGACATGCTGCTGTACCTGCAGCCGCTGGGCATCACGTTCGCCATCGGTCTGATCGCGAGCCTCGCGGTCTCGCAGACCGCAATCCCCCTGCTGATGGGGCGGGTGCTCAAGCCGCGCGCAAAGCCGCTGAGGCACCCCATCTTGTCTCGCTTTGCACGAGCCTACGCGGGCTTCGTGCGACTCACGCTCAAGGTGCCACGCTTGACGCTGTTGCTGGGGCTCGCGCTGGCCGGCTCGGCCTACGTCCCGCTCTCCCAGATGGAGCTGGAACTCGGCGATGCGGAGTTCGAGTCGAACAACGTGCCGATCCGAATGCAGTTCGCGGGCTCGAAGGGCTACGACCAGATCGAGCAGAGCGTCAAAGTGCTCGAAGAGGCGCTTTTGGGAGCAAAGGACGAGGTCGGCGTGGAGTCGGTCTCCTGTGGATTCTCAGATTACTGGGGCAACTGCAGGGTGTATCCCGCCCGCGCGTTTCAAAGCGAGGCCGAAACCGACGCGTTCAAGGCCGACCTGACCCGCGTCCTGCCCAAGCAGGTTGGCGTGACCTACCGCGTCGGCGAACGAGACTTCGACTGGCGTCGAAACCGGGACAAGCACGTCGTCGAGTTCGCGCTCAAGGGCGAGGACATGGGCGCTCTGATCGCGCTGAGCGAAGACGTGGCGAAGCACCTGGAGAGCAAGCTCGAGCTGGGAGACCGCGAAAACCCCGAAGCCGGGGGCTACGACAGCATCATTACGCCGTTCGACGAGGGCGCCCGCGAGCTTCACGTGCAGCTTCGCGACGACCGACTGCGTCGCGTCGGCCTCACCCCCCGCGCCGTCGCAGACCGCGTGGCGATGGCGTTCCAAGGGCTGCCGCTGGGCACCACCCGCGGTGAACGTGGGGACCTGGAGCTGAGGCTCAGCGCCGACATCCCCGAAGAAACCGGCGCAGGCATTGCCATGCTGCGCGACCTCAAGCTCGAAACCGCGTCCGGCGAAGAGATCACGCTCTCGTCGATCGCGGACATCGAGGTCGCCCGCCGGCCATTCTGGATTCAGCGGGTCGATCGCCAGACCGAGGCCCAGGTGAAGGTCCGCTTCATGAAGCCGGACCAAAAAGGCAACTTCAAGCTGATCAGCGCCGCGCTGGCCGACTTCCAGTTTCCGCCCGGCTACTCGTGGGGCCGCGGGACCGCATGGAAGCAGAAGGAGGAGGTCGGCAACGAGATGCTGGTCAACCTCGGCCTGTGCCTGCTGCTGGTCTACGCGGTCATGGCGTCGCTGTTCGAGAGCTACCTGCAGCCGCTGGGCATCCTCATCACCTGCCTGCTGGGATGCTTCGGTGCTCCCTGGGCTCTGTGGTTCACGGGCACCACGCTCGACACCACGGCGGTGGTCGGGTTCTTCATCTTGATCGGCGTCGTGGTGAACAACGGCATCATGCTCGTCGATCGGGTCACGCAGCTTCGAGCGCAGGGCCACGCGCGCGAGGATGCGCTTCGCATGGCCGGTGAAGACCGACTGCGGCCCATCCTCATGACGATGACCACCACCGTGCTCGGCTTGCTGCCGATGCTGGTGCACCACCCCACCCTCGCGGGCGTCTATTACCACGCGATCGCGATCGTCATCGCTGGCGGCTTGCTGACCAGCACCGTCATGACCCTGGTCTTTCTGCCCGCGTCGTATACTCTGTTGGAAGGCATTTCCCGCTCGGCGCAGCGCGCCTGGGGCCATGCGTTTGGCAAGCGCTCATGAGCACCTCCAAATCCGACCTCCAAGAAGTGCGCATCGACAAGTGGCTTTGGGCTGCGCGCTGCTTCAAGACCCGCTCGATGGCCGGCAAGGCCTGCGCGGCGGGCCACGTGAAGGTCGACGGCAACTCGGTCAAAGCCTCGAAAGTCATTCGCGTCGGCGCGAACCTCGAAGTTCGTACGCCGGGGGGGTTGCGCGTGCTCGAGGTGGCCGCGCTGGGGGACCGCAGAGGCCCGGCCTGCGAGGCGCAGAAGCTCTACGTGGACCACACGCCGCCGCCACCTCCCCGCGAGGCCGTCGACCCGATGGTCTACCGTGAACGCGGCATGGGGCGGCCCAGCAAGCGCGACCTGCGAGAGATTCGGAAAATCCGCGGGTACTGACGTTTCTTCCATGACGGGGAACCTCTCGGTTCCCTCGCGACGGGGGCGGAGCCCCCTCTGCTCTCCCTCCAAGACGGGCTTTCGCCCTTTCTTGCTGGCCGTAGGCGAGGGGTGACGGGGAACCTCTCGGTTCCCTCGCGACGGGGGCGGAGCCCCCTCTGCTCTCCCTCCAAGACGGGCTTTCGCCCTTTCTTGCTGGCCGTAGGCGAGGGGTGACGGGGAACCTCTCGGTTCCCTCGCGACGGGGGCGGAGCCCCCTCTGCTCTCC
>CAYSPB010000029.1:0-8400 GCA_964432695.1 uncultured Nannocystaceae bacterium
CCAGTCGAGGAACGACTGCTCCCCGTAGTACAGCCCGTCGTCGGCGTCGAGCTGGCGGTAGGCGACGGCCTGCTTGGAGAGGTCGTCGTAGATCAGCAGCGCGTGGCCACCGTTGTCGCGGAAGTACTCACCGATGGTGACGCCGGTGTAGGGCGCCAGGTACTGCAGCGGCGCCGGCTCGGAGCTCGTCGCGGCGACGACGATGGAGTACTCCATCGCGCCCGACTTCTCGAGGCGGTCGACCACGCTCGCCACCGTCGACTGCTTCTGGCCGATGGCGACGTAGACGCAGATCATGTTCTGCCCCTTCTGGTTGAGCATCGTGTCGACGGCGACGGCGGTCTTGCCGGTCTGACGGTCGCCGATGATGAGCTCGCGCTGACCCCGACCGATTGGGATCATGGAGTCGATCGCCTTGATGCCGGTTTGCATCGGCTCGTGCACCGACTTGCGCTCGATGATGCCGGGCGCCTTGAGCTCGATGACGCTGCTTTTGTCGGTTTCGATCGGGCCTTTGCCGTCGATGGGCTGGCCCAGCGCGTTCACAACGCGCCCAACCATGGCCTGGCCCACGGGAACGGACATGATCTTGCCGGTGCGCTTGGCCTGGTCGCCTTCGCGGATGAGGTGGTCGTTGCCCAGCAGGGCGACGCCTACGTTGCCTTCCTCGAGGTTGAGGACGAGGCCCTGAACGTCGTGGGGGAACTCGAGAAGCTCGCCAGCCATCGCGTTGGCGAGGCCGTCGATGCGGGCGATACCGTCACCCACCGTGAGCACGGTGCCCGTCTCCTCGACCGAGAGGCTCGCGTTGTAGCCCTCGACTTGCTCGCGAATGATGCGGCTGATTTCGTCGGCGCGGATTTCCATGGCGTGTCTTGTCCGTTGAGAAGCTGATTAGGCCCGGAGCTCTTTGCGAAGCTGGGCGAGGGAGGCGCGGACGCTGCCGTCGAGGACGAAGCTTCCGACTTTGACCGCGACGCCGCCGATGAGATCGGGGTCGACGCTTTGGGTGGTGACGACCTGCTTGCCGGTCGCCTGTTGAAGTGCGGTTTTGATCTTGCCGACCGCATCGAGCGGGAGCGGTGCGGCGGAGGTGATGTGCGCCTGCACGCGGCCGGCGGCGTCGTCGGCGATGCGCTGGTAGGCACGGGCGATGTCGGGAAGCCCGCTGATGCGACCCTTCTCGATGACCACGTCGATGAACTTCACGACCGTGGGATCCGCCGCGACGCGACGGGCGAGCGCCGTCGCCAGCTTCTGGCGCTGGCCGAGCGGGAAGCGCTCGGCGGAGAGCACCGCGAGCACCGGCGTGCCGTTGCCGTCCTTTTGCTTTGCGACGTCGGCCAGCGCGAGCAGGTCCTTGCCGAACTTGTCGCGCTGAACGGGGGTCTTCGCGAGCTCGATGAGCGCGCGGGCGTAGCGGCGGGCGAGTGCGCCGGAAATCATGCTGCACCTCCGGTGCTGGTGCTCTGACCCGGTTGGGCGAGCTTCACGTTGGCGAGGCCGGCGACGTAGTCGCCGACGAGGCGCTTCTGATCGGGTCCGCCGATCTTGGCGCGAATGGCTGCTTCTGCGCGGTCGAGAGCGCGGTCGAGAATCTCGTTCTCGAGGGCCTTGCGACGGCTGGCTGCGTCACGCTCGGCGGCTGCGGTCGCAGCCTCCTTGATGCGCTTGGCTTCCGCTTCGGCCGCGTCGATGATGCTCTGGCGATCGGCTTCGGCGCGCTTCTTGGCGTCGGCCTTGAGCTCCTCGATCTCCGTGTCGAGGCGATCCATCCGACCGCGGTACTCCGAGATGATGCCTTCTGCCTCGGTGCGGGCCGCGGTTGCCTTTTCGAGCTGCGACTTGATGTCGTCGTGTTTGGCCGCAGTCTTCCGCTTGAGCGGTTTGAACAGCAGCATGTTGAGCACCATCATCAGGGCGCCGAAGTTGATCAGCAGCCAAATGATGCCGGTCTTCTCTTCACCTGCGAACGGGTTGTTGATGAAGACGATGCTGCTGTCGTGGGCTCCGTGGCCGCCGGCAGCGTCGTGGGCGTGCTCTGCACCGTGCTCGGGTGCGGCCGCGATCGCGAGGGCGGGGAGAAGGAACGACGCCGCGAAGGCGGTGGCGCGAGTGATGTGGACGCGAGTGATCACGAGGCCCTCCCGAGGATCTTGGTGGTGATCTGGTCGGCGAGTTCGTCGACTTTGCCGCCGAGAGCTTCTCGGGCGGCGTCGGTGTCCTTGGCGATGCGAGCGCGATTCTCGTCCAGCTCTTTGCTGGCAGTCGCGCGAGCATCGGCGAGAACTTTGGCCTGGGTGGCCTCTTCCTCGCGACGCATCTGGGAGCGCATCGTCCGAGCTTCGTCGCGTGCGGCGTCGAGCTTGGCGTCGTAGGTGCTCGACAGCTCATCAGCCTCGGCGCGCAGGCCCTTGGCCTTTTCGAACGCACCGTCGATCGACGCAACGCGCTTGGCCTGGGCGGCCAGCCACGGGTCGAAGAGGATCGGCTTGAGGACGAAGATCAGGGTGATGAAAATCCCGCCCTGAATGAAGAACGTCCCGTCGATGTCGACGACCGGGATGGCGCCGACGATCGCGGATGCGGTGGAGTTCAGCATGAAGGTCGACATGGCGTCGGGGGCTTCGGCGAAGCGGTGCCCACAGCGCGGCGCGTGATGCCGACGGGAAGTGTCGAGCTGCGGAAGCGGGGACAAACGCCCGAAAAAGCCGCCGCAGGCCGGTGTAGGCGCGCGGTAGCTACCATGGGCGCCAGGGACCGTCAACGGCGTCAGGACGCCCAAACCGGCCCGTTTTTTGGCGCTTGCGCACGTGGTGCGCAGGGGAGATCAACCGGGGTCGGAATCGGGCGCATCGCCCTCGGTGGCCGACGCCTCATCGACGTCCGGCGCCGGCTCCTGCGCGCCCCTCTGCATCGTGCAGTTGCCCTCGAACAGCGACCCCTTCTCGATCTCGAGGCTGGGCGTCGCCACGTTGCCGTACACCCGGCCGGGTGCATGGAGCTCCACGGCGACGGTGGCGGTCACGTTGCCACGGACGGTGCCGTGGATGACCACCTGCGCTCCTGCGATCTCGGCCTGCACGGACGCGGTCTCGCCAACGATGAGCGTACCCTCGGTTCGGATCTCTCCTTTGAAGTCGCCGTCGATGCGGACGGCACCTTCGAAGGTGAGCTTCCCTTCGAATTCGCTGCCTGGGCCGAGAATGGTCGTGATCTCAGGGGTGCTCATGGGGCTGGCGTCCCGAATCCGGGCGGCTTCGCGCGGGCCAGCGCAGTGTGGAGGAGATCCAGCGGCGCGCCAAGCGGGCCAGGTGCGCAGCCCGTGGGCTCGCCAGGTGTCCAGTGGGGCCCAGGGCGGACCTCGGCGCCGTTTTCCATAGCGATTCCTCGCCAGTTCCCATACGCTGCGTTGCGGTGGGGCTCAAGCCCGAGGACAGCGCCGACCAACTCATCGTTGGTCCCGGCTCCGCGCAAGCTGCGCAGGACAGCAGTAGCCCGACGGCTCTGCTCGCAGGATGTTTCGAGCGCGCGCGCCCGGTGCTCAAGGCGCTTGTCGCGGGCGTCGAAGCGGGCGACTCGCTCGTCGTCGCGACCGATCGCAAAGGATTCCCGGTCGCGCAGCGCGTGCTCCGGCGTCCTCGCGACCTCCCGCGCGCGCTCGTCATCGGTCGTCACAACCGATGCGCGCTGTCGATCCCCAACGACAACCGCGTGAGCCTGCGTCACGTCCTGCTCACCGCCTGGCCCGGCGACGGGCCGATTCGCTTCCGCGGATACGACCTCGGCGGTCGGGCAGGGGTGCTGCTTGCCGATGGCAAGCGTGTGCCTGGGTTCTCGTTCTCCGGGCACGGCCTCATCAGCCTCGGACGCACCGTGGTGTTCGTCGTGCCGGGCAGTGAAGAGGGTGTTGCCCTGCTCGAGGGCGACGAGGGGCAAGCCTTCGAAAACCTCACCGGCCTCGACGCAACGGGCAAAGGCGTACGCCTTGCCGCGAGCGCGGCGGCCGAACCAGGCGTTGCGCACATCGGTGGCGACGAGCCGCGCGAGTTCGGTGGGTACCGGGGACTCGACATGGATGCGCGTCCGCAGCCGCGTGGCGTGCTTCGACTGCGCTCGACCAAGCCCGCGGGGCGTGGTGAAGAGGTTCGCGAACTCGACCTCGACTCTCGGCAGCTGCAGCGCGGGCTCCTCATCGGTCGCTATAGCGACCGCTGCTCGCTCGCCGGCCATGGCCGCAACCTCTCTCGCGTGCATGCGCTCGTCTCTGAAGAGGCGCCGCGTTCCTTGCTCGTGTACGACCTCGCCAGCACCAACGGCGTGCGTCCTTCCGGCATGACCGAGGGACCCAGCCACGCGGTCGTGCGCCTGACCGAAGACAGTCCTGTGATGCTCGGGCACTTCGAGTTGGCGTGGGTTCCGAACCGAGGCGTCAAGCTTCATTAGGTTTATGGAGGGGCCCTCGTGGCCCCTCCCCAGCGGTCGCCCCGGGGGGTTCCTCTCGCTTGCTCGTGGTTCTCCGGTTCAGTGAGGGGCGTGGGGAGCGCCCACGGGGAGGTTGGGGCGGTCGTCGGGGCCTTGTCATTGGGGGGCGGGGTCTCGCGGGGGTCCCTCCGCGATGGATGCTCGGTGGGGGTTCCTCTCGCTTTGCTCGTGGTTCTCCGGTTCAGTGAGGGGCGTGGGGAGTGCCCACGGGGAGGTTGGGGCGGTCGTCGGGGCCTTGTCATTGGGGGGCGGGGGTCTCGCGGGGGTCCCTCCGCGATGGATGCTCGGTGGGGAGGGCGAGCGTGTCTCTTGGGGTCAGTCTTGGATGTAGCGGGCGCGGACTTCGGGAGGGGGGACTGGGCAGGTTTCGTGTTGGCCGAACCAGCGATAGCGGTTGCGGCGGACCCACGCGTAGAGGCGCGTGAAGATCCAGGGGAGGGGAGGAACGTGCAGGACCGGGTAGGTCCAGGCGAGCCACGGGTAGACGAGCCCACCGACCTTGGCGATGGCTTGCCAGCCTCGGTAGACGGATCCGTGGTCGTAGAGCGTGACGCCAGTGAGCAGCTCTTCGGGGGCGAGGTCGCCGAGCAGACGGCGGGCGGTGGCTCCTTGCAGAGCTGCGTGTCGGAGCCGCGCGTTGCGGTCCAAGGCGATGGCGAGGCGGACGCTGCGGTTACAAAGAACGCACTCGCCGTCGTAGAAGAGAACCTGCTGCGGATCGGCGGACATGGGCCTCATACGGGACCTACCGCAGGGTCGGGCGTTGTCGAGGGCGTGCGAGACTGCGGGCGATGAGCAAGCAGCGACCGACGGTGGTGCTGGTGCGGCCTGCAGGGGCGCTCAACGTGGGTCTCGTGGCGCGAGCCTGCGCGAACTTCGATGCGTCGCTGCGGCTCGTGGGCTGTACCGCCGACCTACGATCGGTCGAGTTCCGGATGACGTCGGTCCACGCCGAGCACGTCGTTGCGAAGATCGAACGCTACGACGCACTCCACGAGGCCGTTGCGGATCTGGACTGGGTCGTGGGGACGTGCGGCGCGGCGCGGGACCCTCGGCTTCCGGTGTTGGGTCCGTGCGACGTGGTGCCGCAGGCCGTGAGCCGAGGGGTTGGGCGACTCGGGCTGGTGTTCGGCAACGAGGCGAACGGCCTGGCCAACGAAGAACTCGCGGCGTGTGCCGCATACGTCACCATTCCCGCCGACCCCGCGCAGCCGAGCTTGAACCTCAGCCATGCGGTCGTGGTCATGCTCGCCACGCTCTACCTCGAGGGGGCGGGCGCAGCGTTCCCATCGCTCGGTGAAGCTGCCCCGCGGTCCGAACTCGAAGCCCTGCGCGAAACCTGTGTCGACCTCGCCCGAGATTCCGGCTACTTCGAGCGCGCCAGCGAGACGCGCCTGCCGGCTTCCCTCGACCGCATGTTTCGGCGCTGGGTCATGCTCCGGGGAGACGTTCGAACGATGATGGGCCTGCTCCGTCATGTTCGTGCGTACCTACGCCAGGGAGCGGCAGCGAGCCCGCGTTGAGTCCGTCGCGGCACTTTTGCTCGAACCGGGTTTGAAGTGCGTCGAGATCGACCGACTTCAGTCGAGACCTCGCTTGCTGGACGGCGATCACCGCCATCGGAAGGAGCGCGACCCCGCCCATGAAGAAGGCGAAGACCTCGAGCGACTTGGCAGCGTCGCCAACCTCGACCACCAGCCACAGTCCCAGGATCGCGCCGAGAAACGAAAGGGGGACGACGAGGCAACCCGTTGGACTGTGGCCTAGGCGCAGCTGCGTCGTGACGATGGCGATACCGCCTTCGTTCTCGATCGTCGTGTCGGTGAAGGCTCCGTCGACGTGCGGGAGTTCGACCTCCCTGCGCACAGCCTCCGTGTCCGCGGTTCCGGTAAACCGGGCGCGGAAGGTAATGGTCGTGCCGGCGCGGATGGGGACGTCGGCTCCGAGGTAGACGACCGCACCCGACACGGAGCGCTACGCTTTCTTTTCGTCGCCTTCTTCGAGGTTCAGTTCTTTGCTGCGCTTTTCGATCATCTCGACGGTCGAGTCTCGAAGCGCGGCGGGGATGCCCAGCGCGATGAGCTTGTCCTTGAGCATGGCCTTGCCGCGGAACAGCCGACTCTTGACCGTGCCTTTGGCGATGCCGAGCTCCTCGGCGATTTCGGGGATGGACCGGTCTTCCCAATAGAAGAGTTCGAGTGCCGCCTTGAACTCCAGCGGGAGCAGCTCGAGCGAGCGCAGGAAGAGCTGCTGCACGTCGAGACGTGCCACGGCCGCCGACGGCGAAGTTCGAACGTCGCGAATGCCGGCTTGCGACGGCGTGATGATCTCGCCACGTGCTCGACGGCGTTCCCACTCACGCATGAGCTGGCGGCGTGCGATGCCGAACAGATAGGCACGGAAGTCGGTGCGCACGCGGTCGCGACCCGCAATGCAGGCCTCGAACGTCTTCTGGGTGAGGTCCTCGGCGTCGCCGCCGACCTGCGAGCTGCCCAGGTTCGCGTCGAAGAAGCGGTACACGCTCACGAAATGGCGCCGTAGCAGCTCGTCTCCAGCCTGGGTGTCACCCCCGCGCCAGAGTTCGAGCAGGTCCGGGTCCGTCCGCTTTTCCCCGTCGCTCACCGGATCGTTCTAACACGTTCGTCTGGATCCTCGGGCTGTTTCTCGGCGGAGCGGCTTCGCAACGTACACTGAAGTCCCGGTGAAGCGTCTCGTTCTCGTCCTCACGCTGCTCGGCATCGTTGGCATCGCCGCTCTGATCGGTCTGTCCGTCCTCGATCGGAAGGTCCGTCGCATCGCCGAGCAAAAGGCGGCGGTGAAGCTCGAGGATGCACTTCCGATCGAAGGCACGCCGACGGTTCGGATCGACAGCTTTCCGTTCGTACTCGGGGTCCTGCTCGATGGCACGGTGGAAACGCTGACCGTCCGCATGGAGTCGCTTGCCTCGAGCGGTGTCGAGGTGGACGAAGCACAGCTGACGGTGCACGGCCTGCAGCTCGACCGTGACCGCCTACTCGACCCCCAGGAACTCGAGGTCGTCGGCATCGATCGCGCGCGCATCGAGGCTTGGTTCACGGCGGAGGGCATTTCCAAGGTGGCCAAGCTCCCGGTGCGCATCGCTGATGGCGTCGTGACGGTCACGGTGCGGGGAACGACGTACACGGGGACGGCGTCGATCTCGAAGCATGCCGTCTTCCTCGCGGTCGAAGGGATGCCGCCGGTCATCGCTCCGCTCCCCGAGAACGACCTTCTTCCGTGCGAACCCGACGTCGACATCGACGGGGATCGAATCCACGTTGCGTGCGAGGTCGATGCGCTGCCCCCGGCGGTGGCCGAGGTGCTCGCGCAGCACACCTGAGGGCAAACTACGCCAGACCGATGCGGCGGCGCAGAATCCACTCGCCGCCGAAGGCGAGCAGAAGCAGCAGCGCGGATGCCCAGCCGTTCCACAACGCGATGTCGCGGCGACCGTCGACCTGTTCGGCGTCGGGTCCGAGGTCTTCGGGGTCCGCGAGCGGCAAATCCTTGGGCAGTGCGGCATCGTCGGTGGCGTCGATGAATGCGCCCTCGGTGCGCTCGGCGAGTCGGCGGAGTCGCTCGAACCCCGGGTCGGCGTCGACCTTTGCCAGCTCCCGGCCGGGCGGGTCGACGATGAACACGCGCCGGACTTCTTGCACCGCGGCCGCGCCATCATCGCTGGGGTCGGCATCTCCGAGTGAACGGCTCGCGTAGGCCACGTATGCCCCGACCGGAAGCGGGTCCAGCGTGGCCTCGGCGCTTCCTTGGCCGTCCGTCGTCCATGCGCCCTGGGCGAGCGGGGTGGCATCGGGTCCATCCTCGTCGAGGGACATCAACCGCCACGTGATGGCCACGTCGGGCTCGGGCGCGTAGGAGGTCGACAGCGCTCGCGCTTGG
>CAYSPB010000029.1:8410-9261 GCA_964432695.1 uncultured Nannocystaceae bacterium
CTACGCGGTAGCGTGGTTTGTCGCTCTCGAGGGAGAGTCGACCCGAGCTATCGTCGCGCAGAAGCCAGCGCACCGCGCCCAGCCACAGCAGGTCGTACGGACGGGCACCGTCGATGAGCGGCAGCCGGGGCGCGAAGCCCATGCGCCAGGTCGAACCCGTGGACAGCACCATCACCCGGCCTTGTCCGGGCTCTCCGACGGCTAGCAGCGGAGCGCTCGACCCGTCGCGGTTGCGGGCTGTGGGGTGCTCCAGCAGCACGGACGCGCCGATTCTCGATGCCCACGGCGCGAGCGGCATCGCGTTGAACGTATCCAGCTCGGGCAGGGCGTCCCAACCGCGATCGTCGGCGCCGAGCCAAGCGGTGATTGGATGGCGCCGCCCCGCCTCGGACACGACCGGGCGGTACGGGCCATCCTGGTTGTCTGCGGGTGCGCGGGTATCGACAGGCAAGACCGACGCGATGGAGCGCGGCGCGTAGCCGCCGTCGGAGAGCCCCAGGTCGCCGCCGATGAGGACCAGCGCTCCGCCGTCGAGTACATACTCGGCGATGTTGTCGACGTAGCCACCCACTTGGTGCTGTACGGCGTCGAAGTTGTGCAGCACGACGAGGTCGAACGAGCCGAGCTGCTCCTCGAAGAGCTCGTCGGTGGGGAAGGGGATCAACGACAGCGGGGCCGTCGTGTCCTCGCGCGTGATGTCGTCGAAGCCGCGCAAGATGTAGTAGCTGAGCAGCTCGACGTTGGGGTCGCGACGGAGCAGGACCCGGAGTGCACGAACGTCCCAATCGGGACGGCCGGCGACGTGCAGCACCCGAACCTCGCGGGCGTGCACGCACTCTTCGAGCAGGACG
>CAYSPB010000029.1:9271-33910 GCA_964432695.1 uncultured Nannocystaceae bacterium
CCTTCTGCACGAAGGCTCGGCGGTTGTTCTCGGTCGTAGCTTCGCCCTCGATCGGCTCGACCACGACTTCGTAGACGAACTGACCGATGCGGTCCGGGGCAACCTCGAAGCGGACGTCGTGGGGAACGCCATCGGCATGCAGAACGAGGGGCCGCTCGTAGACCACCTCACCATTTCGCCGAAGCTGGACGGTGGTGCTCTGGTCGCGCAGGCCATGCGCAATGATCGTGGCATCGATCTCGGTGACGTTCTCGACGAACGCGAACTCGCCCGCGCGCACGTCGGCCACGCTCACGTCGGTGATCGACGGGGCACCGACGCTGGCCGTCGTCAGCGGGACGCCCAGAGACGTGGCAACCGACTGCACGTGTTGGTCGCTCGCGCGGTCGGGCGCGACGAGTCCATCGGAGAGCACCACGACGCCGACCAGGGGCACGCGCTGGGTTGGGTCGGCTTCGCCGAGTTCGGACAAGGCCGCCGCGAGGTCGCTGCCCGAACCGCTGGGCGTTCCCTGGAGCGTTTGCGCGGCGTCCCCGGTCAGAGGCGTCGTTGCCAGATCGAAGCCACGAACGTCGACGAGCAGCCCCTGCTCGGACCAGGCTGCCCGAGCCGCTTCGCTCTGCGCCCAAAGGGCTTCGAGTCGTGACTGGCGGGTCGCGGGCGTTTCATCGTCGTCCGCTGCGTCCGCGAGCCCCATGCTCGCAGACCGATCGACGAGCACGAGCACGCGCCGCCCCAGGGGGCTGACCTGTTCGATGCGTAGCGTCAGCTCGAACGCGATGCCGACGACCGCCGCGATCGCGAGCAGCCGCATCGCGAGCAGGGCCGCCGACAGCCCGCGGGACGTGCCCGAGGGCGGCCGCCGGAACGCGCGAACACCCTCGACGACAGCCAGCGCAGCGCCGACCACGACGAGCAGGATTGCCCACAGCGGCGGTACGAAGCCCGCCGCGACCGACCAGCGTTCGACGTCCATGCGTTATTTCCACCGCCGCGATCGCAGCAGCGTCTCCACGTGGGCACGGTCGGCCTTGTAGTCGGTGCAGGTGGCGTACTGCAAGATGTTCACGCCGAATCGGATCGCCCACTCGCGCTGCTCGTTACCGCCGGGCGTGCACGGGTATGCGGGGAGGCCGGCTTCGGTTTCCGCGAGCGCGCCGCCCAGGTCGTTGCGCGTGAGCATGACCTTCAGCCGCCCCTCTTCTTGAATCGCGAGCAGATGGTCGTGCACCTGGGTCCGGCCCCACGGATAGTCAACGATGTAGAAACTCCGGTACACGACGTGGTCGCTGGGAACCGGTGCCAGCTCGGAGCCGGGCATGATGCGCTCGAGCAGCGAGCGGACCGAGTTCGTGAACGCGTTGTCGGACCCTCCGTCCGCAGCGTCGAAGAGGATGAGCCCGCCGAGGTCGATGAAGCGGCGCAGGTTCTGCTCGGCTGCATCTTCGAGCTTGGGCAGCGCGCCATCACCGGTCACGTAGAGGAACGGGGTCTCGAACAGCGCGCCCTCGCTCGGTCCGACGGTGGACGGCTCGGACACGGGCTCGAGCCGGGTCCGAAGACGTAGCTCTCGGGCGAGCACCCGCATCGCGCCGGCGCGGGGCGACCAGTTCCCCGGGTACTTCAGCTGGGGAAGATCCAGCCGGATCGTATCTCCCGCGGTGGGGCTGCCGTAGCCGCCGCGCATGCCTGGATGCGGCGGTGGCGGAGCGGCCAACACCGAGTCTGGAGCCGGAACGCGCGGTGCCGCGCCTGCACGGACGGTTCCAACCGGCGTCGCGGGAGCAGCCAAGGCGCACAGCGGGGCGGCAGTGAGCCCCTGCAGCAGCCGGCGTCGTGAAGTCCGGTCGGGTCGCATGCGGATCCGGTATCCCGTATTCTGCCCACGAAACCCTCGCCGTGCACGCCGGCGAGGATCCGCGCCAGCCCCGCCAGCCTCGCACCCATGAGCATTCTGGAAGTCAAAGACCTCCGAAAGACGTTCACGCGCGGGTTCTCGCGCAAAAAGACCGAGGCGGTCCGCGGGATTTCATTCGCGGTCGAACCCGGGCAGATCTTCGGCTTTCTCGGGCCCAACGGCGCGGGCAAGACCACGACGATCAAAATCTTGATGGGTCTCATCTTCGCCACGGCGGGGGAAGCCTCCGTGCTCGGCGCGCCAGCGGGAGATCGGAAGGCCAAGGAGCGCCTCGGCTACCTCCCCGAAAACCCCTACTTCTACGACTACCTGTCTGCGCCCGAGCTGCTCGACATGGTCGGTCGCATGTACGGCCTCGATCGCGCCGCCCGCCGCAAGCGCGTCGGCGAGTTGATCGACCGCGTCGGCTTGGGGCACGCGGACAAGCGGCCGCTTCGCTCGTTTTCCAAAGGCATGCTTCAGCGTGCCGGCCTCGCGCAGGCACTCATGGGTGACCCGGAGCTGGTCGTGCTGGACGAGCCGATGTCGGGCCTCGACCCCCTGGGTCGCAAAGAAGTTCGGGACTTGATCTTCGAGCTGCGCGACCGCGGCAAGACCGTCTTCTTCAGCACGCACATCCTCTCGGATGCATCGATGCTCTGCGACCGAGTGGCGATCATCGCGCAGGGCAAGCTGCGCGACGTGGGCCCGCTGGGCTCGCTGTTGAGCCCGAAAGTGCAAAGCGTCGAGGTCGTGTGGCGCCCCGCCGACGGCGACGAAGAGGCTGCCCGTACCGCACTGCGGGAACGCGCCGGAGAACATGAGACGACCTCGGAAGGCGAGTTGATGCGAACCGACGACCCGGACGCCGCCGAGGCGTTCGTCGCCGCCGTGGTCGAGCGCAAGGGAGCGGTGCTCAGCGTGCAGCGGCACCGGCAAAGCCTCGAAGAGCTCTTTGTCACCGAAGCCAAGTCCGCGAGCCGGGAGGTCGCATGACCCTGTCGTTGGGCAGAATCTGGGCGGTCGCGCTCAACACGTTTCGCGAGGCGATGCGCAACCGCGTCCTCGCCGTGCTCGTGCTGTTTGCGGTGGGTCTCATGGCGTTCAGTCTCGTGCTCGGCGAGCTGTCGCTCTACGAAGAGGTTCGCGTGATCAAGGACCTCGGATTGGCCGGCATCAGCTTCGTTGGCATTTTGATCGCGCTGTTCTTGGGCGTGAACCTGCTCAGCAAGGAACTCGATCGCAAGACGGTCTTCTTCGTCATTCCCAAGCCGCTACACCGCTGGGAGTTCTTGCTGGGCAAGTTCGTCGGGTTGGCGGTTACGTTGGCACTGCTCACGGGGCTCATGGCCGTGGTGCTTGCCGGCTTCGTGATCAGCAACGGCGGCACGCACGGCATCGCCATGATTCGGGCCGAGGTGCTCGTGCTGCTGGAGCTGTTGCTGCTCACCACCGTGGCCATGTTGTTCAGCGCGTTCAGCTCACCGTACCTCTCGGCGATGTTCACCGGGGCGCTGTGGGTCATCGGGCGCAACACGCCCGAACTCAACGCGTTCGCGACGGGCAAGCTCGAGGGCTCGCCGTTGGGGTCGCTGCTGAGCTTCGTGGCATCTGCGGTCCCGGACTTTCACCTGTACTTCATCTCCGGCGGGAGCCTCGACGGCGGCGTGGTGTCCGTGCACGAGGGCTTCGTGGGCTGGACCTACGTGGCACAGGCGGCCGGCTATGCCACGCTCTACGGCGGCGCCTGCCTGCTGCTGGCGGTGGCGCTGTTCTCTCGCCGAGACTTCACGTGAGCGACGGGCCTGTTCGAGAGCTGGACGCCGCATCCCCGCGTTCACTCGCCCGCGTGCGGGCGGCCGTCCTGTGGACCCTTGGGCTCGCGGGCCTGATTGCGGTCCCCATGGTGATCCGTGTGCACGTCGAAGGGGGTGCCGCGCTCGCGCGGGCCGAAGCGACCGAAGACGTGGACCTCCGCATCGAGCGATACGGGCATGCCGCGCGCTGGCGAACCCCACTGGCTTCGCATGACGACGCGGCATTGGATGCGCTCGTGAGCTTGGGCGACGACCCCGACCGCGCGGTGGCCCTGGCTGCGCTCCGGGAGGCCCGTCGAGCGATGCTGGGCACGCGGGCGTGGGGCCTGGAAGACCCGACCCGCTACGCGTCCGTGAACGAGGCAATCGCAAAGCACATGGCTGACGCCGAAGCCCAGGCGGGCACCGACGTCGGCGGGTTGGGCGACCCGTACGCGTATCACCTGCAGCTGTTGCAGTCTGTGCCCGGTCCCGACCCCGTGCGAGCCAACGGGGCTGCGCTCGCGTTTGCGGGCTGGCTGCTGGCGCTCGTCGGCTTCATGCTACGTGGCCTCGAGGGCAACGGTCGCTTGCGGGCCCGCGCCGCCACGCGGTGGGGAATGGCGTCGTTGGTGTTGCTGGTGACGTGGTGCGTCCTGCTTGCGACGGCGTGAGCGGCCGACGCGTACGTCACAGCGGGTGCGGCGGCAGGTTCGGCGTGGGCACGACGGCTCCCTCGAATGGGCGCAGGCTCGGCCCAGGCTCGAACGCGGCAGACGCGGGCAGAAACTCGGCGCTTCCCCCCAGCTTCATTGGGGCGGCGTCGTCCGTGGTGACGTTGTCGCGGTAGACGCGATGCGCGGGCGCGAACGTGTCGTTGGCCTTCGGTTCGATGCCAGGCTCGAGCGCGGCTGCGTCCTGGACGTTTTGTGCGTAGACGATGTTGGACTCTTCGGCATAGGGCGTGTCGTCGACGAAGCACTTGTTCCAGGTGAACAGCTGCCCCTCGTGCGCACCGTCGGCGGCAACGCCCAGCCGGTTGCGGTAGTGGGTGACGTCGGCCATCTCGTTGGTCTTTTTGCCCGGTGCAGAGGCCCCCTCGCAGCTTTCGATGTACGTGCGGGAGTCGGGGCCGTCGAAGTTGTTGTATGCGATCACCGCGCCGCGAACTCCGGAGAGCTTCAGGTAGTCGTCGTAGAAACCGCGGAAGTAGTTCTCGACGACCGCGATGTCGACGACGCCCTTGAAGTACAGGATGTGGTCGGTCAACTCCGAGGTGCGGTGCGGGTTCGCATTGACGATGTTGCCGCGGACGAGAATGGGCAGTCGTGTCTCGTCGTCGATGCTGTTGCCGTTCACGTCGACGAGCTTCTGAAAGTAGTCCATCTCTTCGGGAAGCTGCAGGCGCTCTCGCAATGCGTCGAGCTTCGGCGCCAAGCAAGTCCACGCGGAGGCCTGAGAGAACTCGGTTTCGAGCCAGTCGATCGCGTCCATGCGAAGCCCGAAGACGTTGTCGAGCAGATCGATCGACGTCACGTAGAGGCTGATGGTCGGCTCCTTCGGGTCGAGGTGTGACTGCTCGGCGTTGAGGAAGATGTTCCCGCGCAGGGTCGAACCGCAGCTCTTCTGCTCGTTGATCGCGAGCGCCGACGGTCCGGTCATCATGAACACGTTGTTGAGGTAGTCGGCCGTGCCGTTGGCACAGTTGCCGAACGCCTTCGACGCGAGGGTGACGTCGTGAAAGTACAGGTCGTGTGGCGACGCGTGGCGACCCGGTTCTCCGCCGTCGAGGTTGCCCAGGACCGCGGGCGCGTCCGGTCCGGCGCCGTCGAGCAGGCTGATGCCAACCGTCGATCCGTACAGCTTCACGTCGCGCTGGTGGAGCACAACGTCGTCGATTCGATAGTGTCCGGCTGGGATGAACAGGCGCTCGATGCCCCGGTTTTGCAGAGCATCGAGTGCATGCACGAAGCCTTCGGTGTTGTCGTTCGTGCCGTCGGCCTCCTCCGCCGACACGAACGCGCGCAGCGAGAGGTAGTCGACACCTTCGACGAGTCCGTCGAGTCGCGCCGATGCATCGGCTGCAACCGTGAACCAATCTTCGGTGGTGCATTCGGCAGGTGGCGGGGCATCGCCGTCGCTCGTTTCGCTCGAGCCGGCATCATCGACGCCGGTCGTCGTGGACTCGCCGGCGGCTCCTGGTTCAGAGGTTCCGTCGGTACCGGTCCGCGAGGACGTCGAGCCTGCGTGGTCGTCGGTGCCCGTGCTGCCCGCGTCGAGTTCCACGGGGGCCACGTCACACCCCGCGATGCCGCTGGCAAACGCGAGGCTGAACAGCCACCGACATCCCGCGCGTCTCCACCCCACAGTCCCATCCCCCATCGGCCTTTTCGTTGCCGCTGGAGGGGGTCCCGTCCGCGCGCGCCTCGCGAAATCGCTTTGGCTGCCGTGGCTGTATGCCCGGGTACAACGCCGCAGCGGCGTCGCTCAGCGGGGTAGGCTACCGTCTTGGTACAGCGAGAGAGTGTGGCCGTCGGGGTCTGAGAACTCGGCCGACCAGCCCCCGGGGGCTTCGGTCACGGGCGTGACAATCTCGACGCCAGCCTCCGCGAGGGCGGCGATGATGCCGTCGATGCCCCCACGCTCGAGGCCGAAGACGACTTGTGGCGTCGCGCCCCGGGGCACGTCGCCGGGCAGGAACACGAGCTCCACGTCGCCAGGTAAACGGGCCTGGAGGTATCCGTGCTCGAAGTCCTCGACCTCGAACGTGAGGCCCAGCGTGCGTGCGTAGAACGCGTGGGTGCGGTGCAGATCGCCGACCATGAAGACGACGGCGAGGTTTTTCAGCTGTCCGTTGAGCATGATGCGTCTGCTGTTGCCGGGGCCGGCTTGGATGTGAACGCCTGGGCGAGAAAAACTCCGTGGCCGTCAGGATCTCGAATGCCCAGCACGCGCGCGGAGGGCGTGCGCTTGGCGAGGTGTGGCAAGACTTCGAGCTGCGCGCGACGAAGGGGAGGAGAGGGGACGTGGGTGCGCATCGGCGGACGGGCGAGGGGGGCGCGGGCACGAAGGGCTTGAAACCGCTTGCGCAGCGCGGCGTCGCCGATGCCGAGCACCACCCGGAGCTCCGCCTTGGTCAGCTCCGCGAGCAGCAAGTGTACGGTGGTGCGGAGGGCTGGGGAGAGTTCGGCGATGGGCGTGCCGCCCCGGTCTTCGCGTGGCGCTTCGGCATCGTGGCGGAGGCGCCCGTAGGCTCGTTCTCGGTCGCGGCGTCGGGCGGCGGTGCGGGCGAGAAACGCGGCATGACGGCGGGCCGCGCCGTGTACCGCAATGCCACCGACATCGACCGAACGTCGAAGGGCCCGCAGCAAGATGTCATGCGCGATGTCCTCGGCTTCGTGCGCCCAGCCGTGCCGGCGCGCGGCCGCGACGAGATTGGAGCGAACGGTACGTGCGTGGGCCACGGCTGCAGTGTCTCACGGGTCGCGGTAGCCGTGGGGGTTCGTCCGGCGGGCCTCGCTCGTGGCTTCGTAGCGCACACGAAACCAGGCCGGCGGGGGCGGGCTTCCGACGCGGGATGCCAGGTCCTCGAGCACCTCGAACTGACGCGGCCCGTACTTGAAGCGATGCCGACGAGGGACCTCGGCCGCATCGAGTGCTGCGACCGAGCGCGCGTGGGCGGCATGCATGTCATGGGTGGACGGGAGCGTGAGGCGGCCGGACAGCAGCTGCGCGAACAAGCGTGACTGCAGCTCCATCAAGGGAAACGGGACGACCTGAAACGGCAGGCCGATGAAGGCCAGCTGGGGTGCGTCGATGCACACGACGTCTAGCCACAGCGGGTGCACCCACTTGGGTTCCACAGTGACGAGGCCTGGCGCTAGGAACGGAAACGCGTAGTCGTAGCCGGTGCAGAGCAGGAGGTCATCGACGTCGTCCAGCTGGGTTCCATCGCCGAGTTGCAGCACGGGCCCGTCCGCGGCGGTGACCGCTGCCCGGGCGACGACACCGGTCCGCGCGGGGCTCGGCTCACGCGCGCACAGCCACACCGCCTCGGCATGGCTGGCGAGCTCGGCCGAGATGTCGATGCCGGACGCCTTGGCCCCGAGCACCGCGACGCGTCGACCGACGAAGGCGTCGGGTCGTCGATAGTCGTGACTGTGGGTCACGCGGCCGGTGAAGGTGTCGAGACCCCGCAGAGTCGGGCGGTGCGGCTGGTGATAGTGGCCCGTACACACGGCGACGCCGTCGAAGCGCGTACCGTCGACATGAAAACCACCGGGCGAGGGGTGGACGCTCCTCACCCGGTGGTTGAACCGGATGTGGGGGCGCAGCGGCGTGGCGAAGGCCTCGAGGTACTTCCGTACGTTTGTGTGACCGACGAACGCGGGAGGGATGTCGAAGGGGACATCGGAAAACGCCATCACGTCGGTGGGCAGGTTCGTGCGTAGCGAGGCGTACATGGCCCCGTGTTGATGCGGACGCTCGTCGTAGACCCACGTACCCCCGACGTCGGTGCCGGCTTCGAATACGTGTGGCGTCAGTCCTTCGCGTAGCAACTCGCGCGCGCAGACCAGCCCGCCCGCTCCCGCTCCGATCACCGCGACTCGCATGCACCGTAGCTACCACGCTGAGCCGCGCTTCCTGGGAACAACCCACGTGCGCAGGCGGTCTCGAATGCACATGCCTCCTCCCAAGACGCTCCAACTCGCCACCGCCGGCGTTGCCGCTCTTTGTCTCACCGTCCTGTCGTTTGCGTCCTGCGGCCGGGTCGAGGAGGGCAAGCGCGGCGTCGAACTCACCTTCGGTGCTGCCGCCTCCGAGCCCCTCGATCCCGGGCTTCACGTCACGTTTCCCTTCGCCCAACGCATCGAACAGGTCGACATTCGGCAGCACGTCTTCGAGCAGCAGACCAATGCGAGCAGTGCCGACGAGCAGAACGTGGCCACCACCGTTGCGGTGAACTACCGCCTCAAGCCCGGCTCCGTCGTTGCGGTGTACGCCTCGTTGGGTCGGGAACCCAAGACGTGGGAGTCCACCGTATTTGCGCCGCAGATCAAAGAGGCGCTCAAATCCGTCACTGCGCGATACAAGGCCCGCGAACTCATCGTTCAGCGCGCCAGGGTCAAAGCCGAGATCACCGACCTGCTCGAAGAGCGGATAAGCGGTGAGCACTTCGAAGTCCTCCAGGTCTCGATCACGGACTTCACCTTCAGCGCCAAATACATGGCCGCCATCGAAGCGAAGCAGGTGGCCGAACAGGCTGCGCAGCAGGCTCAGAACGAACTCGAGCGCAACCGCCTCGACGTCAAGAAGCTCGAACAGCAGGCCACCTCCGAAGCTGCCGCAACCCTCACGCGTGCCAAGGCCGATGCGGAGTCGATGCGCATCCGCGCCACCGCCGAAGCCGAGTACCACCGCGCCGTCTCGGACGCCGCATCTGCGAACTCGCTGCGCCACATCGAGCTGCAGCGCTGGAACGGTGTCTCCCCGCTGTACGTCGGCGAGGGCTCGTTGATGCTTCCCGCCGCCGGTTGATCCGCGGAGGCGGGCCGTACAGCCGTAGGTGCGTGTGCTCGCGTCCGAAGTCCGTCATGTCCGTTTCCGTCAACGGGCCGAAGACGCCAGTGACCGAGCCAGTCCTCGTCGCTGCAAGGTTTTCGACGCCGCTGACGACGGGTCCTCGCTGCGGGCTGTTCGATTCGGCGAGCGCAGCCCTCACGACCTCCGCACCGCGTGCTTGCGAGCCCGCTCGTCATGCCCAGTGCTGGAGCGTGGCGACGTCGCGCCACGACAGCTGGCCGACGTGGCCGATGAGCGTGACGAACGGGTCCGCGCCTGCATCTTGATAGCAACGCAGCGTCCGGTGGGTTCGGTAGTCCTCCGGGTGTTCGAGGGCTGCGTCCTTGGGGACCCAGTCGGCGACTAGGTCAGCCAGCAGTTCTTCGGGCGGGAGCTGTCGCGGCGGGCTCGACAGATCGATGCCCAAGACTAGCTCTCCACGTTGCTGCGCCCGCTCGAGCAGGTGCCGCGTGGCCGTTTCGAACCGGGTGACCTCGAGGGCTCCGAAGTACGGGCTGCGCACCCGAAGGCTGACCAAGTTCACGCAGATGCGGTCACGAGTCTGAAGCGGCCGTCGCATCGACGAGCGATACGCTACACGAGTGACGGGGCTCCGTCGTCGGCATCCTCGACGTCGTCGTACTCGACGATGCCTGCGTCGACGAGCTGAATGTCGTCGTCCTCCACGGACGAGACGCGCTTGAGCATGTTCAGTTCGCCGGACCAGCGAACCTTCATCAGCTTGAGGAATAGCGTACCGCCTGCGTTCGCGACGTAGCGCTCGACCGCGCCACTGCTGCGCTTGTACTGGAACCCTGCGCTCGCGTCCGCGATGTTCGAAAACGCGGCCGACGCCGTGAAGTCGATGGTGGACTCGTTGCTGAGGCTGACGAGCAGCGTGTAGGACGAGGCGACTCCGACACCCATGACGATGCGATCGCGACGGCGGATTCGTCCGTCGCGGCGGGCCTGCTTGAGCGCCGCCATCAGGGCGGGCGTGGTCTTGATCCGGTTCCAACGAAGCTCTGGCACGACGAGACGATATGAGCCTCGCTTGCCGAACTTGGCGCTGAACCCAAGCTCCCCTGCACCGAGGCTGGACCACTTCGGGATGTTCACGTCCGACGACGTTCCTTTGACGAACAGCTCGATGCCACTGTCGCGGCTGTATTGCCAGTCGACCTGGTCGGGGCTGGGGTCCGGGTCCTCTTCGTACGCGATGCCGAGGTCTCCGAGGGTGCCTTGTGCTTCCGTCTCGAACAGGCGGCGCCGCGTCCGACCGATGTCGCCCAGCGGGATGGGGGTCCCCAGTGGCCAGTTCAGCCAGCCCTTTCGTTCTCGACGGACGCGCTTAGCGAGGAAGTTTGCGATCTCGACCATACGCGACGGGTAGTGATCGCGAAGGCAGAGACCGTCACCGCAACTTCGCGATCGTGTCAGAGGGCGAATACGCCGGGCTCAAGTCCCGGATGCGGGGTCGACCGGCTTAGGCTTGGGCTTCTTCTTGCGCAGGCAGGTGCAGGTGCATTTGCCGAGGATCGGATGATCCGCCGAGCACTGCGACTGATTCGGGAACGTGCAGCTGCACCAGTCGCAATCGGCTCCGCAGCTAGCCATGGCTGCGACCGGTTCGGGCTCGACCGAGGCCGTCACGGACGTCGCGCTGGGTGCTGCGTCGACGGCTGCGGGGCTGGGTGGAGATACGGTGAGTGCAGAACCACCGACAACGGCGAGTCCGAGGGCCACGATGAGAACGAGGGGCTTCATACGGACTGGTCGTGTCGGGGAGGCTCGAAACCGTCACCGATTTCGTGCGCCGCTGCGGATCAGCCCGGCGGGACGAAGTTGTTGCACGCTTCTTCGATGACGCCGGTCGCCTCGCTGAAGATCGCGGCGAAGTCCCCGGTGATGCACCCTTGGAACCCGTTCTCCCCGAAGAGCTCGGTGAAGGTCTGGATGTCGGCGGGGTTGAAGAACACGTCGCCCGGTGGGCACTGCGGACTGCCGTTGATGTGGCTCAGCGTCACGACGACGATGTTTTCGGGGATGTTCTGCTTGGCCGCGAGCACGGTGTTGTACCAGGCGTTCGCGTCACCAGTGGAGCCGTCGGACTCCGGGTCGCCGGGCCCATCCCATTCGTCGGTGATGATCACGATGACCAGCAAAGCGTCGTCGCGAACGAAGCCCTCGTTGCAGCCGCCCGGTCCGGCGTGGTCCCCTCGGACCGCAGCCTCCATCGCGTTCATCGGGCGCTCGATGCCGGCGCCGCCGCTGCCAACCTGGGCTGCACATGCGAACGAGTTCGTGAGGTTGTCCAGCTGCGTCATGTAGTTGCCGCCCTCCGCATACGGGCCGCACAGCTGGTTGCTCGACTCGTTGCCACCGGTCTTGGTCACGAGGCCACCGAGCACTTGGCACGCCGGGATGTTGCCTGCGTAGATGTCGGTGGTCGTCACGCCCACGTGGTACTCGTCGACGTCTTCGAGCGTTGCCTGAATGCCGTTGATGAAGTTCGGGAAGTTGGCGATCAGGTTCTGCTGGTCGTCACCCATCGACCCGGAGTTGTCGATGACGAAGAGGAAGTCGACCTTGGTGCAGCCCTCCTCGACCTCCATGCCCACGTCGGGCTGAACGCCCAGATCGAACTTGGGGTCGTCGTCGCTGTCGGAGGGGTCTACGTCGGTGTCCGTGGGCGTGCCGGTGCCGGGGCTCGTCGTTTGCGAATCCTGACCCCCAGTGTCGTCATCACCGTCGGTCGCGGTCTGCCCGGCGTCGGTGTCCGAGCCGGAAAAAGAGCCGACCGAGGTGACCTGCTGGTCGCCCGGACGGCCTGGTTCTGCTGCGGGGCAACCCCCGAGCGCCAGCGGCAGCGCGCCCAACATCCATCGAATCCCCATCGTACCCACGCCCTGATGATGCCACATGTATCCGGCGCCGGGGCCATCTCGGCCGGCCTGGCGAACGGGTGATAGGGTCGCATTCGATGGGAGCGGAAGCGCGAGTGGGCGCCGTCCTCGGGGGAGGCGCGATGCGACACAAGCAGACCGGCGCGCCGAAGTTTCATCTTGCGCGACTCGACCTCGACGTGGCCGACGCGTCACCCGAGGAGATCACGGTGGATTTCCTGGCCCACGGCATCACGCCGCACCCGGAGCGGGCGCGCGAGGTCGTACTGTTCGAAAAGCATGGTCCCGGGTGTTGTGTCGTCGACCTGGTGCAGGGCGCCGTCATCCGCACGGTCACCTGCAGTCCGGACCGCCAGTTTTACGGTCACGGCGCGTATTCGCCGGACGGATCGCTGCTGTTTTGCACCGAGACCGATGTCTCCGACGGAAACCGTGGGTACATCGCCGTGCGTGATGGGCACACCTTCGAAACCGTCGGGGACTTCCCCTCGCACGGACTGGCGCCTCACGATTGCATGTTCGCCGGCGATGGCACGACCCTCGTGGTCGCCAACGGCGGATCGCCGGCGGGGCGCGAGCACGACCTTCCGAGCGTGGCATACGTGGACGTGCGCTCCGGTGACCTGGTCGAGCTGGTGCCTGTGCCTGATCATCAGATCAACGCCGGGCACCTCGACCTCACCGCGGCCGGCGACCTCGCGGTCGTCAGCGCGCCGCGAGATGGATACGACCCGCAGCGGGCCCGCGGCGGGATCAGTCTGCGGCCTCGGGGATCGGCGCTGCAGACGATGGTCGAGCCCGAGGCCGTGGTGACGAAGCTTCCCGGCGAGACGCTCAGCGTCGCGATTCACCCCGTGACGCGGGTGGCGGGCGCGACGACGCCGCTGGGCAACATCGTCACGTTCTGGAGCCTGCAGACCGGTTCGATGGTGCACTCGCTGCGTGTGCCCAACCCGCGGGGTATCGCGCTGTCGCTGGACGGGGATGAGTTCCTCATCAACTTCGGGTCACCGCCCCGCGTTGCTCGGGTCGACGCGACGACGCTGCGTCCCGTGGACGCGCCCGGAAACCGTCGCGGTTTCCCTTCGATGGCGACCGGGTCGCACATCTACGTGGACGACGCGTCGTCCACGGCCAGCCCGTAGATGCGGCGAATCTTCTTGGCAGCCGCGCTCCAGGCAAAGTCGATCGCCATGCCGCGGCGCTGGATGGACCGCCAGCGTCCGGCGTCGGCGTAGAGGCCCAACGCCCGCTCGAGCGCGTCGACGAGGGCAGGGGTCGACACTGCGTCGAATGTGAAGCCGACCCCGCCGCGCCCGACATCGGTCACGGTGTCAGCCAGTCCGCCGGTCCGCCGTACGATCGGGAGTGCGCCGTACCGAAGCGCGTACATCTGTGTCAGGCCGCAGGGTTCGAACCGCGAAGGGACGGCGAAGAGGTCCGCGCCGGCGAATACGGTCCGCGAGAGGTCCTCGTCGTAGCCGCGGAAGAAACCGATGCGACCGGGGTTCGAGCTCGCGGCGTGCTCGAGCGCTTGTTCGAGTGCTCCATCGCCAGAGCCAACGACGACGAGCTGCGCGCCTCGCTCGAGCATGAATGGCAGGGCGCCGAGCAGCAGGTCGACGCCCTTTTGGTCGGTCAGCCGCGAGACCATGCCGATCAGGGGGGTCCGTGGCTCCTCGGCGAGCCCGAACCGAGCCTGCAGCGAGGCCTTGTTGCCGCGCCGGTCGTCCAGATGGTCGGCGTCGTAGGTCGTACTCAGTGCGGCGTCGGACGCCGGGTTCCATAGCGCGTCGTCGATGCCGTTGAGGACGCCGTGGAGTCGGTCGCCGCGGTGGTCGAGCAGGCCGTGCAGCCCTTCACCGCCCCACTCGCCGCGAATCTCCTCGGCATAGGTCGGGCTGACGGTCGTGATTCGGTCGGCGTAGTACAGCGCCGCCTTGAGGAACGACATCGTGCCGTAGCATTCGACGCCATCGATCGAGTACGACGCCCACGGCAGGCCGAGCGTCCGGACCGTGGCGGGGTCGAACCGGCCCTGGAAGCGCAGGTTGTGGATCGTCGTGACGGTCCCGGGCCGACGTCCGCCCCACCAGTGCAGATATGCGGGCGTGAGGCCGGCCTGCCAGTCGTGCACGTGAACGACGTCTGGTGCCCAGCCCAACGCGGCGCCCGCGTTCGTCAGCATTGCGGCGACGCGGCCGAGCAGCCCGAACCGGAGCGGATTGTCGACGTGGTCACGGCCATGCTCGTCGAGGTACGGCCCGCCTGCGCGGTCGAACAGGGTTGGCGCGGACAGCAGCCACACCGGTACGGACGTGCCCGGCAGCCGGCCTTCGAGGAGCCGCGCCGGACCGGTACCGAGCGGGTCGCCCAACTCCAGCTTCACCGTCGCGTCCGCGGCTTCGATGCAGCCCGGATACGCGGGCAGCAGTAGCCGTACGTCGTCTCCAGCGGCCACGAGTGCCCGCGACAAACCCGAGACCACGTCGGCAAGGCCCCCCGTCTTGGCGAGCGGCACGGCTTCCGACGTGACTTGAAGGATGCGCATGCGCGGACGCTACCAGAGCGCCCGTCGTCTCGCGCTCGGGTCGAGGGTGAGTGGGATCCCGCGACGTACGAAAAAGTGACGCAGGGTTTTCTCGATCGCCCAAGGTTCGTGGCACAAAAGGAGGCGATGAATGCTGGAGAGGTGCAGAACGCTGCCCGGTCGACGCTCGCCGTCGTACTCGCGGGTGGTCGTGGATCCCGCTTGCGTGCGCTGACCGACAACGAGGCCAAGCCGAGCATGCCGTTTGGTGGAAAGTTCCGCGTCGTCGACTTTCCGCTGTCCAACTGCATCAACTCCGGAATTCGCAAAGTGGCCGTGGTGACCCAATATCGGGCACATACGCTGATTCGGCACATCCAGCGGGGCTGGAACTTTCTTCGTGGCGAGCTTGGGGAGTTCGTCGAACTCTGGCCCGCCCAGCAGCAGACCGAGGCGGGCAGCTGGTATCTCGGCACCGCCGACGCGGTCTTTCAGAACCTGCAGGTGATCCGACAGCACGGCCCCCGGTACGTTTTGATCCTCGCCGGCGATCACGTGTACCGGCAGGATTACAGCCGGCTCATTCGTGCCCACGTGAAGTCGGGCGCGGAGGTGACCGTGTCGTGCGTCGAAGTGCCGCGCGAAGAAGCCACGGCATTCGGGTGCGTGGACGCGGGTCCCAGCGGAGAGATCGTGCGCTTCGTCGAAAAACCGAGCGCCCCGCCGTGCGTCCCCGGTCGCGAGGACCGCACGTTCGCGTCGATGGGGATCTACGTCTTCGACATCGATGTTCTGCTCGACACGCTCGAGCGCGACGCCTCCGACTCGGGCTCCTCCCACGATTTCGGCCACGACATCGTGCCGTCGCTCATCGGGCAGCGGCGACTGTTCGCGCATTCGTTCCAAGACAGCTGCGTGCTCAGCGAGGGCGCCACCGAGCCGTACTGGCGCGACGTCGGCACGCTGGACGCGGTCTGGGGCGCGAACATGGAGCTCACCCACGTGACGCCCATGCTGGACCTCTACGACGCGCGGTGGCCGATCTGGACCTATCACGAGCAGAGACCGTGCGCGAAGTTCGTCTTCGATGATGACGACCGCCGCGGCATGGCCGTCGATGCGCTCGTCTCGGCGGGCTGCGTCGTCTCGGGCGGGTCGATTCGGAAGTCGGTGCTGTTCACCGACACCCGCGTGAACTCGTACTCCCAGATCGAGGAGTCGTTGATCCTCCCCGACTGTGACATCGGGCGCCGCGCCCGGCTGCGCCGAGCGATCATCGCTTCGGGCTGTCGCGTGCCCGAGGGCCTCGTCGTGGGTGAAGACCAGGCTGCCGACGAAGAGCGCTTTCATCGAACGCCCGGTGGCATCACCCTCGTCACGCAGTCGATGCTGCAACGCCTGACTTGAGGCGCCGAGCCACTCATCCCCACGCGGCAGTCTGCGGGGTGGGGCGAGGGAGACGGGGTGGTACCGGCAGCAGCTGCCATGCCGGCGGGGCAGTGAGTCGCCCGGCGTGGTGGCTGAAGACGCGGAAGCGTCCGAGCGCTGGCGTACATCCGGCGTTGTAGATGCCCAAGGAGCGGGAGGTGTCGAGGTCGAGTCGGTGCGTGGCGACGTGGCGGTGCCCGTGCAGGAGGAGATCGGCACGGCCACGCGCGATCGCGAGGACGTCGGCTCCGCTGTGCAGCTCGGCCGCATAGGGCAGCCCCGCCCAGGCCGAGAACCGCTCGAGTGCGCCTTCTTCAGGCAGCGGATACGGATGGTGGTGCATCAAGACGATGACGAGCTGCGAAGCGCGAGCGTCGTCGAGCGCGTCCTGCAACGCCAACAAATCGGTCGGCGTGACCAGCCCGTGACCACGAAACATGTGCCGGTTGTGCGGCCCGGTCGAGTCCAGCTGCACGAGGAATAAGTCCCCGTGACTGCGGGCCGCGACGCGTCGCCCGTACATGATCGAGTCGGCAACGTCGTCGCCACCGCGGTCGTGGTTGCCGGGGACCATCGTGACCATGCCTCGACGAAGCAGCGGGTCGAAGACCTCCAAGAAGGCCTCGTATTCCTCCTCTCGCCCGCGATGCGTGATGTCGCCTGTCAGCACCACGTGGTCGAGCCCGGTTGCGAGGATGTGCTGCACCATCCGGTGCATCCGGACCGGAACGTCCTCGTCACAGCCAAAATGCAGGTCGGATAGGTGACCGAACGTCGCCATCAGCGTGTCTCCCGCTTCGAAGCCTTAACACAGGGACGGGGGCGTCGCGTGACGAGGTCGTCTCGTTCGCGACCCTGAGGCGACGATTCGATCGCAAGTCTGTGAAAACGAACCCCTGTCCATAGGTGTCACGTCTACGTCACCGCCCGGAGAACCGTGCGTTTCGAAGCGCGTCGAGAGTGCGGGCCACCGGAGCTGAGCGTGATGGAGACGTTCCTTTTGACGAGTCTGGTGTTTGCTTTGGTCGCTGCATCGTTGTCTGCGGCGCTCGTGACCGCCGTATCGCATCTGTGCGTGCACTGGACGATTCGAAGCGCTCGCAAGCCGCTGAGCGTCGAGAGCCCCGGGGTTTCCATCCTCAAGCCGCTCAAGGGCGTGGACGACGGGCTCGAGGAGAACCTGCGTTCTCTGGTCGAGCAGCGCTACGACGGCCCGTTCGAGGTCATCCTCGGGGCGGCCGATGTCGACGACCCCGCACTCGACGTCGCGATGAAGCTGCGACGCGAATATCCGCACGTGTGCATCAAGCTCGTCGCGGGCCGCGAAGGGGAGGGGCTGAACCCGAAGGTTCGCATGTTGGACGTTCTCAGCGACGTCGCCTCGCACGACCTCATCCTCATCTCCGACAGCAACGTTCGCGTCTCATCCTCCTATCTGCGAGACATGACCGCAGAGCTGTCGGACCCCGACGTGGGTCTGGTGTCCAGCCTCATTGCCGGCTCCGGAGAGGACTCCGTCGCGGCCGGCCTGGAGAACCTGCATCTGAACAGCTTCGTTTGTGGCGCGGTCTGTGGCGCCGAAGTCCTCGCGAGTCACCCGTGCGTGGTCGGGAAATCGATGCTCCTTCGGCGGACCGACCTCGATGCGCTCGGGGGCTGGGACCTCGTTCGCGACGTGTTGGGCGAGGACTACCTGCTCGGCGTCGCGTTCAGTCGTGCCGGACACAAGGTCACGCTCAGCCAGCACGTGATCCACACCATCAACACGCGCTGGGGCGTTCGGCGGTTCGCGAGCCGACACCTGCGATGGGCACAGATGCGTCGCTGGATCTCGCCGAAGGCCTATGCGTTCGAGCCGCTGCTCAATCCGATCCCGCTTGCGGCCGCCGCGGTCGGCATCGGGACCTTGGGTGGTGATGCGGCCGGCTCGTGGAGCGCGCTGTGGCTTGGGGCCGCGGGGGTTGTCGTCTCGGTGAAGCTCGCCTCCGATGCCATGCTGACGCGCCGGCTGCGGGGGCACTGGCCCGGCGTGGCCGACGTGCTGTTCGTACCCGGCAAGGACCTGTTGGTGTTGGCGCTGTGGGGCCTTGGGTGGGTGCTTCGCGACGTGAACTGGCGCGGCAATCTGCTGCGGATCGGCCCGGGATCACGTCTGTCCATCCCACCGCGCGGAGCGGCTTTGCCCCACGCCGTGGGGGTACGGGGAGACCGTCGCTGATGGCGGGTCCTGGCGTCACGCCGGTCATCGCCGCCGCGGAGATGGGCTACGGCCATTTACGTGCGGCGCGACCGCTCGCCGAGCGCCTCGGCACGGGGCTCACCTACGTCGACCGTGCGCCGTTCGCCACCCGGGCCGAGCGCGCGCTGTGGGACGCGGTTCGCTTTGCCCACAGCTGGTCGTCGCGGGGCTCGGAGCTTCCGGTGGTTGGCCCCACGGTGCGCAGCGCGCTGGATTCGGTGACGATGATCCCACCGCTGCACCCCTACCGAGACCTCGCAGGACCCTCGCTCGCGACGCGCGGTCTCGACGCGTTGATTCACCGCGGCTTCGGCGAGTCGCTCGCGCACCATCTTCGCGATGCCGGTGCGCCCCTGCTGACCACGTTCTACGCGCCGGCCATCGTCGCGGACCGTCGCGGAGTCGACGGTGTGTACTGCGTCGTGACGGATGCCGACATCAACCGCGTGTGGGCGCCTCTGGACGCCCGCGAGAGCAGCATTCGCTACCTCGCGCCCAGTCCACGGGTCGTCCGTCGCCTGCGCGCGTTCGGCGTTCCGCGAAGCCAAATCGCCTTTACCGGCTTCCCACTCCCGCACGCGCTCGTCGGCGGCCGAGACCTTCCCGCGTTGCGCGAGAACCTCGGCCCTCGGCTGGTGCGCCTCGACCCCAAGGGGCGCTTTCGGGCGTCGTGCCACCACGAGTTGGCGCACTTCTTCGCCGAACTCGGCAAAGACCACGAGCGGCGTCCACCGCTGCTGACGTTCGCGGTAGGTGGCGCTGGTGCCCAGTCGGGCTTGGTCGACGCGTTCTTGCCCTCGATTCGCTCGCTGCTGGTCTCGGGCCGGATTCGGCTGGCTCTCGTCGCTGGGACGCATGCCGAAGTTGCGGCGCGGTTCCATCGAGCGCTACGCACGGTCGAGCTCGAGGCGCACATCGGCAAGGGCATCACGATCCTGTCAGCGAAGGACATGGAGACCTACTTCGAGCGATTCGACGCGCTGCTGGCCGAGACCGATATCTTGTGGACCAAGCCGAGCGAGATGACGTTCTACGCCGCGCTCGGGATCCCGCTCCTGCTGACCGCCCCCGTCGGCGTGCACGAGCGCTTCAATCGTCGGTATGCGCGGGAGCACGGCGTTGGCCTCAAGCAGCGCAACCCCAGGCACGTCGGCGACCGGATTCACGAGCTGCTCTCCGACGGCACGCTCGCGGCCGCGGCATGGTCGGGGTTCTTGCGGCTGCCCAAGTTCGGCACGTATCGGGTGCTCGAGGAGGTGCAGGCCGCCGTGGGCGAGACCGCGCGCCCTGGATTCGGGCAGCCCGAGGGCGTGTCTTCCTGACGGAGGGCTGGGGTGTCACGTGACTGTGACTTCAATGTTGATGTCTTGTTTCGGCCACGCGGCCCCTCGTGCAGGGTGCGACCGCTACCGTCGCCCCGCACCCGTCGAGAAACGATGTCCAACGACCAAGGTTCCCCTGGTTTGATGAGGCTCCTCCCCGAGGCCATTGCTCGGGAGCGCACGTTCTTGGCCGTGCTGCTCGGTGGCTTCGTGCTCGCCGCTGCCACGTATCGCACCCCGCACATCGCGGCGTGGGTCGGCTTTGCGTTCGCCGGCTACTCGGCGATTGCCAACGACAGCATCCAGACGATCGGGACGTTCATTACGAGCAACCGCAAGACGCCGTGGTGGATGCTGTGGCTGTTCACCGGGGGCATCTTCCTGGCGACCGTCGCGTACTCGTTCGTGGTGTTCGATGGCGATGTTAGCTACCAGCGGCTGGCCTCGAAGGGCTTCGAGACGGCACCGACCGAGTTCTCGTTCCTGCAGGTCTCGGCGCCTCTGTTCCTTCTGATTCTGACGCGGCTGCGCATGCCGGTCAGCACCACGTTCTTGCTGTTATCGAGCTTTGCGACGACGGCCGGCAGCGTGGGCAAGGTGCTCTCGAAGAGCCTCACCGGCTACGTGCTCGCGTTTGGCATCGCGATCGTGGTGTGGATGCTGGCGTCGAAGGCCATCTCGCGCATGCTCGACAACGACAAGCCGCATCCGGCGTGGCGGGTCGGTCAGTGGCTGACCTCGGGCGTGCTGTGGAGCGTCTGGCTTCAGCAGGACGCGGCGAACATCGCCGTCTACCTGCCGCGAAGCCTGTCCACGGGCGAGTTCGTCGTCTTTGCAGGCGCGATCTTCCTGGGCCTAGGCCTGCTGTTCCGCATGGGCGGCGACAAGGTGCAGGAGATCGTCGACGAGAAGTCCGCCGTGGTGGATGTCCGCGCGGCGACGATCATCAACCTCGTCTACGCGCTCATCCTCTACTACTTCAAGTTCGAGTCGAAGGTCCCGATGAGCACGACCTGGGTCTTCATCGGTCTGCTCGGCGGACGCGAACTCGCGATGAGCCTCCGCGGCGCGAGCGAGCGGCGCTGGACGTTCGCGGCCCGCATGATCGGCAAGGACGTCCTGTTCGCGGGCATCGGCCTGCTCGTCTCGGTGATCCTCGCGGCCGCGGTCAACGAACCGTTCCGCGGAGAGGTGTTCCGTCTCTTCGGCGGGTGACGCCCCCGTCCTACTCGCGGACGCGAACGCGAAGGTCGTCCCCGAGCTCGAAGAACACCTCGCGCCACTGCGCTGCGATCGTGTCGCCACGGTCGGCCTGGCTCGTGTAGTGGGGCAGGGTGGTCTCCATGAGCTTGTAGAACTCGTTCTGCGCCATGGCGAGATCGACCTCGAAAGGGCCCTGGTTTGCCAGCTTCACCAGGGCGCCGAGTCGGCGCAGGCGGCCCAAGCGATCGGGGGCTTCGGCCCAGCGCGCGGTCGAACTTTCGATCGTGCGCTGAAGGGTGAAGTTCAGGCTGACCCGGTGCAGGTCGATCTTGAGCGCCTCGGCCTCCCGCATGAGCTCACGGATTCGGTCGGGGCTGAGCTCGCGCGACTCCAGCTCGGAGCGCAGCATCGTGTTGAGCACGAAGTCCGCGAGGCCTTTGAGCGCCTTGGGGAGCGGAAGGTCGAGCGTGGCGAGGTAGCGAAGCAGCGCGGAGTGCTGCCGGTACAGACGGGTGCTGACCTGCTGTGCGTCCACCGTGGCGCTGTCGACGACGATGTCGAGCACCCGCTGCTGCTCGTCTCGGAACAGCGAGCGCATCGAGTAGCTCAGCTCGCCAAAGTGCATGTCGAGCAGTCGGAGCACCTCGGGCATGTCGGCGCTGCGGAAGGCCTCGAGCACGTCGCTGGCCATCTGGTCGTACTCCGCTTCGCCGCGGAACGCCCGCACGCCGCCGGACATGTTGTGGTCGCCCAGGTGCACGAATCCGAAGCTGAGCTCGTCGGCTTCGCGCGTGACCTGAGAGACGACCGCGACCTTGCCGATCGCGATGCGGCTTCGCCCCAGGGAGGCGGTCTGGTAGTCGACCTGGTCGACCTTGTAGGCGAACACGTCTTCGCGCGGGGTGTACTGCTTGAACAGCGAGCTGACCGCATAGTGGGCAACGAGGCGCTGCAGGTCGACCGTCATCGGGGCGGCGAACCGCTCGTACAGCTCACGTCCGTTGCCCTGTTCGGCGAGGTTGGACTGGGCTTGTCCGAGTCGCTCGAGGAACGGCTGTTCGAGCGCGACGTTGGAGAGCTCCTGCGCGAGCTGAATCGCCCGCGCCGCGTAGCGAATGATCTGGGTGGTTTCGATGCCTGAGACGTCGTCGAAGAACCAGCCGCAGCTGGTGTACATCAGCATCGCCTGGCGCTGCATCTCGAGCAGGCGCAGCGCCTCGGTTCGCTTTGCATCGCTGAGCTTGCCGGCACCGTGCCGGGCAAAGAACGTCGCGACCGCGTCGTCGCTGCGCTCGAGAATGATGTCGATGTAGGCGTTGCGGGCGGCCCAGGGCTCCTTGAGCAGCCCCTTGGTCTTGCTCTCGTACAGCTCGGCGAGTCGCTCGGCGAGCCAGTCGAGGCTTTCGCGCAGCGGTCGGCGCCAGGCCTGATTCCAACCCTGGTTGGAGCCCGTGCAGCAGCCGCAGTCGCTGCGCCAGCGCTCGATCCCGTGGACGCAGCTCCACGAGGTGCGCTCGACGATCTTCACCTCGTGTTCGGGCGGGTGCCGAGCCAAGAATGCGCCGTAGTTGATGAGCTCGACGTTGGGGTCGCGCTCGAACCGACGCAGCGCGTACGCGAGTGCCATGTCGCCGTGTTTATGGTGGTGCCCGTACGTCTCGCCGTCGGTCGCGATGTGCACGAGCTGGTGGGGCAGGTCGTCGGCCCCGAAGGCACCCATGAGCCGGTCGGCAAAGCGATCGCCACTGTCGAGCAGATGCTCGAACGCAACTGCCTGAGACACCGGGCCGTCGTAGAAGAAGAGGGTGATCGAGCGCCCCGAGGGCAGCTCGCAGCGGTACGGAACGCGCGGGTCGACGCGTGCGCCCTGCACGTCTTGCCACGGTACGGTGCCCCGCCTGCGGACGGCGCCGGCCTGATGGGGCGCGAGCAGGGTGTAGGTGATGCCCTCTTCGGCAAGGGCCTCCAGCGTGTCGGTGTCGACCGCGGTCTCGGGCAGCCAAATGCCGTCGGGCGCGTGCCCGAAGCGATGCTCGTAGTCTCGAATGCCCCACTTGACCTGCGTTCGCCGGTCTCGCGGACTACACAGCGGTAGGATCGAGTGGTTGTACGCCTGCGCCAAGGCTGAGCTGTGGCCTTCATAGCGGGCGCGGCTGGCCTCCTCGGCCGTGAGAATCGCCGCGTAGGCGTTGGGCGTCTCGCGCTCCATCCACGCGAGCAGCGTCGGGCCGAAGTTGAAGCTGATGCGCTCGTAGTTGCTGACGATGCGCTCGATGAAACCCTGCTGATCGAGGATACGTGCCCAGGCATTGGGTCCGTAGCACTCGGCGGTGATCCGCTCGTTCCAGTCGTGAAACGGATACGCCGAATCCTGCTGCTCGACCGTCTCCAGCCACGGGTTCTCCCGCGGCGGCTGATAGAAGTGTCCGTGAATGCAGACGTAGCGTCGTGGACCTGCGCTCTTCATGAGGACTCCTCGGGGGTCAGAAACAGAACGGAGAGTGGTGGAAGGGTGAGGTCGAGGCGGTACGGCTGTCCGTGTGCACCGCCGTCGTGGGCGTGCACGCGACCGCCGTTGCCCATGCCACTGCCGCCGTACTCGCCCGCGTCGCTGTTGGCCAGCTCGCGCCACCAGCCGCCCTGCGGGACGCCGATGCCGTAACCGTGACGGGGCACGGGCGTGAAGTTGCAGACGACGAGCACGGGGGGGGCCTCGTGGCCGAAGCGCAAGAACGCGTAGACGCTCGCTTCGGCGTCGGAGAAGTCGACCCACGCAAACCCGCCTGGGTCACAGTCGCGCTGGTGTAGGGCACCGTGCTCGCGATGCAGGCGGTTGAGGTCGGCCACCCAGCGACGTACGCCCTCGTGGGCAGGGTCGTGCAGCAGGTGCCAGTCGAGGCTGATGTCGTGGTTCCACTCTCGCTCTTGGCCGAACTCGCAGCCCATGAACAGCAGCTTCTTGCCCGGCTGCCCGTACATGTATCCGTACAGGGCGCGCAGGTTGGCGAACTTCTGCCAGCGGTCGCCGGGCATGCGTCCGAGGATCGATCCTTTGCCGTGCACGACCTCGTCATGAGACAGCGGAAGCACGAAGTTCTCGCCGAAGGCATAGAGCATTCGGAACGTCAGGGCGTGTTGATGGTGGCGGCGATAGATTGGGTCGCGTGAGAAGTAGTCGAGGGTGTCGTGCATCCACCCCATGTCCCACTTGTAGCCGAAGCCCAAGCCGCCCACGTACGTCGGGCGCGAGACCATCGGCCACGACGTCGACTCCTCCGCGACGGTTTGCGCGCCCGGGCAGGCCGTGTAGACCGTCTCGTTGATCTGCCGCAGGACGTCGATGGCACCCAGGTTCTCGCGGCCGCCGTGACGGTTGGGGATCCACTGGCCGTCTTCGCGGCTGTAGTCGAGGTAAAGCATGGAGGCCACCGCGTCGACGCGGAGCCCGTCGGCGTGGAAGGCCTCGCACCAGTAGCGCGCGCTGCTGGTAAGGAACGAGCGCACCTCGTGCCGGTCGTAGTTGAAGATCGCGGACTTCCAGTCGGGGTGGAAGCCCTGCTTGGGGTCGGCGTGCTCGAACAGGTGCGTGCCGTCGAACTCGGCCAGCGCGTGGGCGTCGGTGGGGAAGTGCGAGGGGACCCAGTCCAGCAGCACGCCGATGCCCGCTCGGTGCAGCGCATCGACGAGCGCTTTGAAGTCGCTCGGCGAGCCGTGACGGGCCGTGGGGGCGAAGTAGCCGGTCGTCTGATAGCCCCA
>CAYSPB010000030.1:0-33770 GCA_964432695.1 uncultured Nannocystaceae bacterium
AGTGACGCTCGCCGCGTTCGGTGCCGTGCACGTGCTTGCAGAGCTTCGCTACGTAGTGCGCCGTTTCGGCGCGAGGGTGGGACGACGTACGGCAGCCGCCATGCTCTCGACCGTCGTTGCGATCGGCTGCACCCGGCTGATGATGGTCGCCGGCGTACTTTCGCCCCCCGGAGGCCGGGGAATCGAGCTCGGATTTGGCGTTGCGCTCGCCCTGTGCGTCGTTCCGTCCGCCTCGAGCCGCGGTCGTGCGGTGGCCGTGCTGATGGCGGTGTTGGTCGCTGCGGGCCTCGCCGTTTCGCCGGTGCATACGCTGCTGCTGGTGGCCGTGCTGCACAACCTGACCCCGGTGCTGTTCCTCGCCGAGGGCACACCGGCAGAGCGACGTGCGCTTCCCAGTGCGCTGGCGCTCTTCGTCGGCGTCCCGGTGCTCATCGCGTCGGGAGTTCCGTACGCGCTGCTGCACGCGCTGGGACTCGTCCACCCAGAGCTGACCTGGCTCGCCGAGGGCGGTTTGGTTGCACACATGCGGGCGTATCTCCCTGGAACGTTGGTGGGGACGAGCGCGGCGCTGCATGCTTTCTCCGCGTGCGCCTACCTGCAGTGCATGCACTACCTCTACGTGATCGACGTGTTGCCAGCGCGGGTCGGAGGCGCTGGGCCGCGCCGGTGGGTTGGCGGCTTGATGGCCGTCAGCGCGGGCTCGGTGGTCGCGTTCATCGCCTTGGGGTTCGCGCAGGCGCGCAACGGATACGGCGCACTGGCAGCGATTCACGCATGGCTCGAGCTGCCCGTGCTGCTGCTCGCACTCAACTCAGCCCAGCCACAGCAGCCCAACGAGGAATGACGCGAGATTCGCGAGCCCACTCAGCGCAAGCGCGCGCAGGGGTTGCAGTCGCAGCGCAATCGCGTAGAGCATGGCCTCGGCCAGCACGACGGCACCCTCGATCCGGGCGACCTTGCCCTCGGGCGTGAGGTCGGGGCTGTGCGTGATCGCGGCTTCCCAGGCAAACGGGTGGGTGCACAACGTCGCGGCGCACGCAGCTAAAAGCCACGCCAGTCGCTGGCTGGACTTCATCCAGCCGCGTGCGTGCCCCAGCGCGAGGATGCACGGTATTTCGACCAGCAGCGTGAGCAGCAGCGCGCGCGTTTGAAACGACACCGGCCGGCACAGTAGCAGTCGGCTGCTACGCTTGTTCCAGAACCGTGGACGCGCTTCCTCTCCCTCTGCTGATCGTGCTCATCGTCGTCGCCGTCTTGGTCGGCCTATGGGTCGGCGGTCGTGCCAACCGCGAAGTGAAGTCCCGCAGCCGCGAGGGGGTGCCATGGACGGCTCGGATCCGCGGCATGGCGGGCAAGGGTGCGCTGTCGCTGTTCCGCTGGAACCAGAAGCGCAAGCGCAACAAGGCGCAGCGCGAGCGCGAGCGCGGCGAGGACTGAAGAAAATCCAGCGGGCACGGGAACCTCGTCGGGTCCCGGCTGTCTGTGCGGTCGATGCTGGTTCACGCCCGATGGAGGGGCGTGCTGGTCATGGCCGCGTTCGTATTCGCGGGCTGTGCTCCGCACGCGACACCGCTGGAGTACGACTTCGACGCCCCGCAGGACGATGAGGATACGTTCGTCTACGATGCGTTCGAGGCTGAGCCCGACGGGACGCGCTCGGTGGGGCGGTGCCGCGACGAAGTGCCCGGTGAGGCGATGCCCTTGGCTGAGGACGAAGGTTGGGACCGAGCCAGCCTGCGCGCGCAAACGTCCGATGGACTTCGCGAACTCCCCCTCCAGGAGACCACATACGAAACGCTCGTCGTCGGGACGGTGGCGGAGACCGTGGTGACGCAGGTGTTTGCGAATCCGCTGCAGGAGCCGATCGAGGCCGTGTATGCGTTTCCGCTACACGAGCGGTCGGCCGTCGACGACTACTGGATTCATGTTGGCGAGCGCAGCATCCACGGCAAGATCCATCGGCGCGCCGAAGCCAAGCAGATCTACGAGAAGGCCAAAGCCGATGGCCATCCGGCGGGGCTTCTGGAACAGGAGCGACCCAACTCGTTCACCCAGAGCGTGGCGAACATTCAGCCCGGTGAGTCCATCGAGGTGAAGATGCATGTCGTGCAACCCCTGGGAATCGATGATGGGCGAGCCACGCTGACGCTGCCGACCGTCGTAGGGCAGCGGTTCATTCCCGGCGCGTCCATGGGGCATGTCGGTGTCGGCACGTCGGACGACACCGACCGGGTGTCCGATGCGTCGAGGATCACCCCGCCGGTGATGGCCGCCGACGAGCAGGGATGCGCGCGGCTGGCGATCTCCGTCGACATCGAGTCAGGGCTGGGCGTCCATGCGTTGCGCTCGGCCAACCACACGATTCAGAAGAACGCGGCGTACGGCGTCACGACGATCGAACTCGAAGATGGCCGCACGGTCCCCAATCGCGACTTCGAGCTCAGCTGGAGCTTTCATCGCGGCGAAGCGGCTGCCGATGTCTCGACGCAGCCCAACGAAGAGGGTGGTGGTGCGTTCACGCTGACCATCGCGCCGCCGGTGGCGATGGATGCCGCCGACGCGGTGGCGCGTGACTTGATCTTCGTCGTCGACAACTCCGGGTCGATGTCGGGCCTGCCGATGGCCGCTGCCAAGTCGGTGATGCGGCGTGCGATCAACGAGATGGGGCCCAACGACCGATTCTCGGTGCTTCGGTTCTCCGAGCGCACAAGCTCGCTCGCGCCGGGTCTGCTCGACAACACGGCATCCCACCGCAAGCGTGGTCTCGCCTACGTGGAGGACATGCACGGCATGGGGGGTACGCAGATGGTCGAGGGCATCCGGGCCGCGCTCTCGCTCGCACAAGCCAGCGACCGGATTCCGATGGTGCTGTTCCTGACCGACGGCTGGATCGGCAACGAGCGGGAGATCTTCGAGCTCGTGCACGACGACCTCGGGCGTGCGCGGATCTTCGGCCTCGGCGTAGGCGACGCGCCCAATCGCTTCCTGCTCGACGGCCTCTCTACCGTGGGTCGCGGCAGCACCACGTACGTAGGCATCGGGGGCTCGGGCCACGCTCAGGTCGACCGCTTCTACGACCGCATCTCCACGCCGGCGCTTCAGGACGTGAACGTCGATTGGGGCACGCTGCCGGTGCAGGACGTGGTCCCGCAGCGCCTACCCGACTTGTTCGTCGGTGAGCCCTTGGTCCTGTACGGTCACTTCGATCGTCCGGCCAAGGGCACGATCACCATTCGTGGCACGCGGGCTGGCAAGACCGTGAGCATTCCCGTGGAGGTGGACTTCGGTCAGGGGGTCGAGGGGACCGGGCTCGAATCGATGTGGGCTCGTACGCGTATCGAGGAGCTGGTGCGCAATCCGATCGTGTATGGACTCGATGCGAGCATCCGCGAAGACCGTGTCGAGGCCGCGACGAAGCTCGCCCTGCAGCATTCCGTGCTGATGCACACCACAGCGTTCGTCGCGGTCGACGACAGCGAGCGCGTGGGTGCGGCGGACGAGCGCATTGCCGTCCCGGTCGAACCGGTGCACGGCACCGCGCTGGCCGAGTCGTACGGTGTCGGTGGTCTCGGGCTCGTCGGGACGGGCCGAGGTGGTGGAGGAACCGGCTCGGGGACGATAGGCCTGGGAAACACCGGTCTCATCGGCAAGGGTGGTGGCGGAGGCAGCGGCTACGGACGCGGATCGGGCCGGGGCTTCGGCGGCCGAGGCAAGCGGGTTCCGCGAGTTCGGCAAGCCAAGGCGCAGGTCACCGGGTCGATGGACAAGGACATCATTCGCCGCATCGTGCGGGCACACATCAACAAGTACCGGGCCTGCTACGACAAGATGCTGGCGTCCGACAGCAACCGAACCGTTCGCGTCGTCCTCACGCTGGTCGTGGCGGCGGATGGCACCGTCACGGCAAGCATCGAGAAGGAGGCGCCCGATGCCCTCGAGAAGACGTTCTACGGTTGCGTCGACAAGGCGGCCGAGTCGATGAAGTTCCCCAAGCCCAGCAACGGGGGAACCGTCACGATTCGGTACCCCCTCGTGTTCTCACCCGGCTGAGGCGAGCTGCACCTTGCTCACGGATGGCGGGCAGGCGTACACCCGGGTTGATGCTTCGCGCACCTGCCTGGGTGACCGCGCGTCCGGTGGCGCATCGCGGTCTGCACGACGAGCGGATTCCGGAGAACTCGCTCCCGGCGTTCGAGGCCGCATGTGAGGCGGGCGTGCCGATCGAACTCGACGTACACCCCAGCGCCGACGGCCACGCGATTGTGTTTCACGACGAATCGCTCGATCGGATGACGACCGCCTCCGGGCCGGTGCGGGCGCGAACGCGGGCGCAGCTCGCCGGGCTTCGCCTCGGGGCCTCGGACGCACATATTCCGAGCTTGGCCGAAGTCCTCACCCAGGTCGACCGCAGAGTTCCCATCGTCGTAGAGGTGAAAAACGAAGGGCGGGTGGGCTTGGTCGAGCGGGCCGTCGAGCGGGCTTTGTCCAACTATTCGGGGGAGGTGGCGGTGCAGTCGTTCAACCCCCTCAGCGTCGCGTGGTTTCGCCGCGAGATGCCGTCGGTGACGCGGGGGTTGCTGGCTGGAGACATGGACGAGCTCGACATGAATCCGATCAAGCAGTTTGCGCTGGAGCGCCTGCTGTTGGCCCCGCACGCTCGACCGGCGTACATCGGCTACGATCTTCGAGCGCTGCCCGTCCTGGCCACGACGCTTCTGCGGGCGTTGGGGGTGCCGCTGTTGGCGTGGACGGTTCGCACCGAGGCAGAGCAGGTCCGAGCCCTCGAGCTTGCCGACAACTACATCTTCGAGAACGTGACGCCCACGCCCTGCCGCACGTGAACCACGCGCCATCCGCACGTGCGGTCGACGCGTGGTTCTCGGCTGATGGCGGTCGCTCAGCTGCGACGTCGGCGGCTCCACAGGCCCAGAATCAGCAGGCTCGCGGTGAAGACGGTGCCGCCGCGACCTCGCGCTCCGGCGCTGCATCCTTCAGCGTGGCGGCCGGTGTCGTCGGTGATTCGGGAGGTGCCGTCGTGCACCGCTTCGCCGCAGTCATCTCCGTCGACGTCGAGGCCGTCCGGGATGAGGCGGATGGCGTCGAACTGAAGCTGCTGGCTGGAGACGCCAGCCTTGTCGGAGAGGCGTACCTGTTGCCCCTCATCCCCGGCGTCGAACTCGAACGTGCCGATCGTGATCCAGCCGCCGGGGCGCTGGTCGACCGTTTTGGTCTCATTCCCGTCGGCGCTGGTGATCTGATACTTGGCCTGGGATGCGGACGTGTGGTCCGGGTCGATGTGGGCTTGGATGGTGTAGGAGCCCGCTTCTTCGAACACGAGGGACCAGACGCCGAAGTTGTACTCGGATCCGGTCGTGGTCCGGGTCCAGTGGAGGTCTCCTCCGTGACCCGCGTCTTCATCGCGCCAGTATTGATCGGGGCCGTTGAGCTTGAAGCACGCGTCTGCGTTGTCGATGATCGTAGCGTCGTCGGCAGCGACGGTCCCGCAGGGTTCGACGGGCGTGTCGTCTCCTGCACCGCCGGGGCGCAATGCCTCGAGCATGTCGAGGGTGCCGTTGAACTGGTTGGTGTCCGTCGGCCCGTTGACCCCGGAGACCGAGCCGCTGTCGGTGAACTGCCAGAAGTCCCAATCCGACCAGTCGTTGGGGATGTTGGGGCAGTTGTTCGTGTAGTGGGCAAGCCACAGCGGGTGGTCCTGCCACTCGGTGGAGTCGACGTAGTCTCGCCAGAAGAAGCGACCCGTATAGATGACCGGCTCGAGGCCGAACTCTTCGACGCGCTCGATCCACGTGCGGACCGCATTGCGCATCTGCGTCTTGCTCCACCCCGAGGGTCGGTGCTCGACGTCGATGACGGGCGGCAGGTCCATATCCGTGATCGGGCACGTCCGCGCATTCATGTCGCAGCCCATTTGCTCGAGCAGGTAGTTCGCCTGTCCGAGCACGGACTGGTTCGGTCGGAAGAATTGATAGACGCCGGTGTAGATGCCCGCGGCGCGAGACTCTTCCCAGTTCTTGTCGAAGTACTGGTCCTGCGTGTTGATGCCGTCCGAAACCCGCACGAACGAGAACTTCACGCCGTCGTTGGCCACCGCGTTCCAGTCGACGTCTCCTTGCCATTTGGAGATGTCGATCCCCTTGAGCGTCTCGCCATCGGCACACGTCACGTCGGGCGAGGGGGGAGCGTCGACGTTTGGCGTCGGCTCGGTGAGCCGTAGCCCGTCACCCATTTGGGCATCTTCGGACGGTTCGAAAGTCGGCTCGGTCGCGATCGTGTCCGGCGATCCAACGAGCAGAAGCAGTGCGGTGATGGGCGTGGCCAGCATGGGGTTGCATTGGCTGTGAGAACTCGGGATGCGAAGGTTCCCGACGTTTCACGAAAATGTGCGGAGAGCTGATGCTGGCTAGATCTTTGGCGTCTTTGGAGATGTGAGCAGATGTAGGCGCAGAGCGCGAGTACCGTATGCGCGCCGCCAGAATGATCGGTGCTCAGCCGTTCGGAATGCGTGCCGCGGTCGACGAGCGCAGTCCGCCTGCCACCTCGCCCCGCTCGATGAAGGTGCCGCCACGGGTGTAGTGCACCTCCCGGAACAGATTCACGGTCGTGCAGACATGTTCGGGCACGAGGGCCACGATTTCACCGAATGCAGGGCCGTCGTTGCCGATCTGGAAGGGGCGGTGTTCCTCGCTTGGGCTCAGTCCGTGCATCGAGGGGTACCCAACGACGACGCACCCGGGGGCGGGACAGTCGGGGTTCAGTGCCTTGCTACCGGCGTCGAGGGTGATCTGTCCCGGACGCGGCGTCGCGATGACGCGGCTGAGTACGAATGCAGCCTGCTCGAGGCCGAGATGGTCAGCCGCGGGGTTCGTGCGCAAATCGCTGAGCACGAGCGTGCCGGGCGAGACCTGGTGCGACCACGGCCCCTCGGCCAGGTCCCGGTGCGCCAGCGCGTGGTGAAACGAATGGGAGCCAGAGGTGACGATCGATGTCGTCTCGATCGGGAGATGGTGCGCGAGGTCGACGAGTGCGTCATAGGCCGCGAACGCTGCATCACGCTCGTCCCACGCGACGTGCCCTTCATACCCGTGCAGGCCGACGACGTCGCAAGCCGACGGCGCTCTCAGGGCCGACCATCCATCCACGGGCGTCCCGGTGCGCGTCATGCCGACGTCCACGTCGAGTAGGATGGACACGCGGACCGGGGCGTCCGTGAGTGCCTCATCGAGTTGGGTGAGATGTCCCGGATTGTCCGCGAGCAGGCGCACGGTGGCACGGGGGTGCTGGGCGGCGAGTCGAGACGCCGCGCGAGCGCCGGCAGGGGATTGGGGGTACGCGAGTAGAACGTCGGTGGGGACGCCTGCCGCATCGGACGCCCGCAGCGCGAGCGCGAGCTCATCGAGCGTGGCGCACTTGAGATGAGGGATCTCAGCCCGCAGCAGCAGCTGCACCAGGGTCGGCTGCTTGATCGTCTTGATGTGGGGTCGCCAACGTCCGGGCCCGGCCAGCGTCGCCATGGCGGCCACGTTGTGTTCGACGGCGTCGAGGTCGATGACCAGCGCCGGGGTGAGGAGGTCATCGCACTGCCCGTGCAGTGCGGCCATGACCGCTTCGACGCGCGCGCCAGCATCTGCAGGCTCCTTCATTGACTCAGCGTATCAGTGCGTCTCAGGCCGCCTCGTTCGGGCCTGTCGTCATGTCGCGTCGGGTATGGACGAGGTCGGCGCCGGGCAAGGGCGGCGTCGGTATGTACTTTTTGCTTCGTCCTGGGTCGGGAACGTTGCTACACCGACGGCTTCCATGGCTATGCCTCGCTTCGTCCACGGCCTCGGCGCGCGTCTCCTGCATCGGCGCTGGGGTCTCGCGACGCTGCTCGCCGTCGGGCTCACGCCGGCGTTCGCGCGTGCCGGTGCACCACCCGAGCCAGCCCCGCCGGAGGACGAGGACGATGTCGATGTCGACTTGACCGACATGGACTTCGAAGAGGACGCGTCGAGCGACGACGTCGGGGAGCCCGAGACTCCGCCGGCGGTGGCCGACACTGGAGAGGAGGAAAAACCCGACCTTGCCGGGGACTTCGACGCGGCGACGCCGACCGTCTCGATCATCGGGGAGCCCGCCGAGCTTCCCCGCGTCGTGGGCTCCGCACACTCGGTCGACGAAGAAACGCTCGAGCGCGAGGAGCACGACGACATTCACCGCGTGCTGCGGACGGTGCCCGGCGTGTACGTGCGCGGTGAAGACGGGTACGGCCTTCGTCCGAACATCGGCCTGCGCGGCGCCGACCCGAACCGAAGCGCGAAGGTCACGCTGATGGAGGACGGCATTCTCTTTGGCCCCGCGCCGTACTCGGCGCCCGCGGCCTACTACTTCCCGATGACCACGCGGCTGACCGGGGTCGAGGTCTTCAAGGGCCCGGCCGCCGTGCGCTTCGGCCCGAACACCGTCGGCGGGGCGATCAATCTCAAGACGCGCGAGATTCCGCAGGAGCTGGAGACCGGCATCGACGTGGCTGCGGGCACGTGGGGCTACGGCAAGTTCCACGGCTACGCGGGCAAGAGCTGGAAGCGCTTCGGCGTGCTTGCCGAGGGCGTTCGCGTCCGTACGAACGGCTTCAAGGAACTCGACGGCGGAGGCGATACGGGCTTTCGCAAGAACGAGTTCATGCTCAAGGCGCGCCTTCACGGGGACCCCGGCGCGCGCGTCTATCAGCAGTTCGACGTGAAGATGGGCCTCTCGACCGAGGTCTCGAACGAGACGTACCTCGGGCTGACCGAAGAGGACTTCGACGAGAACCCGTACCGCCGCTACCGCGCGTCGGCGCTGGATCGCATGCAGTGGTGGCGTCTGCAGAACCAGGCCGCGTACTTTCTCGCCTCCGGCATCGTCGAGTTTCAGAGCACGATCTATCGCCACGACTTCTCGCGCGGCTGGACCAAGTTCAACGCCTTTGCAAGCGACGCTGCGCCCGACCCGTACACGTTCTTCGAGAACCCGAACGAGGGCTCCAACGCGGTGCTGCTGTCCATCCTGCGCGGAGAGTCGGACTCGCTCGGACCCGAAGAGAACATTCTCATCGGGACCAACCAGCGCGACTTCGTGTCCCAAGGCTGGCAAAACGTCGTGCGTATCTCTCCCCAGACGCGCCTCGTCGACCAGACCATCGAAGTTGGCGCGCGGCTCCACTACGACCGGGTTTCTCGGGTCGAGGACGAAGACCAATACGCGATGATCTCCGGGACGCCTGCGCTGGTGGCCGGCACCCGCGAGCTGATCACGTTCAACCGTGGCGAGGCCCTCGTGGGGTCGTTCCACGTGGCGGACGAGCTGCGGTTCGTCGACCGCATCACGGTCAGCCCCGGCGCGCGGGTCGAGGTGATCCGGACCGAGTTCGAGGACAACCTCGGCGAGGAGCAAGTGACCAGTCGCTCCTTGGACACCGTGTTCTTGCCGGGTGTCGGGGTACACGTGGACGTGACGCCCTGGCTCGGAGTTCTCGGGGGCGTGCACTCCGGCTTTTCTCCCAAGGCGCCGGGCCGAGGAGGATCTGTCGAGGCTGAACGCAGCATCAACTACGAGGCTGGCGCACGCGCAGCCTCGAAGGGGTTCCGGGCTGAGGGCATCGGGTTCGTGAACGACTACACGAACCTCGTCAGCAACTGTACGTTCTCCCAGGGTTGTGACGCGACCGACGTCGGTGCGCAGTTCAGCGGAGGCGAGGTTCTCGTTGCAGGGGCCGAATCGCTCGCGGGGTATCGCGCCGACTTCAAGGGCGCGGGCTGGCTCGACACCACCGCCACGTACACGTACACGTGGACGCGCTTCGGCACGACGTTCTCCTCCTCCAGCCCGTTTCTCGGCGACGTCGAGCGAGGGGACGAGGTCCCGTACGTGCCTCAACACGTGGCATCGTTGCAGCTCGCCGGGGGCATGCGCCGCTGGGGAACGCACGCGCAGTTGATTTACAACGGCCAGATGCGCGACGTCCCGGGGCAGGGCCGCATCCCGTCGCAGGAGCGCATCGACCGGTTCGTCACGCTCGACTTCGGAGGCAACGTCTTCGTGACGAAGCGTGCGCAGGTCTACCTGAACTTGGGGAACGCAACCCGTGCCCGATACGCCGTCTCCCGTCGCCCGTTCGGGATTCGCCCCGGTCGCCGATTCAGCGTCATCGGCGGCTTCAAGCACCGGTTCTAGTCGGTGTCGTCGAGTTTATGTCGCTCGATGCGGCCGGCCGACTCCTGGACCTGCCGAGGCATGGCGTCATTCACAGTGGAGGCCGAAGTGTTCGCAGTTGCAGGCCGCCGTGCAGCCGTCCCACCCATCGCTGTACTCCTCGTGCCTATCGTCGCAGTGATCGATGCAGTCCAGGTGTGTTGGATGCGTGGTGTCCATGCAGTGCGTGCCCAGGTATTGGCAGTCACAGGCGTCGAAGCAGACGAGTCGCTCGTTGAGGTCCGCGATCTCATTGCAGGCGTCGAAACACGCAAAAAACGGGTCGCCGGGAGCGTCGCCTTCGGTTTCATCGTTTGGGGATGATGGGTCGCAGACGTCGGGGCCGGGGTACGGTCCACCGATCTCGACGATCTCGAGCTCCGCCTTTATGTTCTCGGAGAGCCGCGAGAGCATCGTCGGCGTATCGTACGCCGCGGTTCCTGGAAGCCAGGAACAGTCCACGTTGACGCCGCAAACCGCGACGACATTACACCCACGTTCGAGGTCGAGCGTGTAGTGGTGACCAGAGTTTCGGACCGAAATACCGACGAGGGTGTTTGTTTCCACGTCAAAGACACCGCCGCCGAAGGAGCCTGGCAGCGTGTCCGCGTCGAGCCCAAACCCTCGGAACATCCGGCACGTATCCAGTGGCTGGACGACACCATCGGCAATCTTCTGGGGGATTCCTGTGGGGTGACCGATGTGCGTCACGGCTGCTCCGGCTTCCATTGGAGCGCCATCGCGGAGCTTGACCGGGGTCCGGTCGGTTACAGGGCGGTCGAGCTTGAAGATTGCGTAGTCGGCCGCGTCGCGGTCGATTGCGTCGTTGACGTACTCCCGCGCGAGAACCTCCGTACACTGGTAGACGTTCTCCGCCGGGAGTTCGGAGAGGTCGGCCCTTTCGGTGTCGTAGGCGAAGTCGAACGCGACGCGAGTGTCCGCGCACGCCTCCAGTACGGGGCCATCCGACTCCGTCGCCAAGTAGCCTTGGCCAAGGCAGTGTCCCGCCGTCAACACGAGGTCTGGACCGATCAGCGTCGCGGAGCAGGAGCTTGCGGCCCGCTGTTCGGAAAACCGCTCGCCTTCGCAAAGGAGAGCGGCCTGCTGCAGTGTCGGAGCCTGAACCAGCCAGGTGCCGGATGAGGTCCTCGTAAGTGTGTCGTCGCGGAACAGCGCGCCAGAGGCTCTGGCAAGCGCGTAGCGAGGGTCGTCGACGTCGAGGTCGTATCGCTCAACGCGGTCGTCCGAGCCGTAGACATCTCCTTTTGCGTCGGAGGGGGCGGAGTCTGTGCTCCGTCGGGGGGTGCTTCGATCGCAGGCACCGAGTCCGATGAGGGCGAGCGTAAGGCTGAGGGGCAGCGCTCCAAGGGGGCGTCGTGTCGTGTTCATGGCATCCGTGGGGACTCAGCTGGAGTTTTCGCCGGAGTACGCACAGTCGCAGGTACGCAGGTAGGCTCGGAACCCCGTTTCGTCGGCAATGTCGAAACAGTGGTTGAGGCACTCGTGATGGGTCTGGCGCGTTGTGCTGTCCCCGGCAGGATGGCCGTCCGCCCCGCACCGGTGCAGTACGTGCCTTCGTGCTCACATCGGCAGGCATCGAAGCACGCGAACAGCTCCGGGCCCGTGGGGCAGGCGTCGATGCATGCGGTCACTTGGAAAGGCGCGAGAGCATCGTCGTCGTTTCGTAGGCCCCGGGCAGGGAGTTGTACTGGAGGTTCTCTCCGCAGACCCCCACGACGGCGCACCCTCTACCGAGGTCGGTCGTGTAGTGGCGGCCGCTGGAAATTCTCGAAAGCCCGATGAGGGTTCTCGTACCGAGGTCGAAGATGCCGGCGCCGGAGCCACCGGCAAACGAGTCGATCTCATCGTCGAACCTTCGAGGGCCGCGGGCCGAAAAAGGGCACGTCGCTGTCGCATGTACAGTCGATATATTGCGGCCTGACGACACGCGGTTTCTTCGCCGCTGTCCCCTTCATATGTTTGGAATCGATGGCGATTCTTCTGTCTTTAGATTCTGCGCACAACCGCTGTGTATCGACGCGCCGGGTCCCCGCCCGTCGGGGCCCACGTTCCATCGGTGCACGCGCTGGTGCTTTGCGTGACTGCGTGGACCCGGCCGCGGGTCAGAGGCAGAGGTCGTCGTCGGGCAGCAGGGCTTCGTAGCGAGCGTCGGTGAGCGCGCGCAGGAAACAGATGAGGGCGGTGACGTCCGCGTCGGTCATGGGATCGCCAATCCGGAGCAGCTCGGCAGCGACGGTTTCGGGGACCTCAGGAGTCCGCCAAGGCTCGCCCGTCTCGGGATTGAGCACACGCAGGTCGGGATTTGTGAAGTGGTCGTAGAACTCGATGACCGTGCGAAGCTCAACGAAGACGCCGTTGTGCATGTACGGCCCCGTGACGGCAACATTGCGTAGCGTCGGCACTTTGAACGCCCCGCGAAGGGACGGGTCGTCGATGTCCTCGCGGGCGGAGAGGCCCAGGTCGGGACCGACCATGCCGTTCGCCGCTCTCGCGGCCTCGTTGGTCGGCACGCCGATGTTGTGGAATTCGTAGCCCGTGAACGGTTCTTCGCGCTCGCCGATTGGGTCGCCTTCGTTGTTGAGCTGGTGGCACACCGAACAATTCGCGAATTGCGAGAAGAAGATCGCTTTACCCGTCAGCTCGGTGAAGGTTAGGATGGCCTCGCCCTGCAACGAACGATCGTAGCGCGAGTCGAACGGGGCGAACGTCTCCGTGCGCTCGAAGTCCGCGATCGCCTCGGTCATTGCTGTATAGGCCAGGTCGTCATCGTGCAGCGCCTCGGGCCCGAAGAACTCGAACAACGCGCGCCGGTACTCTTCGTTGTCGTCGAGTCGTTCGGCAACGGCGGCGACATCGGGCATACCCATTTCGAGCGGGTTCAGGGGCGGGCCACCCGCTTGGTCGTCGAGTTCGGGCGCACGTCCATCCCAAAAGAGCCCACCAAGGGGCCCCGCATACAAGCGATTGTTGTTCTGCTTGTTGTGGCGGACGCGCGTGCCGAAGCCGAACGCAGGGGTGAGCAGTGCATACGCCACGGTCGGGGCATTGCGGTCACCCAGCGAAACGCCATCGTCGCCGAGGGAAACGGGACGCACCGCGTCCGCGGTGCTGGTGCGGCCGTCGGTAAAGGCGCGCATTGGGTCGTGGCACGTGGCGCACGACTGCGTCCGTTCCAGAGACAGGTTCTCGTCGAAGAACAACGCTTCCCCGAATGCCTCCACGTCCGCGAACATGCTCGGCGGCAGGTCTTCCTCCTCCTGCCCGGGAGGTTGGCATCCGGCAAGCAGCCCGACCCAGAGCGAGACCACGGCGAGGCGCATCGACTCAGTCTCCGTCGGTGAACGTCAGCCCGAGCTCGACGCCGAGGGCATCGGGAATCTCGCGCTTGAGGTTGCCATCGATTAGGCCAACGGCCGTGGTCAGCGCGTCGCGGTCTTCGCCCTGGGCTGCCGCCCGAGCGGCCTCGAAGTTGCTTCGGACCAGTGCGACCTCGGCCCCGTTGTCGGTGGCCTCCATGCGTTCGAACAAGCCGAAGCTGTCGTCGCTTGGCTGGCTGAGCAGCGTTTCCATCGCGTCGAGCGTGGATAGGACGTTCACGTAGAAGTTGCCGGACAGCTGAGCGTCGAGGATGCCCTCGAGCTTGCGCACCTTCACGTAGTCCAGATGCTGCTGCAGCGCGATGAGCAGTGCGGCAACGGGCTCGCTCCCGTCCTCGAGCATGTCGCCGGTCATCGTCTCGCGGAACGGCTCGCCGCCGTCTCCAAACGCGGTCGTCCATCCCTGCTCCACGTCGGTGGCGTTGACGGCGAGCCGCGCGGTCATGCCCTGCAGGTACGCGCACTTGCGGGGCGTGGCGGTATAGTCGGCGACCACGTCGGCCGGCGCGGTGGAGTTGCCTTCGCGGCTATCCTCGAACAGCAGCACCTCGAGCGCGAGGATGCCGACCTCGTCGAACGTCTGGCGCTCGAAGTACGCCAGGTCGAGCGTGTCGGTGCCCTCGAGACCTCGCTGCAGGCCGTCGCGAACCGTCTGCGTGAAGTCGCTACCGCGCTGCCGCATCGACTCGATGAAGATCATGTTGGGAAAGATGATGTCGTTGTCGAGCGGCCCGAAGTTGTAGGGCACCACTCGACTCCACGCCTCGACCATCGAGCGCCAGCGGTCCTGCGCGGTGCCGAGAGTGGCTTCGCTGGGCGCCGCACAGAACCCGTCGATGTCGGCTTGCATGTCGGCGACTTCGGCCGAAAACGCCTGGACGTCGGGCACGATCGTGGTCTCGACGGTGTCCCGCAGGATCTCCGAGCCAGTGGGAAGCGTGACGACATCGTCGGTGGGATCGCTTCCGCCGTCGCCGCAGCCCAGTGGGAGCGCGGCGGCGAGGAGCACAAGGGAGACACGGGCAAGCGGAGTCATGGGGATCAAGCTCTTTCGAGAGGCAGCGCCCGCAGATGGTTGTCCCAGCGGACGTCGAGCTGCTGGCGTTCTTCGGGGCGTTCGTCGAGGGTCTCGACGTCGGTGTGACGCACCTGACCCGACGACCCCGTGAGGACGAAACGGGTCCGGTCGGACGATACGGTCACGCCCGAGACGTCGTCGAATCGATTCGTTCCCACCAGTCGGCCGGTGTCGACGTTCCAGTAGGCGACGAGGTTGCCGCGTGGGCTGGTGACGGCGGCGGTGCGCGTGAGTTCGTCGAGCGCCACGCCTCCGGCGTAGTCGAGCATGGCCGTGCCGAGCTCGAGACCGTCGTCCAGTGGGACGAGGGCCTCACCCGGCTGCTGCACGGCAATGAGCGGGCGAGGGTCTCTGTCGTCGAGCGCGTCGCGCTGAATCTGCATGACGGCGACGACGGCACCGTCCTCGCCCACCGCGAGGTGCCGGATGCTTGCCTTGGATTCGGGCACGGCGAAGGTGCTGCGCAGCGCCCCGGTCGCCACGTCGACGTGCGTCAGGGAGGACTGCATCGTGTCGAGGTTGATCGGGTCGCGGCCGCCGGGCGCCGTGATGAGGCCGCCGTTCGCAATCGCGAGCGTTTCGCCGTCGGGCAGCAGGACGATCTCGTGGGGACCGATGCCGTGAGTGTCGAACTCGTCGATGCGCTCCAGGCTCTGCGCATCGAGGACGGCGATCGTGCCGTCGCCGGTGACGTCGTCGGCCTCGGCGACGAGCAGGCGCGACGCGTCGGCATCGAAGCAGCCGTGGCCGACGTGGTGGCGACCGGTGGGGCTGGAGAACGTGCCGAGGACGCCGCGCTCGAGGTCTGCGACCAGCCCGGCCCGCTGAGGCCGGCGTCCGAACATCACGACTCGGGTGGGGACCGCCGGATGCGTTGCGAGACCATGGCCGCGAACCTCGCTGGCGAATCGCGCAACGACACCGTTGGGTCCCGCGACGACCAGCTCGAACGTGCCTTCGTCGGCACCTTGGGCTGAGGCCCACAGGGGCTCGCTGGCGGGCGCTCGAACGTCGCAGCCAGCACACGCGAGTGAACCCATGCCGCGGATCAGGTCGCGCCGACGGAGCAGGCGTGGGGCGAAGGGATTCACAACGATCTCACGAACGCGACGAGGGCCCGTCGGTCTTCAGCGGGCAGCGCGGCGAAGTGGTCGCGACTGCTCCGCGCTTCCCCATCATGCCAGACGATCGCTTCTTCGATGCTCTGCGCCCGACCGTCATGGAGAAAGCCGACGCGCTCGTGCATCGCCCTTGCCAGGCCGGCGCCCCAAAGCGGTGGCGTGCGCCACTCGCTTGCCGATGCGCCGAAGTCTTCCCGCCCATCGGCCAAGTCTGCTCCCATGTCGTGCAGGAGCAAGTCGGTGTAGGGCCAGATGTCCTGCGACGAGAGATGTGGAAACGCCGGGTCCCGCGCCGTCACGAAGTGCGGCGTGTGACACGCCGCGCAGCCCGAGTCTTCGAACAGGGTCTGTCCTCGGAGAACCATGGGGTTGTCCGGCTTGCGGCGTTCGGGCACGCCGGCGGACATCACCGAAAACGTCATCAGCTGCAGCAGGTCGTCGGGCACTTCGAAGCCGTCGGCGTCGTTGCCGTTGGGCGCTGCGCTGCATCGCGCTTGGGCTTTGGTGCAGGGCTGCTCGGGAAAGACGGGGCTGGAAAGTCCCATGTCGCCCGCCAGCGCAGCGGCGATCTGAACGCGCAGACTCGGCTGGTTCGCCTTGAGCCCAAAGCGGCCGGGGCGTCGCGACTTCGAATCCGGATCCCATACGTGATTGATCCGTCCGGACACGCCGTCACCGTCGCCGTCTTCGGGATCCGCGAGCGCATCGATCGACGACTGCTCGATCAACTCGAGCAGTCCCATGCCGAGCAGCGCGGGCGTGTGACGCAGAGAGGCGCGCGTCTCTTCGGCGAGCGGGCCGTAGCGAACGTCGGTCAGCTCCAGCGCGGGCGTGCGCAGGTCCAGCGTCGCGCCGTCGGGGTATGTGAACGGCCGCTTCGTCCACCGGATGCGCACGTCGCCTTCGGGCGGCGCACCTTCGTCTTCGTACGCTTCGGCGCCCGCTTGCCCGCGGACCTGGTGCGCGAGCGCGGTCGACTGCGGCTGAAACTGCGTACCGTAGGTCGGGTCGGGCCGAGGCTCGCCGTGCGGCCCCGCGCCGGGAATGCTCAGCCGAACGAGGGTGGCCAGCGATGACGTGGCGTTGGCCGCTTGGCCTCGTCCGCCTTTGACGTGGCAGGCCAGACACGAGCGCGCGTGGTAGAGCGGGCCGAGGCCGTCGCGGGCGTCGGTCGTCGTCGGCGCGCGAATCCAAGGCTGCGTCGTCAGGGCCTTGCCGGCGTAGAAGTTCGATTTTTGCGTGTCGGTCAGGTTCGCTGCGGGAACCACGAACGACGGGCTGGGCCCGAGGGCGACTGTCGTGTCGCCGCCTGGCCGCAGCCCGCGTGGTCGAGGCGCTTCGGTGGGAGACGGGCTGGGCTCGGCGTGCTCGTCGGCAGGCGCAGGCTCGGGCGGCTTGGTGCAGCCAAAGCCCAGAAGCGCCAGGACGACGAGTGTCGCCGTGGGTGCCCGTCTCGTCACCTCAGCACTCGGTGGTGGGGTCGGTCGTGTCGCAGTCGGACGCGCCCGGGTCCACGACGTCGTCGGCGGAACCGACGTCGAGCTCGATGGCGATGTTGGCGATTTGAGCCGACTGCGCATTGAGGTTGACGATGGTATCGCGCATCGGAGCGGCGGCATCTCCGGCCGCGTCTTCGATGATTTGGTCGACGGGGGTGCCACCGCGCGCCGAGCTGTCGATCGCGTTGTAGCTGGTGGCCGTCATGTCGAGGGCCGACGCCACCGCCGCCTCGAGGTCGGTCAGACCCAGGTCGGTGAGGTAGTCGTCGAAGCCGTAGCCGTTGACGGCGTTGCCGGTCTGGTCGTCGCTACCGTCGAGCGTGCTGTCGTAGCCGCCGTAGTCGCCGCGGTACGAGTTCGAGACGCCTTCGGCGTTGAGCACGATGTCGCGGTGGGTGTTGTCGGCGAAGCAGGAGTGCTCGTCCTCTTGCGAGTTGGCCGAGAGCGAGATCTGCATCCGCTCGCCGCCGAGCTCGCCCTCGGAGAGGGTGCCCATGCCCACGAGGATTTCGAGGAACTTGCCCTTGGCGGCGTCGACGTCGTCGACCGTTGTAAACGCGGTGCGGTAGTCGGCGCCTTCGGCCCAGCCGTCACGCACGCCTTCGAGGTCGGCGATCAGCTTGGCAACGGCGACCTGAAGGTACGTGCCGCGACGCTCGCAGATCGACGGGTCGGTGTTGACCGTATCGCCGCTGGTGCAGGTCTCGTCCGCGACGAAGTCCGACACGGGGCGCTGACCGGGGCTGTTGTCCCGGCTGCCGAGCGTATCGGCGCTGCCGTCCGCGTTGAGGTCTTGGCCCCAAAGCAGGAACTCGATCGCGTGGTATCCCGCGATGACGTCGTGCTCGTCTTCGGCGGTCGCGGTGTTCGAAAGCAGGGCTTCGTCGATGACGAGGTTCACCGAGTTGATGATGTTGTTCTCGGGGATCGGACCCTCGACGCCGGTGCTGTGCTCGGTGACGTTGACTTGGTCGTCGCCGAAGTCGGAGCCGGTCACGACGTAGTCGATGAGACCTTCGCCGAGCGGCCACGCGTTGATGTCACCCTCGGGGCCATCTTCGCCGTTGCTGGCGTCGTAGTCGGAGTCGTCGATCGGGCTGGCGCGGAAGCGGTAGACCTCGGTCTGGCCGTAGGGCTCGCGCGACACGAGCCACGCCTGACGCGCGGCGTCGAGGTTGGCCTGCGTGGGGTCGGCGACGAGCGCGTCGATGGCGTCGGAGAGCGCCTGCGCGGTGGTGACCGAGTCGGAGTAGGCCGCGAAGGCGATGTCGGCGTTGGTGTTGAGGACCTGGCGCATGAGCTCGAGGTCGTGCTCGACCTCGGCGCCACCCTCGGTTTCGGAGCCGCCCTCGGTGGCGGTCGTGTCGACCTGTTCGGTGTCGTTCTCCGTCGTCGCGGAGGTCTCGGTGTCGGAACCGCCTCCCTCGTTGCCGGAGGTGTCGTCCGAGCCGCAGGCGCTGAGGCCGAGCGAAAGGGACAGCAGCGCGCTGGAAGACCATCGGAAAGAGAGACGCATGAGGCAGGGTATGCGATCGGAATTTTTGAAAATCAATATCAATTGTCGAGATGTGCCGTGAGGCAGCAGCGCTTAAATTCGCGTTCTTGGACTCTGAGCTTGAAATTGCACCTGCTTTTCGGCGCCGTTGGCGGTCAGACTTGTCCGTTTCGCAAGGTCGGGCCGCGCCAGGCTGGGGTCTGAGCCGTAGGCGCCAGAATGGCCAGGTCCTCCACCAGCGGGTCGCGGCAGAAATGAGGGGCGCTGCTAGGCTCCGCGAATGCTGTTCGCAGACCTCGTCACCACGTCGACGGAGGTCGCCGCGACCCGCTCCCGCAAGCAGAAGATCGAGCGACTCTCGACGCTGCTTCGGCAGGCTGCCCCCGAGGAACTCCCGCTATGCGTCCAGATGCTCTCGGGTGCGCCGCGGCAGGGCAAGGTCGGCGTTGGGTGGGCGCTCGCGAAGAAGGTTCGCGCTGCAGCGCCGCCTGCAGCGATGCCGAGCCTGTCGCTGCTGCAGGTCGATGCGCGCCTCACCGACCTCAAGGGGATTGCGGGAAAGGGCGCGGCCGGTTGGCGCGAGCGCTTGCTCGGTGAGACCCTCGCGGCGTGCACGGAGTGCGAGCAGTCGTTTCTGGTCCGGCTGCTGCTCGGTGAGATGCGTCAGGGCGCACTCGAAGCGGTCGTGGTCGACGCGCTGGCCCTGGCGACCGACACGACCAAGGCTGCGGTTCGACGCGCGGCGATGCTGTGCGGATCGGTGGGGCGCGTGGCCGAGGCGGCGCGTACCGGTGGTGACGCCGCACTCGCCGGCTTCGACCTCGAGCTAATGCGCCCGCTGCAGCCCATGCTGGCGCAGCCGTCGGCTTCGATGGCAGAGGCCCTCGAGGAGCTCGGCGAGGCCAGCGTGGAGCACAAGCTCGACGGCGCTCGGGTTCAGGTCCACAAGGATGGCGACCGAGTCGAGGTGTACTCGCGCCGGCTCAATCGCGTAACGCCGGCAGTGCCCGAGATCGTCGAGGCGGTCTCCGCCATGCCTGCGCGCTCGCTCGTCCTGGACGGTGAAGCCATCGCGCTTCGGGACGACGGCTCGCCGCACCCGTTTCAGGTCACGATGCGCCGGTTTGGACGTCGGCTCGACGTGGACGCCATGCGGGCCGAGCTTCCGCTAACGGTGCGTTTCTTCGACTGTCTGCGCGTCGACGACGACACCGTGCTCGACGCCACCGGAGATCGCCGTTGGCAAGCGCTCGAGCAGGCCGTACCGGCTGACCTCCAAGTGCGACGCATCGTCCCTGCTACGCCGCAGGAAGCCGAAGCGTTTGCCCAGGCGGCGCTCGACCAGGGCCACGAGGGCGTGATGGCCAAGTCGCTCGCCGCGCCGTATGAAGCCGGCAAGCGCGGCAAGGGATGGCGCAAGCTCAAGCAGGCGCACACGCTCGACCTGGTGGTGCTCGCGGCGGAGTGGGGCAGCGGCCGCCGCGAGGGCACGTTGAGCAACCTGCATCTGGGTGCACGGGGTCCCGATGGCTCCTTTGTGATGCTCGGCAAGACGTTCAAGGGGCTCACCGATGCGTTGCTCGCTTGGCAGACGAACGAACTGCTCGCGCGGGAGGTCGGTCGCGACGGTCACGTGGTGCACGTGAAGCCGGAGCTCGTCGTGGAGATCGCGTTCAACGACGTCCAGGTGAGCCCGCACTATCCGGGCGGCCTGGCGCTTCGCTTTGCCCGCGTGAAGCGCTATCGCGACGACAAAACCGCAGCCGAGGCGGATACGTTCGACACGGTCCGCGCGCTGCTACCCACGTAGCGAGACCGTGGAACCTCCGGGGGGGCTGTGGCTGCACCTGCTCCCCAGCGATGACGTTGCGAGGCGCAGCCCTGGCGTTCACGTCGGTCGTCGCGGTCGACACCTTCGTATCGGACGGCGTACCACGCAGTCGCTCCGCGCTGAGGCTACTCGCGCTGTTTGATCACCCTAGCCGGCACGCCCACGGCGGTGCAGTTCGCCGGCAGGTCTCGCGTCACGGCTGCGCCCGCGCCCACGATCGTCCATGCTCCGACGGTGCGCTCCTGAATCACGCAGGCGCAGGTTCCGATGTCGCAACCCTCGCCCAGGGTCACGTGCCCAGACAGCACGGCGCCCGGCGCCAGATGAACGTAATCGCCGACCCGGCAGTCGTGGCCGATGGTGCTGTTTCGGTTGAGGTGCACGTGGTGGCCGAGGACGATCTCGTTGGTGACGACGACACCGGCCGTGATGATGACGCCCTCGCCCATGGCAACCGTACGGGTGGTCTCGGCCCGAGGGTGGACGAGACCGCGCCATCGAAACCCGCGTTCGGCGAACGTCGGAACGACCTTGGCTTTCGTTCTCGGGTTGCCGAGCCCGCAGATGAGCACGACGTCGTCCTGGCGTCCCTCGAGCCACGTGGCGCTGCCGAGAACGGGTACGTTGTCGAAGCGCTTCGCGTGCATGGAGGCGTCTTCGTCGACGAACCCGACCAGCTCGAGGCCTTCGCCGGCCGTGATGCAGGCGCGCGCCACGTCGGCGATCTCGCGCCCGTGGCCTCCGGCGCCGACGATGACGATCTTGGTCACGCGGCCTGCTGCTCCGGGGTCTCGGGGCCGAGGCCGAACTCGGTCATCGTGGCGTGCCCGGCTTCGCTGATACCATCGCGGCGCAGCGTGACTGCGATGGTTTCGAACAGGATGCGAAGATCTCGGCGCAGTGAGAGCGAGTCGACGTACTGTACGTCGAGTTCGAGCCGCTCGGGCCAACCTAGCGCGTTGCGGCCCCGGACCTGCGCGAGGCCGGTGATGCCGGGGCGGACCTCATGGCGCCGAGCCTGGCGCGCGTCGTAGCGCTCGAGGTAGCGCAGGTGCAGCGGTCGGGGGCCCACGAGGCTCATCGTACCGCGCAGCACGTTGATCAGCTCGGGTAGCTCGTCGAGGCTGGTACTGCGAAGCCACTGCCCGAACGGCGTGAGTCGTTCGGCATCCGGCAGAAGGTTGCCCGACGCGTCCCGTGCGTCGCTCATCGTCCGGAACTTGAGGATCTCGAACGGCTGGCCGTTCCTTCCCGCGCGTTGCTGGCGAAACAGAACCGGACTGCCGAGCTTGCTGCGCACCGCAATCCCCACGGCGGCGAGAACGGGTCCTAGCGCCACGAGACCGACCGAGGCCAGCGCCACGTCGGCGCTGCGTTTCATCCACCGCGCATACAGACCCATCGTCCCGATCTTCATGCGTTCGCGGGTCTCGCAGAACCAGCGCAAGGCCGGTTCAGGATGGGCCGCCGGCTGCCTGGACGTGGATGGGACCGGACGCTGGTTCGGTGTTCGGCTCAGCTTCGGCGGCGGAAGCGGCCAAGCCACTCCTTGCCCTCGCGGCCCGGATGGCTACGCTCCACCGCGACGATGGATGCCGGCTCGAAGTAGGGCGCGACGAGGCCTTCGACCAGATCTGTCGTCATCGGGTACGGCGGGCCTTGCGTCGGATCCTTGTCCGGCACGACCGGAAAGATGAGCGTGATCAGCTCACCGTCGGTGGGGTGCAGCAGCCGGTCCATCGCCGCCGCCCAGGCTTCCCGCATGGGAGGTTCGAGCGCGCACAAGAACGTGTAGTCCCACGCCATGTCGAACGGCTGCGCTGGAGCGTAGGCGAAGAAGTCGCCGACGACGAAGTCCAGCTGGGCACGGTGCGGATGGTCGGCGCTCTGCGCTGCGAAGCGCTCCTTCGCGACCGGGCTGAGGTCGATGCCGGTCACTGCGCGATCAGCCGAGGCCAGGGTGCGAACGTCGTAGCCGCTCCCGGCACCCGTCACCAGCGCGCGCCCCGTGGGGAGCGCGTGCTCGGCGACGAGTTCGGTGAGGATGGGTGGGGACTGCCCGGCGTCCCAGGGGGTTCGGCTCTCTTCCCACGCGGCTTGCCAGGTCATGCTCAGTCCTTCTTTTTCTTCTTCGAGTCGGCCTTCTTGCCGTCTTTCTCGCTCGCGTCCTTGTCGGCCTTCTTCTTCTCGTTCTCGAGGAACCGCTTCCAGGCCGATTCGCGGCCTCGCAGCGCGCTCCACCGCCGAATCTGGATCTCGGCGGGCTCGATCCCGTGTCGGGCCCGGACCTCGTTGACGAGCTGTGCGCCTACTTCGGTACGGCACTTGGCCGTGTACACCACCTTCTCCTTGCCCATCTTCGCCAGCCGCGCCTTGGGATCGTACGGGCCATTCTTGAACACGTACGCCGGCGTGGGGATGGGGTAGGTGATGTTGATCAGCTCGACCTTGCGGGGCACCTCGCCGTCGTGGGTCTTCTGCCATTCGCGGCAGTAGTAGCGGGCGTGCCACTTCTGGTACCAGCTGCCCTTACCGCCTTCGCTGCCGCCGATGCGGCGGTTGATCTTGCGCTGGCGCGTGTACCAGATCCACGGAAGCGGGCGGTTCTCGTCGGCGTAGATGTCGGTCCGCATGTCCCAAACCTCGCCGTATTCGTCGGTGACCAACACCTTGAGGAATCGGTTCGAACGCGGTGGGTTGGGGGCGAACATCTTCCATCCCTGCGTGGTCTGGGTCATTCGCAGCCACCACTTGAACGGCTCGTGCGTCTGTGTGCGCCATCCGAAGCTGTCCTTGTCTGGAAGCAGCCAGCACGCGACGCCGACGATTTGGTAGATGACCAGACAGTTGGCCAGGAACCGCCCGAGCGGACCGTAGGCCCAGGGCTCGGTGATCTGCTTCGAGCCGACCCGGGCAGGGGCACCCTCGTAGGGGTCGGCCAGCACTTCGACGTCCTCGCTGTCGGCCTTGATCTCGCGCCACATCGAGCCCGCGAGAAAGGCAACAAGGCCGACGAGCGTCCAGCCGAAGCTGACGACGTCCTTGTACTGCAAGAACACGCCCGCGGTTGCGATCGCCAGCCCGATGACCATGGTGCCCATGGGCAGGCGAACGCCATCGCGGTGCAGATGCGGCAGCGTGGGGTCCTCGGCCGGGGTGGGGTTCCCGCCTTCGCGGACCCACGCAGGGATGAGTCCGCCGATGCCTGGAAGGCGTCCCAGCGCGCGGCCGATCACGACGCCGATGAGGGCCATCTCCATACCGCTGACGAACACGAGGAATCCCGTGCTCGCGCCGGGCTGGAACCACCCGATGTTCATCAGCACGTACGCGTGCAGATGAAAGATGAAGCCGACGAAGATCCAGATACGTCGTCCCATGGTCCACTTGAGGAACCAGTCGAGGTCCAGCGTGAATGCGTGTCCGCGAATCGTCAGCGCGAAGGGGCGGTCGCGAAGCCGACGCCAGCCCCAGGCGATGAGCGCCATCGCGAGCACCCAGGCGATCCCGAACACCCACTGGGCCTTCTCGAGCGTCCACCAGCCCTGCTTCCACGGTTGGAACGCGGTGACCTTCTTGCCCGCGGGGGCGAAGTGCACCGGCCACAGGTACTCGCACAGCAGGAGACAGCCCAGGCCGAAGGCGACCCACGCGGCCGCGTGAATCAACTTGGTGGTTTTCGACTGCTCCGGCAGACGTTCGCGTAGCGCGAAGCGGGCGAACATGCCGAAGATCACGACCGGAAACAGCGACTCCCAAATGTGGGTGACGTAGGTGTTGAGCTTGAACAGCGTCGTCCCGAAGATCGCCGAGAGTTGCTGCGGCGGCAGTCGGTAGAAGTGGTCCAGGTTCAGCGCGTAGTACATCGCGTCGCCGTTCCACCAGACGGAGCCGTTCTTGACGACGCCCGTGTAGCAGTACAAGGCGCCGCACTGCAGGATGATGAACATCCGTGGCCAGGCGGGGATGCGCCGGTAGATGGCCTCCAGCCCCTTGGGGTGCTCCTCGCTCGGCGCGACGCCGGCTCCGTTGCCAGGTCCACCGCGCTCGGAGAGCAGACCTTGCTTTCGGAGCTTCCGGCACCGCAGCCAGTTGTCCACGCTGTAGGCCCGGTCGCACCGCGACAGGCACAGGTAGAAGAAGAAGCACCGGTACACATTCTCGGTGCCTTCCCAGAAAATGTTGTTCCGCAGGATGATGCTGTGGAACAGGAACCACGCGATCCACTTCGTGTAGCGGGTCTTGAAGCCCACCAGTAGGCACGTGATCGAGATCTGGAACGCGACCCAGTGAATCCAAAACGCCTTCGGCGTGTCCCAGAAGAAGAGGAGCGAGTACTTCGGGCCCTTGAGGAACTGCCAAACGGCGGCCCAGTCGAAGAAGCCGTACTCGTCGCCGGCGAGGCCGTTGCCAAAGCCCCGGAACTGCTCCCGCGCAAAGACCTGTCGCGCGACGTCGGTCAAGAAAATGCCTTCGTCGGTGAACAGATACTCGAAGATCTCCCAGAGCCCGTTGATGTTGCACATCGCGCAGAACGCAAACGCGATGCGGAACACGGCCATGGCCCGAGGGTCTTCGGCGCGGAGGAAGGCGCGGCGCCAACCCTCTCGGTTGATGATGAAGATCAGGCCCGCGAGGACCGCGAGGCACAGCATGATCCACCCTGCGCCGGGGGCGAGGGCGATCGCGTCCTCGTTGGGGATGCGCTTGAACAGCGCGAGCAGGGAACCGGTCATTCGCTCCCCTTCTTTGCGGGCGCTTTTACGTCTGCGCGTGCCGTCGTCTTCTTGTCCTTGGCGGGCTTTTTCTCGCCGGCTTTGGCCGTCGCGGACTTCTTCTTCTTGTCGTCGTCCTCGACCTCGCGGCCTTCAGCCTCGGCAGCTTCCTTCTCGAGCATGCGCTCCCACTTGCGCTTCTTGTGCTTGAGCCACGGCTTGTACTTCCAGCCGGCCTCTTCATCGAGGGGCTCGAGCCCGTGGCGCTCGCGGACCCAGTTGGGCAGCTGGCCCATCACGGTGCGCTTGCAGTGCTCGGTGTGCTCGAGCTTCTCGGCGCCGGCCCGCTCCAACAGGTCCTCGGGGTCGTAGTAGCCCTTGCGCAGCGTCTCCTCGGGAGACGGCATGCGGTACCACATCTTGACCAGCTCGACCTTGCGCGGCGCGACGCCGTCATGCTCGAGCGCCCATTGGCGGCACAGGTAGCGCGCGTACCACTTGCGATACCACTGCGTATTGCCCGACTCGCCGCCGATGATGCGGCGGTTCATCTTGCGCATGCGGTCGTTCCAGATCCACGGAATCGGCTTGCGCTCGGGGGCGTACACGTCGGTCTTGAGGTCGAAGGTTTCGCCCTCGGCGTCCGTGACCAGCACCTTCAAGAAGACGTTCGTGCGCGGTGGGTTCGGGGCGAACATGCCCCAGCCCTGATCGGTCTGGGTGATGGTGAGCCACTTGGTGAACACCTTGCGGGCGTCGCCGCGCCAGGTCCGAAGGCTGTCTTTGTCAGGTGTCAGCCACGTGGTGACCGCGGTGATCTGCCAAACCATCAGCGCGCTGATGATGAAGCGACCCGCGGGTCCGTAGGCCCACGGCATCTTGCTGGCGCGACCGTCGTTGACGAGCGCGCGGCCGTCTGGAGACGGGAACCGCCCGTGCACCCGCTCCGAGCGCGGCAGGGTCTTGCCCTTGCTCGCCCGTGCGTTCACGAACGCAACGCCCGCGAGGAACGCGACGCCTACCACCCAAATCCAGCGCCACTCCCACTCGGGCTGAACCTTGACGCGGACGATGATGCCGAGCAGGAAGACGATGAGACCCACGAACATGGCCCACTGCGGCATCTTCGCGGCGTCGCGACGGTGGTGCGGCAGCGTTGGGTCTTCGGCCGGGATCGGGTCGCGGTGCTTGCTGAGCTTCAGCTTGAACAGCAGCCAGCTGACGATCCATGCCGCTTCGGCCCCGTAGAGGAACACGAACGTCTGAGACAGCATGCCGGTCTGGAACTGTCCGATGTTCATGAGCGTGAAGATTCCGCCCATGAGCGCGACGTGCCAGGTCAGCCAGATGCGTCGACCGAACAGCCAGGTCGCGACCCACCGCCGGTCGATGTCGTGCTTGCGCTCGAGGAACTCGTCGGCCGCGATGCCGTCGAGCTTGAGCATGCGCCGTAGATTCGCCACCACGCCGGGCATGAACTTCATCGTCAGCCACGGCACCAGGATCGCGACCGCGGACCATGCGACGAGAATGCCGACCTTGCGCCAGATCCACACCGGCATGACGCGCTGCTTCGCGTTCAGCAGCGGGAAGCTCATCAGCCACAGCATCAGGTCGATGAAGGCGACGAAGCCGAGCCATGCCAGCCACAAACCGGTTCGGCCGCGGATGCGGAACGGGCGGCGGTCGATCCACCACCACACACCCCACATGCCCAGCAGCAGCAGGGCCCAGCCGGTCACGAAGGCCGGTCGCGGCACCGCGGGGGTGTAGTGCACGGGCCAGCTGACCCAGAGAATGGCGCTGGTGCAGCCAATGACCGTCAGCCAGCAGGCCTTGACCACCAGCGCTCGCCAGCCGCGAGCGGGTGGCACGTCCTCGGACAGCGACCACTTGATGATCACGCCGATCGTGCCGAGGAAGAAGAACACCTCACCCCAGTGGGCAAACCACGCGTTGAACCGCAGCAGGTTCGTCCCGAAGATCGCGCTGATCTGCTGCGGGTAGAACCGGTAGAAGTGGTCCATGTTCCAGGCGTAGTAGACCGCGTCTCCCTTGGCCCACACGCTGCCGTTCTTGAGCACGCCGGTGGTGGTATAGGTCGCCGCCAGCTGAATGATCGCCAGTCGTCGTGGCCACGCTGGGATGAGCCGGTAGATGGCCTGCAGTCCCTTCGGGTGGTCGTCGCTCGGCGCGACGCCGGCCCCGTTGCCCGGGCCGTCACGCTCGGAGAGCAGCCCTTGCTTGCGGAGCTTTCGGCAGCGCAGCCAGTTGTCGACGCTGTACGCGTGGCCCGAGCGCGCGCAGATGAGGTACGCGAGGTAGACCCGGTAGACGAGCTCGGTGCCTTCCCAGAACAGGTGGTTCCGGAAGAAGATCGAGTTCATCAAGAAGAACGTCAGCACGCCCATCAGTCGCGTGCGGAACCCGATCATGAAGAACACTGCGCACAGCTGGAACGCCACCATGTGGATCCAGAACGCCTTCGGGCTGTCCCAGAAGTACAGCAGGGAGTACTTCGGTCCCTTGAGGAACTCCCAGATCGCGCGGTTGTCGAAGAAGCCCCACGGAGAGTCCTCGGTCAACCCGTCGCCAAAGCCCTTGAACTGCGCTGAAGCATGAACCTGTCGCGCGACGTCGGCCGTGAAGATGCCTTCGTCGGTGAACAACATGGTCCAGTACTCATAGAAGTCGTTCATGTTGCAGATGACGAAGAAGCCGAACACGATCCGGTACACACCGATCGCGCGAGGGTCTTCCATCGTCAGCCACCAGCGCCGCCACCATTCGGAGCGGGCGATGAACATCACGAAGAAGGCGAGCGCCGCGGTCAGCATCAGCCACCCGAGCGTGGGGGCGATCGCGAGGGCTTCTTCGTTGGGGACCTTGTCGTCCTTGAACAAAAAGAACGCGTGAAGCGCGTTGGTCGCGCCCACCAGGGTGGGGGCGCCTAAGCTAAGCGAGCCGAGCATGAAGTCGTGGGAGTCTCCTGCGAGGGGACAGCGGCACGCAACCGGGCCGCTCGCTGCTTAGACCCGCAGATCGCAGGTTCGCGCAACGAGGGCGTGAGTCGGCTGACGAAGGGGAAAAGCCCGTTCAGTCCGGGCAGTTCAGCGTCGAAGGTGTGCCGAAGGTCAGCGAGGCGCCCGGGGCCACTTGAGAGCGGTAGTCCGCCCGGATGTGGGCGTGCGGCAGGGCGCGGTCGGACACCCGGAACTCGTCGACTGCCCCGAGCAGCGAGCCCCACTCGCCGCTGCCGATCTCCAGCGCATACCTCTCGTCGTTCGTATCGAGGGTTCCGTCGGCGTCGTCGATCTCGCCTTCGTTCTCTCCGCGCACCAGCAGAGTCGTGGTCTGCGTGCTCGGGTCTCGGGACAGCGCGATGTGAACGAACTCGTCGTCGATGAGCGGGCCGTTGGATGACGTGCTGGCCGTGGCGCCCGCGACCTGGTGCTGACAGATCACCAAACCCGAGTAGTCGGTGGCGTGCCAACAGCGAGGGTAGAGGTAGTCGCCGTTGAGCCGCTGAAAGAAGCTGCCGCGAAGGGCCTCGTCGGAGCTGCTGCTTCGCCCCCAGAACGACACCGTGTACGCATCGAGCGTGCCGGTGAACGAGTTCGGCACCAGAACGACGTCGTCGACCCCGTCGAAGGCGAGGGCCTTTCCGGTCACGCCGGCGACCTGTTGCTCCACCGCCATCGCGCCGCGCATGGCTCCCGCGTCGCCTGGCCGCACGCTGTTGCGGACCGGCGCATCTTCGAAGCCCGTGGGGACGTCGTCGAGGTGCCACACGCCGATCTGCGTGGGGGACCAAACGTCTACGGGGTCGGGCGCCTCGAGCCCGGCCTTGAACTCGATCGAGACGCGCACGGTGGCGTCAGCCTCGAAGTCGGGCAGGTGCAGCCAGATCGCTGGCGCGCCGTCGAGGCCGTCTTCTCGCTCGTACGGCAGCAGGGTCCCGGCTTCGTCGATCACCCGCATCCCCAGCGCAGGGTCTTGAAGTGGTTCCTCGAGTCCGGCGTTCTCGAGGGGCATCCAAAGTACGAAGTCCGACAGTCCAGTGCCGGGCGAGAACAACGCAGTCTGAACTTCGACGTCGACGCTCCACCCGCACGGAGCGGCCCCATCGGTCGTGGTGCTCTCGCCGCCCGAGCCTGACCCGTCGGTGGTGTTCGTTTGGCCTTCGCTCGAAGCGGCCGTCGGGTTGGGTGGCGGCTCCTCATCCACGCATGCGCCCGGCTCGCCCGCGGCATTCGGAGACCGTGCCCAGCCGCTGTCGCAGCGCCCGTTGGCCTCCGGGTACGCACACGCGGCGTCCGCGAGGCATCGCCCGGCCAGTCCGGCGCGATTGCAGTCATCGTCGCGCTCGCACTGGTAGGCCTCGAGCGTCGGGCAGCCCGATGCGAGTGCCCACGTCACGCAGAGACCCAACCGTGCTCCCCCCCGCCGCATCCACGGTCGAGCGTAGCACCGGTGTCCGTCGTTCACCGTCTCGATGATCGACCTACAGCAGCTCGTCGATGACGCCGGGGACTTCGCCCATCTCGTGGTCGACGCCGATTGCGCGCAGCGCCGTGTTGATCACCTGCGTGGGGTGGGCGCCAGGCTTGGAGACGTGTTGCCCGCCGGCGGCGTTGAGGCCTCCAGGGCGGCCGGCGATCAGCGCCGCCATGTTCTCGCTCGAGTGCACGCTCAGGGCGTCTCCCGACTCTGGGTCGTAGCCCCAACCGCCTTCGAACACGAGGACGAGCGCGGTGTGGTCGAGCAGCGCGCTGCCGTCGAGCTCTTGGGTGTCGCGCAGCTTCTGGACCAGGCGTGCCCAGTGCTTCACGTGCCACGCCACCCCATCGCTCACTGCGTTGAGGCCAACCTCACCCCCGCCCACGCCGTAGTGACCGAGCTCGTGAATGTCGCTGGCAGCCCCGAACAGCGGGTTCGCGTTCAGAAAGCACTGCGCCATCGTGTACATGATGCTGCCGGAGCGGGAGAGGTCGCAGGTGAACGCCATCGCCATCAGATCGGTCAGGATCTCGGCGCGGGTTTCCTCGTCGGAGTAGGCGCCACCGGATTCATAGCCACCGGTATCGCCGTTCTCGACCGCGCCGCCGATCGCGGGGTCCTCTCCGGGGTCGGGCAGCAGTGCGCACCCGCCTTCGGTCGGGGTCGACACCTCGTCGAGCCGTCGCTCCAGGTCGCGAAGTTCGTCGAAGTGACGCTCCATGCGGCCTCGGTCGACGCTGCCCAGCCTGGGCATCAACGTTTCTGCGTCCTCGAGGACGAGGTCGACTGCGGACCGGCGTCGTCGAAGCGTCGCAAGCGCGGCCGCGGCCTCGGCCGGGTCAGGCGGCACGAAACCGGTGAACAGCGACTCGTACGCCAGGCGCGGGCTGTGGACGGGGTCGATCGGAATGATCATCCCGCCTTCGTCGCGGTAGGTGATCCTGCCGCGGTCGCCTCCATCGCCGTTGCTGCCCCGGTAGTAGGCCGCCTGGACCCGGTAGGGAAGGATGCGGTGCAGTGTATCCCCCCCCAGGGCTGCAGCCGCAATTTCGTCGGACGTCGCGCCTGCGGGGCGCTCGTTTTGGTTGCTGATCGAACGCACGCCGCTGATGAGCGGTGCGGTCGAGTGCGCGTGCCAAGCCCGCGAGCGTCCACCCGCGGGAATGCTCCCGTCGTCGCCCCACGGGATCTCGAGGTCGGTCACGACCGAGATGTCATCTCGCAAGCCGAGCTCTTCGATCGGTGCGAGTGCCCGTTTGACGTCGTAGCCGGTGCCGATCGTGTCGGGCCGGAGAAGGTCGTAGTCGAGCGTGGGGAAGCCGGTCGAGGTACCGGCAAAGCCGATGAAGTAGCGCTTGGGGATCATCGCGCCCGCGCGGGCGGGCGAGCTCATGATCTCGAGGGCGGGCATCGCCATGGCGAAGCCAGCGGCACCGCGAAGCAGGGAACGTCGGGACAGTCGAAGTTTCGGCATCGTGCGGTCCTTTCCTCTATTCGGCGCTTTCGTTGCGGCGAAAGCGGAACGCTTCGTCGGAGACGAACGTCAGCATCAGCTCGGCGAAGTCGAAGTCGCCTTCGCGACCGTTCGCATCCACGACGAAGTCGACGAAGGCCTCGTCGACGTCGGCCAGCTCGGACCGGCCCATCGCGAAGCGGTATAGCTGCTCGGCGACGCAGCGATTGAGCGCGCCGGACTCGACGACCAGCGTCGAGAGTTCCTTGGGTCCCGTGAACGGGGTGCCGTCCAGCTCTCCCTCCCCCGAGATGACGCAGCTGGGGTCGTCCTTCTCCACCGTGCGGAATGCCCCGGTGTGGTCGTAGTTCTCCAGGCCCAGACCAATGGGGTCCATCAAGGCGTGACAGCCCACGCATCCTTCGCTGGCGAGGTGCTGCTGGCGGTAGAAGTCTTCCTTGCAGGTGCCTTCGGCGGGCTCGGTCATGTCCACGTCGACCGTCGGCGGCGGCGGCGGAATGACCTGGCACATCAACCGCGTACGCACCAAAATGCCGCGCTTGGTCGGGCTCGAATCGTCGATCTTCGACATCGCCGACAGGAACGAACCGTGTGAGAGCAAGCCGCGCCGGTCGGTGTCACCGTAGTCGACCCAGCCGGGCGCCGCCGGTGCGGGCAGCCCGTAGTGCTCGGCGAGGACGGCATCCACATAGGTGTCGTCGCTGCGCAGCAGATCTTGCCATGGCATCGCGTCGTCGAAGATGACCCGGTCGATGAGCGCCTGGGTTTCGGCCTGCATCGCCGCGGTCAGTGATGGGGCGTGGGGAAGGGACTCGTAGCCGAGCCACAACGCGTGGAAACGGCCCACGCGAGCGCGTGCACGCGGATCGAGCAGCATGTCTTCGGCGGCAGCCCTCACGTCCGCGGCGTTCTGCAGCGCGCCCGCCTCGGCGCGGTCGAGCAGCGCATCGTCCGGCGTCGCGCCCCACAGAAGGAACGACAGCCGTGTCGCTACTTCGTAGTCGTTGAGCCGAAATACGCTGGGGTCGTTTTCGACCGGTGTGCCCAACTCGACCCGATAGAGGAACTCGGGATGCTGCAGCAAGGCTCGGATCGCGATGTTGATCGCGTCGTAGAAGTCGCCGGTTTCCTCCGATTCACTCAGCAGGGAGCCGTAGCGGGCGAGGTCGTCTGCGCTCAGCGGCCTGCGCAGTGCTCGCCGGCCGAAGCGCGCCAAGAAGTCCTCGAAGCACGCGGCATCCGTGGGGCCGGCCGGCGTGCAGCCGACGGTCGTGTCACGCAGCTCCGGTACCAGCGCGAGTTCGGCCACGTCTGCCGCGAGCAGCTCGGCGCCGTCGATCAACGCCTGGCTCGGGTTTTGCGTGGTGTAGTCGTTGTCGAACGGTTGACGCCAGTCTTCGGGCAGCAGCAGGGCCGCGTCGACGTCGACGCCGAGCAGCGCATGGACGGTTGCGGCATACTCGGTCGCCGTGAGACGGCGTAGACCAGCGTCGCCGATCCGCTCGAGCACGTCTAAGGGGATCGGCTCGGAGGGCGCCCCACCAGTGTCGCCGTCATCGCTGTCCCCGCCGTCCCCCGCGCTCGCTCCGGACGACGGTTCGCCGTCGGCCGTTGACGCGTTGTCGGCGTCGGCTTCCACACCAACGTAGCAGCCGCTGACCGCGAGCGAGCCCAGCAGACCCAGCGCCCACGCGCTGCAGCGTTTCCTCCCCATCCCGAGCACGGCTACTAGTTGCGTTCGGCCCTCATGCGGCCCGTTTTTTTTTCGACTTTTTTTGCTTTGCGTTCAGAACGCTTCTGCGGCGCTCGATTCGGGTGTTTGCGGCCGGATGTCCGTGCATGTGCATGCTATCGTCGTGCACGGGATGATGGGGGAGGGGACGGACGCACAGCTCTTGGAGCGGTGGCGCCGGGGCGATCGGTTCGCCTCGGAGGTGCTCATGCGCCGCCACTATGGGTCGGTACTTCGGTACTTCGAACTCAATGCGAGCTGGGCCGCGGAGGACCTCGCCCAGAAGACCTTCATGGCCGCCGTCGAGCGGGCCGAGCAGGTGCGCAACGCGGGAGCGTTCCGGGCCTACCTGATGGGCATCGCGCGCCGGCAGCTCGCGATGCATCAGCGTGAGCTCTCGCGGTTGTCACCCGTCGATGCATACGAGGCCTACGACGCGCTGCCGCAGAACACCAAGCTGAGCACCATCGTCGCGCGCAGCCATGAGCAACTGCTCGCGCTGCGGGCTTTGAGCAGCTTGCCGCGTCGTCCGCAGATGTTGTTGATCCTCCACTATTGGGAAGGCATGCGGACGCCCGCTCTCGCGGAGCACTTCGGGGTTCCGTTGAGCACGCTTCGTAGCCGCCTCGCGCGAGCTCGCGACCAGCTTCGGCGACGGATGGAGCCTGCGCGCCTGCCCGGCGAACCCGTTCCCGAC
>CAYSPB010000031.1:0-33741 GCA_964432695.1 uncultured Nannocystaceae bacterium
CGACCCTGCCGATGCGCTGCAGCCCTCCGAGCTTGGTGGCGACACCGTGCCGCTGTCGGTGGCGGAGCGAGGCCGGGCCGCAAGCAACACGGACCCCCGGGTGCGGGGCAGCGGACTCGCCGACGACGGCGACGAGTAGGTTTCTTCGGCGTCGCGCGTCGCCCGGGTAGCGTGGGCACGTGCCGTCGTGGCAACTCGCTCTTCCGATTCTCGTCGCGCTGCTGCTGGCCGGCGTCGTCCTCGGCGTTCGAGTGACGCGGTGGGTGGAGCGTCGCCGTGGACGGGCGTCGGCGCATCGCGGCGCCGCGGGCGAGGAACGCGGACTCGTCCTGCTCGAAGAGGCAGGCTACGAAGTTCTCGACGTACATCCGCGAACCGAAGCGACAGTCGAGGTGGACGGTGAGCCGGTCGTGTTCGACCTGTGTGTGGATGCCATCGTGCGCCGAGGGCGGCACCGATTCGTCGCCGAGTTCAAGACGGGTCGAAGCGCGAGCATCGGACACCGCGCGACGCGGCGACAGCTCCTGGAGTATGCCGTCGCGTATCCCGACCACGGGCTCATTCTCGTGGACGCGACCGAAGGCGAACTCTACGAAATCGACTTTCCGCAGCTGCGGCGCTGACGCACGCGGTCTTGCGTTCGAGGGCGCGGAGAGACACAGTGCCGATCGGTTGGCAGGGCTCCGTCCCACGCCGGCGATCGCCCCATGTCGAATCCCACTCCCCCGCGCTCCCGCGTGTTTGCGTTCGCCGTAAAGGCGTTCGCCGTGTTCGGGCTCGTCACCTTCGTCGGCGGCTTTGGGCTGCTCTGCATTCTGTCGCTCACCTGCCTCGGTGGGGAGGGCGTCCCGTCGCAGACCGTGCTCGAGCTACGCCTCGACCGCCCGCTGGGTGAAATCCCATCCTCCGATCCGGTGTCGTCACTCCTGGGCGATCAAGGCGCAACCGTGCACGACATGGTTCGGGTGCTCGATGAGGCCGCGGGTGACGAGCGTGTTTCCGGCGTGGTCGCCTACGTGGGGGGGTCGTCGGGGGGGATGGCGGTCACGCAGGAACTCCGGGACGCCGTGCTGCGCTTTCGGGAGTCGGGCAAGTTCGCCTACGCGTATGCCGAGTCGTTTGGCGCGATGAGCTCGGGCACGCAGGGCTACTACCTCGCCTCGGCGTTCGACGAGGTGTGGCTGCAGCCCAGCGGGGAGCTGGGACTGGTCGGCTTGATGTCGTCCTCGATGTTCTACAAGGGCACGTTCGAGATGCTCGACGTCGAGGTGCTCGGCGACCGCCGCCGGGAGTACAAGAACGCCTTCAACAGCTACACCGAGCGCCGCTACACTCCTGCGCACGAAGAAGCGGTGAAGACCCTGCTCGGTGACATGCTCGAGCAGATTGAAGCGGGCATTGCCCAGGGGCGTGGGAGCAGTGCCGACACCGTGCATGCGTGGGTCGCCGATGGTCCGTACGTGGCGCCCAAGGCCGAGGCCGCGGGTCTCGTCGACCGACTCGGCTACCGCGACGAGGTGCTCGCCGCGGCGAAGGAGAAGGCGGGGGAGGGCGCACAGTTGCTGTTCGCCGAAAAGTACCTCGAGCGCATCGATCCGCCGTCGGGCGATCGAACCATCGCGGTCGTGTACGGCGTGGGTGCCGTGATGCAGGGCGCGAGCGGGTCGGATCCGCTTTCGGGGTCGCAGACGATGGGCAGCGACACGGTCGCGTCCGCGATCGCGGCTGCGGTTGCGGACGAAAGCGTCGACGCGATCGTCTTTCGCGTGGACAGTCCCGGAGGATCGCCGGTCGCGTCCGACACGATCTGGCGGGAGACCATCCGTGCAAAGGAGGCGGGCAAGCCCGTCATCGTCAGCATGGGCAACGTCGCGGCATCGGGGGGCTACTACGTGGCTGCAGGCGCCACGAAGATCGTGGCCCAACCGGGCACGATCACCGGCTCGATCGGGGTATTTGCGGGCAAGCCGAACCTGCGCAAGCTCTGGAACAAGGTCGGGGTCACCTGGGACTCGGTGAGCACCTCCGACAACGCCCGTGCCTACTCCCAAGTGCACGGGTACGACGAAAAAGGCTGGGCTGCCCTGCAGGCGTCGCTCGACCAGATCTACGTCGACTTCAAGGGGCGCGTGGCCGAGGGCCGCGGCATGACGCCCGAGCAGGTCGAAGAGATCGCAAAAGGGCGCGTGTGGTCCGGCGTGCGAGCCAAGGAGATTGGTCTCGTCGACGAACTCGGCGGCATGGCCGATGCGATTCGCATCGCGAAGGTCGAGGCTGGGCTCGACGCCGAGGCCGACGTGAACGTCACCGTGTTCCCCCCCTCGCGAGGCTGGGTCGAGCGGCTGCTCGGTGGCAGCAGCGGTGACAACAGCGAAGCCGTCCAGGCCCACCGGGTCGACCTGGAGCGTTGGCGAGCCGTCGTTCGCACGCTGCAGGATGCAGGCATCGAGCCGACCGGACGTGGCGCCGTGCAGATGCCGCCGATGACGTTCGACTGACCACGTCCGCGCGTCCTGGCGGTCCCGCGGGGTCGCGGACCCTTTTGCGCTCGTCTCACGTGCGCGTGAACCGGGCGTGGTCGAGCCGTCAGCTGGCGGTGGGCTCGGGCCCGGTCCGGCGTCGTACGTTGCTGCGTTTTCCACCGGACTTGTCCGGGCCTGCTTTTCGGTCCTTCTTCGAGCCCTTACGCGGGCCACGGCGACGCTGGTCGCTGATGCGCCAGGCAGCAGGCGCGCGGGAGATCGAGAGCAGGAGGCCCACCGCACCCAGGGAGGTCAGCAGCGAAGAGCCCCCGTAGCTGAGGAACGGCAGCGTGATGCCTTTGGCTGGGACGACCTCGAGCACGACCGCGATGTTCACGATCGCTTGAAGGCCGAACAGCGACGACAGGCCGACGGCGAGGTACAGCCCGAACCGGTCACGGGCGCGTCGAGCGATGACGACGCCGCGCCAGACCAGCAGCATCATCAGACCCATCACGGTCATGATGCCGAGAAACCCCAGCTCCTCGCCGACCGTGGCGAGGATGAAGTCGGTGTGGTTCTCGGGCAGGAAACCGAGCTTCTGCTTGCCGTTGCCCAAGCCCAAGCCGAACCATCCGCCAGAGCCGATGCTGATCAGCGCTTGGTGAACCTGGTAGCCATCGCCGGAGAGGAACTCCTCGAGGCGACCGCGTCGGTAGTCGACGCCGAGAATCTGCTGCCAAGCGATGGGCGCTGCGACCATCACCGCGGCGACGACGTAGCTCAGCCGGGTACCGGCCACGAAGAGCATGATCAGCGTAAGCGACCCAAGCAAGATCGTCGTGCCGAGGTCCTTCTCCATGAGGACCATCAACATGGTGATGCCGGCCATCACCATCACGGGCAGAAAGCCGGAGGTGAAGGCCCGAACGCGCTCGCCCTTGCGGGCCAGCGTTGCGGCGAGGAAGACGGCGAGTGCCACCTTCGCCAGCTCGGAGGGCTGGAGGCTGAACGAGCCGACCCGAATCCACCGACGCGCGCCGTTGATCTCGGTGCCGATGAACAACACCATGACGAGCATCGCCATCGCACCCAGCATCAGCTGCGGCGCGAAGCGGCGGAGCAGGCGGTAGTCCATCCGGCTGACGGTCAGCATGAGGATGAACCCGGCCACCGCAAACAAGGCCTGGCGGCTGAGAAAGTGCGTCCAGCCGCTGTAGGTCGAGTGCCCGAGCCACGCGCCGGCGCTGTACACCATCACGAGGCCGATGCCGGTCAGAGCGATCGCCGCAAAGAAGAGCCACGGATCCATCGGGCGCGAGGCATGCTCGGCGCGAGGGCGCGGCGTAGGGGCTTCGTCGGATGTGACGGCCGTTTCGGCGGCATCGGACACGAGGTCGACCGGAGCACGAAACGGCGAATGACGCGAATAAACGGCGAAAGCGAAGACCCCACAAACGCGACGCGGCGCCGCGGCAGGAGCCTTGGCGCCGTCGTCGGACCGAGCTGAATCGGCTCGGGGACTTCGCTACTGCCCGAGGTCTTTTTGGAACGCACTCGAGGCGTCAGGGCCGAGCGAGGCGACGATGGTTTCGATCTGCTTGCGCTCGTCGTCGCCGATTTTCTGGCCGAGTTTGAGGCCCAAGAAGCCACCCGCGCTGGCGGCCACCTTGATGCACATGTCGACGATGCTGGCCGAGCGGTCCCCTAGACCACCGGTCACTTCGCGAAGAACCGAAAGGCTCTCGCGCATGAAGCTGTCGGCGGGCTTTTCTTCGAGCAGCGACTCCATCGTCTTGAAGGCCTCGCTGCCGCGCTCGATGCCGCGGCCTTCGACGATCTTGAGGATCGCGGAGCGCTCGCCTCGCTGGATCTTGCCGTCGGCCCATGCAACATGGACGAGCGGAAGTAGGTCGAAGATGCGGGCGGAGTCGCCATCGAAGCCCAGTGCCTTTACGCGGGCGGCAACCTCGAGGTCGTCGGTCGCTACGCTGCCGGCGATCGAGCGCTTTTCTTCGAGCTCGTTGGCGGCCATCGCCATCTTGTGGCGAAGCTCGGCGCGCTGGTCCTGCTCACGCTGCTGGAAGTAGACGTCTTCTTCGTCGGACGACATGACGGGATGATACCCGCTCAGCGCAGCGCGAGGACGGCGTCGGCGAAACGTTCACCCCGCTGCGCGTAGCTTCGATACTGGTCGAAGCTGCTGCACGCCGGCGCGAGGATGACGAGGTCTCCGGGCTGAGCCATCGAGCGAGCGGCCCGCACGGCATCCTCGCGCCGGCGTGAGGATGACGAGGTCTCCGGGCTGAGCCATCGAGCGAGCGGCCCGCACGGCATCGGCCATGGTGTCGGCTCGAGCGTGGGGCACGGCGTCGCCGGCGAGGGCGATGAACTGGTCTGCGCTCTCACCTACGGCCACCAAACCTCGACCCTGACGGTGCAGCAGAGCGCCGAGCGGGCCGAGGTCGTCGCCTTTGGCGCGGCCGCCTGCGATGAGTACGAAGCGCTCGGCGAGTCCGCCGAGACTCGCGAGGGCGCTGGCGACGTTCGTCGCCTTCGAGTCGTTGATGTACGTGACGTCATCGACCGTCCGGACGCGGACCATGCGATGGGGCAAGCCCTCGAACGCGGGCAGGGCGGCGCGGCACTCGGCCGGGCTCACGCCCATCGCTCGCGCTGCCGCCAGCGCAAACAGGGCGTTCTTGGCGTTGTGTCGGCCCGGCAGGTTCAGCAGGGACCGCGGGTAGGCCTCTCCATCGACGTGCAGGACATCGCCCGGTCCGTCCCCTTCGATGTTTGCGAAGTCGGAGCCCACTTCGCGCAGCGCGGCGCCAGCGAGGGGCCGAAACGTCGGTGTCCACGCGTCGTTCGCATCGAGCAGCGCGAGACCTTCAGGGGCCACGTGGTGGAACACCGTGCCCTTGGTCCGTGCGTATTGCTCGTAGGAGTCGTAGCGGTCCAGATGGTCCGGGGTGACGTTGAGGACCATGGCGACCTGCGTCGGGCCGGGCGTCAGCGTTTCGAGCTGATAGGACGAACACTCGAGCACCAGCGACGACGGGCGCGGGCGCGTGCCTCGGTGCAGATCGCGAGCGAGGGCGGCCGGAGGATCTCCGAGGTTGCCGCCGACGAACGGCGTCTGACCCGCATGCGCTAGCAGGTGTCCGAGCAGCGCGGTGACCGTGCTCTTTCCGTTGGTCCCGGTGATGAGCACGGTGGGAATGGGGCCGATGATCTCGAGCGCGAGGCTCAGCTCTCCGTGGATCTTGGCATCGGGCGCGTGGGTGCGGCAGGCCTGTCGATGCGGTTCCGGAGGCACACCGGGGCTGAGCACCATCAGGTCCACGCCGTCGAACGCCGCTGCACTCGGGACGTCTTCGCCGAGAAACAGCGTGACCCCCTCGGGCGCGTCGTCGAGCGCGGGGCGACGGTCGTAGACGTTTACGTCGACGCCGAGCGCCCGCAGGAGCGACACGGCGGCACGCCCGCTGGCGCCCAGGCCGATGACCAAGGCCCGTCGGTAGCTGCTGCTCATCGAAGCTTGAGAGTGGCGAGCGCGATGAGGGCCAGCGCGAAGCTGATGATCCAAAAGCGTACGATGACCTTGGGCTCGGCCCACCCCTTCAGCTCGAAGTGGTGGTGAATCGGCGCCATCCGGAACACGCGCTTGCCAGTCAGCTTGAAGCTGACCACCTGCACGATGACGCTGACGGTCTCAAGGGCGAAGATGCCGCCCACGATGAGCAGGGTGAACTCGTTCTTGCTGGCGACCGCGAGGAAGCCCAGGCCGGCGCCGAGCGGGAGCGAGCCGACATCGCCCATGAACACGCTCGCGGGGTACGTATTGTACCAGAGGAAGCCGATGCCAGCGCCGATCATGGCGCCGCAGTAGATCGCCAGCTCGCCCACGCCGGGGATGTGCGGGATGTGCAGGTATCGGGCGATGTCGAAGCCGGCGAGGATGGTGCCCGCCGCGTAGGTGAGGATGAGGAACGTGGCTGCGGAGATGATGACCGGACCGATCGCGAGGCCGTCGAGGCCGTCGGTCAGGTTCACTGCGTTCGAGGAGCCGACGATCACGAAGACGCCGAACACCACGTAGACCAGGGCAGGCAGCACGAAATCGGTGCTGTAGAAGTCCAGTAGCGGAAGCGCGAGCTTGAAGCGGATGTTCTCCGGCATCATCTCGCTGCCTTGGTAAAGGTAGAAGGACACCCCGGTGGCGATGAGGAACTGCAGGGCGAACTTCACCTTGCCCGGCATGCCGTCCGAGTGCTTCTTGCGGATCTTCATGAAGTCATCGACGAAGCCGATGACGCCGTAGCCGGCGGTGGTGAGCGATGCGAGCAGGACGAACGGGTTGCGAACGTCAGCCCACAGGATCGTTGGGATGATCAGGGTGAAGAGGATGAGGCTGCCGCCCATCGTCGGCGTACCGCGCTTGGAGAAGTGCGACTCCGGTCCCGTGTCTCGGACGACTTGGCCGAGCTGGATCTTCTGCAGGGTGCGGATGAACCAGGGGTAGAGGACCAGCGACAACAGCAACGCGGTCAGCGTCGCCGCGATGATCCGCGTGGACGTGTAACGAAGCACGTTCAGCCAGCTGAGGGCCGCAATCTTCGTGCTCAGGGGATACAGGAGCGTGTACAGCAACGCAGCACCTGTCCTTTGGCGGGAAGTCCGCGCAGGACTGAAAACCTGTTTCTACCGATGGCATGAACCGGCCCCTCAGAGCAAGAATCCGGTGGCTACGGCCCCGGTCGTTCCCGCACGTGACCCTGGCGCCGCGAAAGACCCACGGTCCCGGGCAGTTGCACGTCCTCCCGCGAGTGCACGCCGCGCATTGCCCCAGGCCACCCCCTGCCTCGGTCGGCCGGCTCGAGGCACTCATTGCGCATCTTCACCAGCGGACCCACTCAGGTCTCCAAAGGAGGAGGCCCCGAAGCTGGCTTTGCCAGTTCGGGGTGGGCGCGCCGAGTCGATGGAGACGAGCGCTTGGAAAGGAGCGCCGGAGGGCGCGAGCAAGGGCGGAAGCCCGACCGCCGGGGAGGGGGGCCCCGAAGCTGGCTTTGCCAGTTCGGGGGGAGGGCCTGCGAAGGCCTTCCTTAAAGCCTAATGCAACAGCCAGTCGCGCCAGACCTTGGGCAGCGTGTTCTTGCCTTGATGGAACACGCGTGGCGCTAGCCATCGCGGGCGACTGGGCTGACTAAGCAGCGGCATGCCGGCTTCTTCGGGAGACTTGCTGCCCTTGCGACGGTTGCACTTCACGCAACACGCGACGATATTCTTCCACGTGGTTCGCCCGCCGTGGCAGCGCGGCACGACGTGGTCGAGCGTGAGCTCTTTGTGACGGAACTTCTGTCCGCAGTACTGACACACGTACCCGTCGCGCATGTACACGTTCTCTCGAGAGAAGCGCACGTACATGGGGCGTACCTTCACGGAGCGAAGCAGCCGCACGACGGCGGGAACTTCGAACTCTCGCGAGACCGTGCGTGCAGTCCATTCGTGGGAGGAGACCACCTCCACCTTGCCCACGAACTGCATACAAAGTGCGCGCTGCCAGGGGATGACGCGAAGCGGTTGGTACCCCTGATCAAGCAACAAGGTGTCTCGTACCGTCATCACCACGTCAATCCACCAAAACCGTAGCACGCCACTCGAGAACCGCTCGGCGACGCCGAGGTGACAAACGCGCTGGGGCGGGTAGGTAAACGGCCTGCATTGACGCACCACGGCGGGCGCCGCGTTTTGGCGGACATGGCGAATCCTTGGTATCGGGACCGAGTGCAATGGACTGCCCACGCACTGGCCCGTGATTGCGACGGAACCTTGATCAAGGCGAGCGAAACGCCGATTGGGAGCGCGTTCATCGATTCGCGAAATCCGGTCTCTGGCGGCCTGTTCGTACCGATCGTTGCGGCACGGGATGGTCACGACTTCATCCCTGCAGCCATCGAGGGCGGCGCCGCTGCCGTGCTGGTGCAACGCGGCAAGGAGATCCCATCCGCGGACGTGACCGTAGTGGAGGTCGACGACACGCTCGCGGCGTTCACCCGACTGGCGACGCGACGATGCGAAGCTTTCGATGGGCCGGTGGTCACCATCTCGGGAAGCAACGGCAAGACGACGACGCGCGCCATGGTCGCCGCAGTGCTGAGGGCGGGGTTCTCCTCCGTGCTCTGCACGCAGGGCAACTTCAACAATCACCTCGGTGTCCCGCTGACGGTGCTCGGCACCCCGCATCGGCCGGACGCGATGGTGATCGAGTTGGGCATGAGTGCCCCTGGTGAGAACGATGCGCTCGCCTCCATCGCGCGTCCATCGGCGCACGTCATCACGTCGGTGGCGCTCGAGCACCTCGAGTTCATGAAGACGATCGAAGCGATCGCAGCGGCCGAAGCCGAGCCGGTCGCCCGCGTTCGCGACGGCGGCTGTGTCGTGCTCCCCATCGACGAGCCGCTTCTGACCCCACACGTCGAAGGCATCTCCCCGGACGTGCTCCGCTTCGGTGCGGACGAGGCTTGCGACGTTCAGGTCCTCGACGTGCGGGTCGGGGCGCGCACCGAGACCATGATTCGGGTGGGTCCGCACGCGCCGGTCACGGTTTCACTGAAGCTGTTCGGGGCCCACAACGCGCGCAATGCCGCGGCCGCGCTCGCGGTTGGGCACCGCTTTGGCGTTTCATTGGACGCGATGGTCGAGGCGCTCGAAGCTGTCGAGCCCGTGGGGGACCGTGGGCGGACGATGACCTGGGGGGACACCGTGCTGGTCGCGGACTGTTACAACTCCAACCCCGGGTCGGTCGAGGTCGCGCTGCAGAGCCTCGCCGCGCTGGAGGTCGAGGGGCCAAAGATCGCGGTCCTTGGCGACATGCTCGAGCTCGGGCCTCGAGAGATGGAGCTGCACGCCGAGGTCGGCCGCCGTGCCGCGGACCTGGGGTTGACCGCGGTGTTGGGCTTTGGACCACGCTCCGCGGCGACCGTCGATGCTGCCCGCATTGCGGGCGTCGAGGCCGAGCATGGCGAGTCGATCGATGCCCTCGCTGCGTCCGTTCGCAGGTACTTCGACGGCACCGCGCCGGGTGCCGTCCTGCTCAAAGGCAGTCGCGGAATGAAGCTCGAACGCTTGCTTTCCGCGCTGCTGGACTGAGCCCGCGCGACGGGATCAGAAGCGCATCGTCATGCCCAGCTGCGCGCCCTCGGGGCTTGCGGCTGCGGTCACCTGCGCCCGCCGCTGGGCCTTGCGGTGCTTTCGGAACATGCGCGCGCCGAGCAAGGCGATCGCGAGGCTGCTGACCTGCAGCCCGCCGTTGACGGCTTGCCAGTACTTGCGACGCGCGGAGTTCGTGAAGCGCATCGCGATGAACGGACCCGCCACGGGGATGAGCAGGGCACGACCGCGGTTTCGCGTCATCGAGCCGTCGCCGTCTTCCCAATCGCTCCGCGAGATTTCGCGAGCGCGGTCGATGGTCGCGGCGCCGACGTACGCCGTGAGCATGTACAGACCGCCGAACGTGCTGAGACCGGCCGCGAGCATCGGCTCGGCGCGCTTGTCTCGCTGGGGCCCTTGGGGGGCGGGCGCTGCCGTGATGACCGGAGGCGGGGGAGCGGGAGCCTGCACGGCCGGAGGCGCGGGGGCAGGTGCTGCGGGTGGGGCCTCTGGCGCGGGCGATGCCGGTTGGATGGGCGCGGCCGCTGGCGTGGCCTCGGCGACCGGCGCTGTGGCGCTCACCGTCGGTGCGGACTCGGAGGCAGGGGGTGCAGGCGCGGGGGCGGCCAGGGCCTTCGAGGGCACGGCAAGGGCTGCACAGAGGACGGGAGCAACGAGCCCACGAGTCATCTCATCCAGTCAGTGCCCACCACCCCCCCTTCGATCATGAGTCCGAGCCAGAAAAAACGCCCAGCGCGGCAACGGGGCCGGCTGGGCGCTTCTTCGCGCTCGAATCACGGGGTCACTGGCACGCGACTTCGGGGTAGGTGGCCGTGAGCGCGAGGCGAGCTGGCGCGCTGTCGAGGTAGGCGGCCTTGTAGGCGATCGGGACGCCCGGCGAATCCGCGGAGTAGTTTCCGCCCTCGAGGATGTACTCAATCATTTGGTCGGGGCCCAGGATGGTCTGCACCGCGGCTTGGGCATCGCCACCGAGGACGGTCGCGGTGATTTTCGAGGCGTTGAGCACGTCGGAGGCTTGCTGCCCGACATCGACGCCGGCGATCCCGTCGCCAAAGGCGGCGGAGATTGCTGCGGACATGACTTCGAGACTCTCGTTGCTCTCGATGGCGAAGAGCACGCGGCGTCCATAGCTGACCGACTGCATGTACAGCGGGGGGTCGCCCTCGCCCATGAACAGCTCGGCATCATCGACACCAACGGTCTCCGCAAAGACGTCGGATGGGCGTGGAGGCGTGTCGAAGTCGGCGGTGTAGTACGTTTGCGTGAAGTCGATGAGGTACTTGTTCTCGAACGAGTCGTCCGCGAAGTTGTACATGGCATCGACGTCCACCACCCCGATCCAGTTGAAGTCGGCACCGACCTTGAAGGCGAACTGCGACCGGCTGAAGATGCGGTGGAACTCGTAGTTGACCAGGGCCGCCGTATTGCCAGCGGCGCCTTGGGCGAGGAGCTGGTTCCGCTTTTCTCGGAACTCGGACAGCGTGGGAGCCTCCATCGTGGCCTTGGGCGTTCCGTTGAGGTTCTCGAGCGAGAGGCTGAACGCGCCCGGAGCACGCTCGAGTCCGATCTGGGACAACACGCCGCTGGTCAGGTCTTGTGCGCGAAGGACCGCACCTGGCCATAGCGAGGGCGAGTCGGGCACGATCGCGGTGAAGGAGTCGAAGTGCTTCGTCTCGGAGTAGTAGGTCTGCTCGCAGGTCAGATCGCCCTGCGTCCAGGGATCCAAGCAGTCCATCGTGTTCGGATCGCACGGGATGGGTGCTTTCTTGGCGATGGCGTCGATGTCGAGGCGGCCCAACCCGAGAATGTAGGCGTCGAGCGCGTCGTGGTCCGCCGGGGCCTCTTCGTCACCGGTCGAGCTACTGCCGAATCCATCCGTCTCGCCGTCGACGTCGGTGTCCGCGTCGTCGTCTTCCGGTTCGGGTGCATCGTCCTCGGGCGGAGGATCTGGCAGGCCGGCTCCGGAGGTCGGAAGAGCACCCCCCGGTGCATCACCGTCACCGGCGCAGCCGAAGGTCGCAACAGGGAGAATCAGGGTGAGAATTGTACGCTTCAACACTTGGGGCCTCTCAGTCGAGGGAGATGCGGACCGTGACGCCGACGGTGCCCTGGTCGCTGAACTCGAGGTAGTGGTCGCCGGCCCAGCCATTGGCGAGCGTGACGGGTCCATAGGTCAGGTCTCCGAACGTGTCGTCGGAGCAGAATAGGCAGTCGTCGTCTTCGCGAAGGCTGCCGCGTATGCAAAGAGCATCGTTCTTGAGCGCGTCGACCTGGTGGTCGTAGATGGTGACCGCCGTATCGTCGTTGTTGATCCACAGGCCAGGGATCTCCATGCCATCGCCGCCGCGCTCCCAGATGGTCTGCCAGCCCGGGGCATCGGCGCGACAGGGGTCGGCCTCCAAGGCAGGTGCCACTCGGAACTGGATGTTGCCCTTCACTTCGACGATTGGCGTGCTGTCATCGTTGCCGCCGAGGTACTTCATCTCGGCAACCTTGGCGCTGACGTCGACGAAGTTGTCGTAGCACTGGCGCTCTTGGTAGTCGGCTGTGAAGGCAAACTTGACCCCGGTGTTGTCGAGGTAGGCGAGCTTGTACGCGATGGGGGCGCCCGGGGAGAGGTTGGAGTACTCGCCGCCGGTGAGGATGTATTCGACGAGTCCGTCGAAGCCGGTGATCGTCTTGACCGCTTCGGCCCCCGAACCGCCGATGACGACCGCCTTCATGCGGGAGTTCTCGAGAACTTCGCGGTGGAAGGTGTCGACCTGAACGCCGCCGCTGACGACGATTGCGTTGAACGACGCGTCGATGGCGGTGCGGACCTCGTGCTCGGAATAGATGCTCTCGAGGGAGAAGAGGACCTTGCGACCGTAGGTGATCGACTGGACGTACATGGGCGGGTTTTCCTCGCCCGTGAAGTTCTCGAGTTCCTGCACCGTGACGTCTTCGGTGAAGAGGTCGCTGGGCAGTCCCGGGGTGTCGACGTCGATCGTGTAGTAGGCCTGGGTGAAGTCGACGAGGATCTTGGTGCTCTCGAAGGTGTTCGAGAAGTCGAACATGCTGGAGAAGCCGCCGGTGAACCAGTCGACGCCGCCGCCCACGGAGACGGCAACTTGGTCGACGCTGTGGACGCGGTCGACGGAGAAGGCGATGTTGGCGGGTGCACCCCCGACGACGTCCTTGAGGATGTCGTTGCGATGCTCGCGGAACTGCGAGAGGGAGGGGGTCTCCATCGTGCGGCTGGGGCTGCCGTTGACGTTCTGCAAGGAGACGGAGAACGCCATCGGCGAGCGGGGCAGACCGATGGGCGTCAGCTGGCCGTACTGGGCATCGTCACCACGGACGACGTTGCCAGGCCACAGCGTCGCGGAGTTGGGTTGGAACGCGATGAAGTCGTTGGCGTGGTCGGTCTCGGAGTAGTGGACGTACTCGCACCACTGATTCTCTTCTTGACCGGAGCCGTTGCACGCGAACTCGCAGTTCGTCTCGGTCTTTGGAAAGAAGTCGTCGATGTCGAGGTGACCGAGGTCGAAGACGTACTGGCTCAGCTCGTCCGCCTCGGCTCCCGTGCTTTCGAAGTCGTCGGTGTCCTCGACGTTGGTGTCGGACGTTCCGCTTTCAACTGCGTCCGAGGACGTCGAGCCGTCGCCCGCACTTCCAAGGCCGGGCTGGCCGCTGGGGCGTGCTGTCGAGGCCTCACAGGCCGTGAGTAGCCCGAATGCGGCCACGAATACGTGAACGCCCCCCTTGAGTCGTTGGTCCCGTTCCGACATCGCGCAGCTACATCGTTGCGCGACCCCGCCCCTCGGTTTTCGGTGATTTCGCTTCGTACGGTGGCTTGCAAAAACGGCAGACGGAAGACGCAAAAATGCCCGGTGCGGCGGGAGGGCCGGACCGGGCATTGGTTCGGACGATCAGTCCGCTACTGGCACTGCACTTCGGGGTAGATGGCCGTGAGCGCGAGGCGAGCGGGCGAGTTGTCGAGGTAGGCCGCCTTGTACGCGATCGGCACTCCGGGCGATTCGGTGGAGTAGTTTCCACCTTCGAGGATGTACTCGATCATCTGCTCGGGACCGAGGATGGTCTGGACCGCATCCTCGGCGTTGCCGCCGAGCACCGTTGCGGTGATCTTCGCGGCGTTGAGAACTTCCTCAGAGCCGACGTCGACCTCGACGCCCGCGATACCGTCCCCGAAGGCAGCGTCGATGGCTGCGACCATGACTTCGAGGGTGTCGTTGCTCTCGATGGCGAAGAGCACGCGGCGCCCGTAGCTGACCGACTGCATGTACATCGGGGGGTCGCCCTCGCCCATGAACAGCTCGGCGTCTTCAACACCGACGAACTCACCGAACATGTCGGAGGGACGCGGCGGCGTGTCGAAGTCGGCGGTGTAGTACGTCTGCGTGAAGTCGATGAGGTACTTGTTCGCGAACTCGCCCTCTTGGAAGTCATACATCGCGTCGACGTCGACGATGCCGACCCAGTTGAAGTCGGCGCCGACCTTCAGCGCGAACTGCGACTTGCTGAAGATGCGGTGGATCTCGTAGCTGATCTGGGCCGCAGTGTTGCCGCTGGTGCCCTGGGCGAGCATTTCGTTCCGCAGATCGCGGAACTCCGACAGCGTGGGCGCCTCCATCGTGGCCTTGGGCGAGGCGTTGAGGTTTTCCAGAGAGAGACTGAACGTGCCCGGGGCGCGCTCGAGCCCGATCTGCGAGAGGACGCCGTTGGACATGTCACCGGAGCGGAGCACAGCACCAGGCCACAAGGAGGGCGAGTCGGGAACGATCGCGATGAACTGATCGAGGTGCTTGGTCTCGGAGTAGTAGACCTGGTTGCAGGTCAGATCGCCCTGTGTCCAGGGGTCGAGGCACTCCATCGAGTTCGGATTGCAAGCGATCTGGTGTTTGCCGGCAACGGGGTCGATGTCGAGCCGCCCGAGGCCGAGGATGAACTGGTCGAGCGCGTCATGATCGGCCGGCTCTTCGGGGGAGCCGGTCGAGCTCTCGTCGTCACCGTCGTCTTCGGGCTCCGGATCGGGCTCGGGTTCGGGCTCGGTGTCGTTGCTGTCGTCGTCGGCCGGTGCCGCGGGGCCAGCGGGAAAGGTGGTGGCCGAGGCAGGGCTGTCCCCATCTCCCGCGCAGGCGGTGAGGCTGAAGGCGAGGCCGAGCGTGAGGCCCGGCGCGAGTGCGACGTGGAGGAGGTTGCTTCGCTTCATGGTCTGAATCGCTTTCAGTCGAGGGAGACGCGAACCGTGACGCCGACGGTGCCTTGGTCGCTGAATTCGAGGTAGTGGTCGCCGGCCCAGCCGTTGGCGAGCGTGACGGGGCCGTAGGTGAGGTTGCCGAACGTGTCGTCGTCGCAGAAGAGGAAGCAGTCGTCGTCTTCGCGAAGGCTGCCGCGGATGCACAGCGAGTCGTTCTTGAGAGGGTCGACCTGGTGGTCGTAGATGGTGACCGCCGTGTCGTCGTTGTTGATCCAGATGCTCGGAAGATTCATGCCGTCGCCGCCGCGCTCCCAGATGGTCTGCCAGCCAGGCGCGTCGGCGCGGCAGGGGTTGGCTTCCATCGCGGGGGCGATGCGGTACTGGATGTTGCCCTTGACCTGGACCTGCGCGGGGCCGTCATCGTTGCCGCCGAGGTACTTCATCTCGGCGACCTTGGCGCTGACGTCGACGAAGTTGTCGTAGCACTGGCGCTCTTGGTAGTCGGCTGTGAAGGCAAACTTGACCCCGGTGTTGTCGAGGTAGGCGAGCTTGTACGCGATGGGGGCGCCCGGGGAGAGGTTGGAGTACTCGCCGCCGGTGAGGATGTATTCGACGAGTCCGTCGAAGCCGGTGATCGTCTTGACCGCTTCGGCCCCCGAACCGCCGATGACGACCGCCTTCATGCGGGAGTTCTCGAGAACTTCGCGGTGGAAGGTGTCGACCTGAACGCCGCCGCTGACGACGATTGCGTTGAACGACGCGTCGATGGCGGTGCGGACCTCGTGCTCGGAATAGATGCTCTCGAGGGAGAAGAGGACCTTGCGACCGTAGGTGATCGACTGGACGTACATGGGCGGGTTTTCCTCGCCCGTGAAGTTCTCGAGTTCCTGCACCGTGACGTCTTCGGTGAAGAGGTCGCTGGGCAGTCCCGGGGTGTCGACGTCGATCGTGTAGTAGGCCTGGGTGAAGTCGACGAGGATCTTGGTGCTCTCGAAGGTGTTCGAGAAGTCGAACATGCTGGAGAAGCCGCCGGTGAACCAGTCGACGCCGCCGCCCACGGAGACGGCAACTTGGTCGACGCTGTGGACGCGGTCGACGGAGAAGGCGATGTTGGCGGGTGCACCCCCGACGACGTCCTTGAGGATGTCGTTGCGATGCTCGCGGAACTGCGAGAGGGAGGGGGTCTCCATCGTGCGGCTGGGGCTGCCGTTGACGTTCTGCAAGGAGACGGAGAACGCCATCGGCGAGCGGGGCAGACCGATGGGCGTCAGCTGGCCGTACTGGGCATCGTCACCACGGACGACGTTGCCAGGCCACAGCGTCGCGGAGTTGGGTTGGAACGCGATGAAGTCGTTGGCGTGGTCGGTCTCGGAGTAGTGGACGTACTCGCACCACTGATTCTCTTCTTGACCGGAGCCGTTGCACGCGAACTGACAGTTGGTCTGGGTCTTCGGGAACCAGTCGTCGATGTCGAGGTGACCGAGGTCGAAGACGTACTGGCTCAGTTCGTCGGCTTCTGCTTCGCCGCTGCTACCCCAGTCGTCGGTGTCCTCGTCTTCGTCGAAGTCGGTGTCGGCCGCGCCGGGGTCGTCCCCTTCGGTGTCCTCGGTGCCATCACTGGCCGTGCCAAGCCCGGGCTGACCGGCCAGACGACCGCCTTGCCCATCGCACCCAGTGAGGGCCATCGACGCGCCGAGAATGATCGGGAGCGCGATACCACCAGCGAAACGAAGTTCTAAAATCCCCGCCATCAATCCCCGTGCAGAGGTTACGACACCGCGACGCGGATTTGTTCCGACATCGTAGGGAAAAAGGTTCCGAAGTAGCCAGATGTCAGTTTTTGAGGGAGATCTGCCCAGGGTCGATGTGGGAAGGCATCGCCCCGGCTGGGGCGCGTTGTGTGCGCTGATCAAATACCCGGGTATGCCCCGATGATCTCGACGTCGTCGAAGTACGCGTCGCAGAAATCGCCGCCGCTCTTTCGACAGCCGAGCTCGATCCAGATCTCAGCGGTGGCGATGTCGGCTTGGCGACTCAGCTCGAGGTCGCTCCAGGTGTCGCTGGTTTGGTACCCGGTGTTGTCCGTGTCGAGCTCGTTTCCGCCCGCGTTCCGGTAGCGCACCCGCATCCGATACTGGTCGTTGCCCTCTTCGAAGCTTCGCCCCCGTGCCGACACGGAGAACTCCATGGCGCCGGTTTGGATCGCGTTGGCGAAGGCGGAGACGTCGATCGAACGGCGCAGGTTGAAGTTCGCGTTGTCCGGACCCTCGTTGGCCGCCACGAACCGGCTGCCGCTCGCCGCATCGACGCCGAACTCGCCCGACGCATAGCACAGCCAGTCCCCGGGTCCGGTGTCGAGCCAGTCATTGTTGGGTGCGACGATGTTCCCGCAGGACTCGAACCCTGGGTCGGGCAAGAGGTTGCCAGTCGAGCCGAGAACGTCTGCGTCAAAGGTGCGGCTGACGCTTTCGTTCGCTTCACCCGCGTCGTAGTCGACCGTCAGCGTGCCCTCGACCGGACCGAGTTCGTCGGGGTCGAACGCGAGGGTGATCGTGCAGCTCGAGCCCGCGCCAAGTGACGCGCCGCAGTCGTCGTTCGAGATGGTGAACGGAGCATCGACGGACGGCGCCAACGCGGTCGCAGCTCCGTCTCCTGTGTTCTCCAGAGTGAAATTGGCGGTCTCTGCAGCGCCGAGCCACACGTCGCCGAACGCGTCGTCGGAAAGCTCCAGCTGCGCGGCGCCGTCACGAGTGCCGGTGGTCTCGTCGCTGGTCGTGTTGCCGGTCGACTCGCCACCGGTGGGGTCACCGGTGGTGGTCTCGTCGCCAGACGTTTCTCTGGGGTCCGTAGGATCCGTGGGGTCGGTTGGGTCTGCGGTGGCACCGGTCGGATCCACCGTCGGGTCGGTGGGATCCGTCGGTTCGTCGGTCGTCGCGCCCATCGAGGAGCCGCCAGACTGACCTCCGCCGCTCGTGCTCGGATCGTCGCCGCCGGCCGAGTCGTCTGCTGCGCCAGAGCTCCCTCCGATGCCGGCGTTCGAACCCACGTTGTTGCCGCTCTCGAACGAGCAGCCGCCAGCCGTCAGGGCAACGAGCATCGCCGCCGAAGTCCAAGTCGAGCCGAACCGCATGGCCCGAGCGTAGCAAACGTCGGCCGTGTGGCTGGGTCAGGTCGCGCCCGGCCGCTTCGAGAGAGCGCTGCGGGCGTGTTCTCGATCGTCGAAGTGGATCGTCTCGGTCCCGAGCACCTGATAGTCCTCGTGCCCTTTGCCCGCGATGAGGACGAGGTCGTCGGGGGACGCGGCTGCGATCGCGCGTGCGATGGCACTTGCACGTTCGACGTCCCGCCGTACGACCCCGGTTCGGTCGGCAGGAACGCCGATGAGCATCGCGTCGACGATTGCGGCCGGGTTCTCGGTGCGCGGGTTGTCGCTCGTTGCCCAGAACAGGTCGGCTCCGGTCGCAGCTGCGCGTCCCATGAGCGGGCGCTTCTTGGGATCTCGATCGCCGCCGCATCCCAGGACGACGTGCAGCGTGCCCGAACACAGCGGGCGGACAGCCGCGAGCGCGCGCGAAACCGCGTCGGGAGTGTGGGCGTAGTCGACCACCACCGTCGGGACGTCGTCGCGGTCGACAATGACGCGCTCGAGTCGTCCTGGTGCACCCGTGGCGGCCGCGAGCGCGGCGATGCTGGTGGCGAAATCGATGCCCAGCCCCCACGCCATACCCATGGCCACGAGGGCGTTGTCGAGATTGTACGGAGCGATCAACGGCGTCTCGAGTGGGAACTCGCCCTCGGGTGTGCGCAGCGTCGCCGTGGTTTGACGGGCACCGTAGGTGATGTCGGTGGCGAGCAGCTCGGCGTCGGGGACTTCGCCGCGGGACGCCCGGATGCAAGCGCGCGCGCGCGGGCGAGCGGTGTCGAGGAACGTGCGCGAGGCGGGTTGTCCGTCGACGGCCGCCACTGCGACGCCGTCCTCCCGCATGAACCGCGTTGCGAGCAAGCACTTCGCCTCGAGGTACGCCTCCATCGTCGGATGGAAGTCGAGGTGGTCCTGACTGAACGAGGTGAAGCCGACGGACTCGAACCGCATTGGGGCGACGCGGCCTTGGGCGAGTGCGTGGGACGAGGCTTCCATCACCACCGCACGCGCGCCGCGATCGACGGCCCGCCGCAGCAGGGCCTGCAGTTCGAGCGGGAACGGGGTGGTGAAGTCGGCGGTCTCCTCGGTGTCGACGAGCCAGTTGCCGGTGGTGCCCAGTCGTGCGAACGGGTACTCGGCGTGACGCAGAATCGCGTCGAGCAGATGCGCGGTGGTGGTCTTGCCGTTGGTGCCAGTCACCGCTGCGCAGCGAAGTCGCTCGGCTGGGCGTCCGAAGGCGTTGGCGGCGAGCCACGGGTACGCGGCCGTCGTGTCGTCGAGCCACACGTGCGGACCTGGGGGCGGCTCGACGTGCCCGCGCTGCACGAGCACGACGCCGGCACCGTCGGAGAGTGCACCCTCCACGAAGCGATGCGCATCGACCGTGGCGCCGAGCGTCGCCAGAAAAGCACAGCCGGGCGCAGTGCCGACCGCTCGAGAGTCGACCTGCAGCCCGGCCACCTCGGTCTGCGGAGTGCAGCCGACGAACGCGTCCTCGGCCACGGAGAGATCTGCAAACAGCTCGGCGAGCTTCACGGCCGCCGAGCGTACTGCAAATCAGCTCTTGTCGGCCTTTTCGGGGTCGGCCGGGGGCTCGGCGGGCGCATCTTTCTTCTCGCCGTCGGCGAAGGCCTTCTTGCCTTCGTCTTTTTCGTCGTGCTTCTTGCCGCCGCAGCCACCGGCTGCGCACTTGCCCTCGGCGCAGGACATCTCAGCCTTGTTCGCGGCTTCGTCGGTCTTGGCCTCGACCTTGTCCTTGGCCGCGGCGTCGCCGGCCTTGGCTTTCTCCGCGCCCACTTCGGTGGCGGGCTTCTCCGCGCTGTCGCAGGCGCCGAGGATGGTGCCCGAGCCGAGAAGAGCGAGGGTGGCGGTGATCGTCTTGATGTCCATCGTGGGGTCCTCGTGATCCGGAGCCCGCACGTTACGACAGATCAGCCGCCGCCGACCACGCCCTTGGTCAGCGAGAGCAAGCGCGGCAGATCCGCCACCAGCTTGTCGATATCGATCGTGCGCTTGGAGCGGTAGACGAACCCGTACAGGTAGTCACCGTCGCGCCAGGTCACCAGATACCCGCGTTCTTTGATCTGATGATTGTTGGTGGTCTCGTCGAGCTGCTTGAATCCGATCTTGAGGCCGTCGACCACCTCGGTCCGAGGCATGTCTTCGATGGCCGCGTCGAGCTGCTCTGCCTCGCCTTCGGCGACTTTCTGGTAGATGGGCTCGATGGCGGTGTCGCTGTCGATGGCCGCGTGAAGCGTCTTGCCGATCTCGACCGCGACCGGCGCGATCTGGGTTCCCTCGCGGACCACGGCTTCGATCGACGCGTTGTCGGTGGCGCCCTGCAGCCACCTCTTGGCGGTCTCGGAAAACTGTCCACTGCCCGGGATGTCGGCCCACACCCTGCTGGCCGAGTCGTATAGCGCCTTGCCCTTCTCGGCCGCGTCCTTGCTGGCCTCGACGACCTTGTCGGTCGTCTCCTTCGTGGTGTCGTAGGCTTTTTTGGTGGAGTCCACGACCTTCTCGGTCGTCTTCGCCGTATCGTCCGCGAACTTCTTGGTGGCGTCCGCGGCGTCGGCGGCCTTTTTGGAGACCTCGGCGACCTTCTCCTTGGCCTTTTCGGCTTCGCCCTCGCAGCCGGCGAGGGTCAACAACACGCACAGGAGCCCGCGGCGATGCATGCCAAAGCGTACCGCGTTTGCCTCGCGCTTGTTCCCTGCGGACGGTGCCCGTGCGGTAGGGGCGGGACGGCGGCAGGCGACCAGTCCGAGCATCCACACCGCTGAGCGACGCACCCGATCAGCGTAGCGGCGGTGTGGGGACACAGACCTTAACGCTGGGTCATTGCCAAACGGGCGCGCCTGGATTCGGGAACGGCTCGAGGCAGTCTTCGCGGCACGAGGCCGGAGGTTGCAGCGCGAACGAGGCCGCGTTGGACAACTCGCGCAGCTCCCCGGCCGCGACGCGCCACATCGCGGCCCGGTCCGAACCATCGCCAACCTCCACGAGTAGCGTCTGAGGGCTCTGTCGCGCCACGCGGAGGTAGTTGCGATCGCCTTTGCCGGTCTGCGTCGCAACGATGGAACCGCTGGCGTCCAGGACGGTCATTTCCCACGTGCTGCCGCACGGCCCGTTGTCGGTGAGGAACGCCCTCGCACCTTCCTCGAGGGTGCAGACTTGCCATGCGGCAGGCCGGCGGACGATCTCGGTCGCCTTGGACTTCCGCTTGCGGCGCTTCTTCTTCGGCGCGGCGGCTTCGACGGCTGCCTTGGCCGCGTCGAGTTCGGCGAGCAGCGCTTCGGTCCCGACGACGCAGTCATCGATCGACGCGTTGAGCGCCGGGGCCGAGCGGTCGAGCACGGTGTCCTCGAGGCCCCACGTTTCGAAGTAGTCCTCGGTGCGCTGGTCGGCGCGAATCGGAGTCTGTCGGCGGCGGTACTTGCCCTCCTCGAAGAAGACGCCGTTGATCTTCGTATCGAGCTTTCCGTGGTAGCCGACGATGACGCCCATGCCGTCGTTGGAGCGGAACGTATCGCCGCCCACGCCCGAGAGCCCGCCCAGCGGCGCAGTGATGCGGGTTTGGGTGTCCAGCAGGAAGAAGGTGCCGCGGGGTGCATTGCAGCCGGACTGGCCTTGAATCCGCTCGATGAGCAGCAGGCGATCGCCGGCGCGACCGCGAAGTGCCGTGCCTTCCATGAATCGGTGCAGCCCGCCCTCGGCGTCGACCGTGTGGAGGAACATCTGTCGGCGCTCGTACGACCCCCGCGCGACGCGATCCCACGGCTCGTCGGGCAGCGCGACGATCGCGGTCGCCGGGTCGAGCTGCAGAGGCTCGCGCGCTGTGCCCGAGCGGCCGAAGACTTCGAACTCTGCGACGTGAATTCGCGGCTCCTTGGCGGTGCCCGGATAGACCTCGAGCACCTCGACGATCACGTAGCGGGTGGTCTCGGTCTCGGCGAACTCGACGAAGGTGAACGTGTCGGTGTCCGAGAGCAACGCGTCGGTGAAGCCGCGCTCGGTGTGCACGCGGACTCTCTTGGCACGCGGGTACTCGCTGGGGTCAGATGCCGCAGTGTGCAGCCGAATCGAGTGGATGCCTGCGGCCGCGGGGAAGGACATCCCGATGGCGCAGCGTTCCTCTTCGTTGGGTACGCAGGTCCAGGCGGTGTCGAGATCGTTGTCTCGGGTCAGGCGAAGCGAGCCTTCGGAGGGCGCCGACCAGGTCGGTGCTTCCATCGCGCCCGCGAGCGCGTAGAGCTCGGCGAGCTTGTCGATGCGAAACCCCATGTTGGTTCCGCCGTGCCCGGGCAAGGGCAGTCGCTTCTTGGAGCGCTCGAGTTGCACCACGCCGCTGGGCTCGGCGACGACCTCCCCAGCATCGAGCTTCCTGTCGGGAAGAGGCGTCTCGAGTTCTTCGTCGAGGTTGTCCCAGTCGGTGTCGAAGCCGTCGGTGTCGAAATCGGGCGTACGCTCGAGGCCCAGAAGGTCGTAGACCGAGTCTTCAACGACGCTGCAGCCGCCCATCAAGAGAGCTGCGCCAGTCAGAGCCAGGAGACGCCGCATCGTCGAGAGCATTCGTACCACGGGGCGGCCGTCTTGGTACGATCGCGTCCGGCGTGTCGGCTCCTCCTCGTGCATCGCGACCTCGCGGACTTCTGGTCTTGCTGGTCCTGCTCGTGACGGGGGTTTCCCCGTATTTTGGCCGCTTCATGAACGCCAACGAGCGCCCGCGCCTGCTGCAGGCCATGGCGTGGGTCGACGAGGGGACCAGCTCGATCGACGGGCCGGCCGCGCGGGGGATCGCGGCCGGTATCGACGTTTCGCGGACGCGTCAGGGGCGACTCGTCCCCAACAAACCGCCCGGCACGACCGTCGTTGCGGCGGGCGCCTACGCTTCGGCGCGACTGGTGCGCGGCGATGGATTGACGCTCGGCGAGTACACGGCGTGGGCACGGCTGCTCGGTGGGTCGCTGCCGATGGCGCTGGTGCTGTGGCTCGGTGCCGTGCGCCTGCGCGGACCGGGGGTGAGCTTCGCGCTGGTCGCGTATGCCTTGGCGACCCCGGCCCTTGCCTATGCGCGGCTGCTGTATGGCCACCAGCTCGCGGCCGCGCTGCTGTTCGGTGGCGTGGTGCTGCTCGACCGCGCGAGGAGGGCGAGAGCCGTTTCGCTGGCGGTGGCCGGCGGCGCGATCGCGGGCGCGGCCGTGGGGGTGGAGTATCTCGCCGCGTTTGCCGGCCTACCGATCGGGGTGTGGCTGGTTCGCGACGCCGTACGGACTCGTCGACTCGCGGTGATGCTCGCCGCGCTCGCCGGTGCGCTGGTGCCGATCGCGGCGCTGGCGGGCTACCACGATGCTGTATTCGGCAGCCCGTGGACGACGCCGTACCACGCGGTGGTGCGAGAGGGCTTCGCCGAGATTCACGGTCGTGGCCTGCTCGGCCTGACGTGGCCGACGTCGAAGTCGCTCTACGAGCATCTGCTCTCGCCGTGGGGCGGTCTTCTGGTCTGGGCGCCGCTGAGCATCCTGGCCCTCGTTGCCTCTGCAAAGGCCGTCGCGGCGCGCGAGGCGGATGCGTTCGAGGTCGTCAGCCTGGCGATCGTCGGGTGGATGATCGTGCTCAACGTCTGCCTCGCGCAGACCGGCGGCTGGCGCGTGGGTCCGCGATACCTCGTCGTGGCACTGCCGTTCTTGCTGCCCGGCCTCGTCCGGGTGCACGCCTCGCTGCAGCGCAGATTCGTGGGGCCGCTCGTCGTGGCACTGCTGGGCTGGTCGATGTTCGTCAACTTTCTCGCCGCGGGCCTGTTTCCACACCTCGTGCCCGAGGGCAATCCGCTGATCGACCTGCTGCTGCCGCTGTGGTCCGAAGGCCTGCGACCGCACGGACCGTGGGGACGCTGGGCCCTCGATGCATGCGGTGTCGGAACCCTGCTGGCGTTCGTGCTCGCGACCCGACCGCGTACCGATGCTGCGCGGACATCCTGGGTGGTGGGGCTGGTGGGCGCAGGCGTGCTGGTGGGCGCCGGTATGGCGCTGCCGGGCGCACCGGCGGCCGAGGACTCGCTCGAGGCCATTCGCGGGATCTGGGAGCCTGGAGGGACACGGCCACCCAAGGACCGCTTGCTCGCTCCGCTTCAGGACTGAGCGAGCAGGGCTTTCGTCTGCGCGACGATCTCGGGCAGCGATGCGCCGAGACGGTGGTCGTCGTCGACGGCGATCAGCGTCGCGTCGTGCTCCGCCGCAAATGCTTCGCTCGCCGCGAACGGACAGATGTCGTCGGCGGGTGCGTGGATGATGACGGTCGGGGCCGGACAGCGTCGCTGGGGCGTGAAGCCCTGGGGGTCGGGCAGGGCCAACGCGGGGGCCGCGAGCACGAGTCCCTGGATCGTCGTGCCTTGCTCGGCGGCGGCGAGGCTGGCGAGCAGCCCCGCGATGCCGCCGTAGCTCGAGCCCACGACGACCCGCGGCGTGCGGGAGACGATCGCCTCGGTCAGCATCGTGACGCGTTCACCGAGGTCCTTGCCGCGACAGTCGGGTGCCTGCACCGACAACCCTGCGTCCACGAGTGCGTGGTACTTCGCGCCGTGTGGTGCGCTCTCGAGTCCATGGCAGAAAAGCACGTCCATGCACGACGAGGGTAGCAGTCCCGGTTGTCGTCGACGTCCGGTCAGCGGGGCCCGATGACGCGTCCGGCAGCTCCGTTTGCGCCTGCGGCGGTGTGGCACGAGGCACAGCTGTCATCGCGTTGGGCCGACACCATCGCTTGCTCGACGCCGCCGATGATGACGGCGGCTCTGTAGGGCATGGCGATGGGCCCTTCGGATGCAGACAGATGGAAGTTGCCGGCGTCATTCGTGGGGAGGGACCAGCTTCGGCCCTCCGCGTCGACGATCTCAACGGTGGCGTCGGGAACCCCGAAGCAGCCGTCCGCCTCGTCCAAAAACGCGTGCACGGTGCCGGCCACCAGAAATCGCGGCCCTTCCTCTTCGCGCGCGTGACAGCCGATGCAGTCGCCGCCGGGGTGCATCAGCGCGGACTCCTCGTCCCCGCCGGTCCATTTCGAACCCGCGACACACTCGCTCGTGCTGACCGATGCAATCAAATCGCCCTCCTGGTCATCGCCGTCGCCTTCGGTCAGGTCGCAGCCACCATGTAGCCAAACGAAGAAGAGCACGGGGAACGCGATGCGGGAGGGGGACATCAGCCTCCTCGTTGCGCAACTCGGCGTACCCTTACACCAAAAACGTGCGACGTATCACCGCTGGCGCATTGCGTCGATCCGTCGGTAGGCCGCGTCGGCGTAGAGGTTGTCGGGGTCTTCGGCACGCATGCGGTCGAGCTCGCGCAGGGCCTCGGCGCCGTGCCCTTGGCGGTCGGCCGCCACGATGCTGGCCTCGAGCGCATGGGGCCACAGCCACCGGTACGCGTGCTGCTGGGCGACGGTGTCGTTGAGTCCGCCTCGCTTGACGTAGACGAGCGCTCGCCGACTCGCGTGCACGAGGGCCCACGTCGGGTTGCGGTCGAGGTGGGCGAAGGTGCCCTGCATCGGGCTGTTGTCGACGAGGACGACCTGGAAGTTCCACATGGCGTCCTCTTCGGCGAACACGGAGGGGTCCATGGCGCTGGCGATGTAGCGCTCGACCATCTGCGGGGTGTAGACGAGGTCGGTTCGGCCGTCGATGTAGACGCGGTGGGCGGGCCACAGGTGGAACAGCAAGAACCCGCCGTAGCCGAACTCGTTGAACATGGGGCCCTGCAGGCCCTCGGCTTCGAAGAATGCGACGCCGCGTTCGGGGTAGTGCGCGGGCGCGAGGGCGGTGCCCGGTGGTGGTAAAGGACGACCGAGCGCGTACAGCAGAGCCGCAAGCGCGGGCGCGAGGACGAGCAGACGCGCGAGTCGTCCGCTCCAAACCCCGGCACCGATGGAGGCCCAACCCGCGGCGGCAGGGCCCGCGCCGAGCAGCGCGATGTAGGGAAGGTGGCGGATCGACTGGAACCCGAGCCCCAGCGCCAACACCACGAGCACGGCGTCCCAAGGGTCGCGCCGCTTGATGACGCCGAGCAAGCCACCGATGCCGACGAACCCGATCGCCACGAGCGTCGCGGGACTCAGTCGCTTCACGAGGTCGTACTCGACGGGGGCCCACTCGGTGATGAGCAGGCTGTGCTGACCCATCAAGGCGACGGTGGTCGTGACGATGTGTACGCCGAACGGGGTGACGAACAGAGCGAGCCCGCAGCCCACGGCCACGGCCGCGGCCCGCTTCCACGGACGCTCGCGTCGCAGCACCACGACCTCGCCCAGTTCGACGGCGGCGAGGGCACCGACGATGACGGGCAGCAGCAGGACGCCGCGGTGGATGTTCGCATTGAGGACGACCAGCGGGACGATCCAGGCCAGGCCCGACTTGCCCGCGCGATGCCGATCGATGAGCCAGGCGACGGCCGCGACCACCACGAGCGAGACGGTCGCGCCGCGCTCGGTGAAGCGGAATGACGCCGCGCTCATGCAGACGGCGACGGCGAGGACGGCGACCACGGCCGGAACGTCGCGGGCTCGAAGCATGCGCCACTGCAGCGCACCGGCCCCCACCAACATCGTGGCCTTCAGCGCAATGAGGCCGGTCGTGCCGCCGAGCGCATACGTGCCGTAGAGCATCAGCGCGGTGCCCCAATCCTTCCAGGGCCAGTCGGTACCGAAGCGCGTGTACGAGAAGACGTCGCTGGGGACGAGGGAGCGCGTCTGCACCATCACCTCGCCCAGGCGAACGTGCCACCACACGTCGAGGTCCGCGAGTGGGCGAAGCCCTTCGAAGGCAAGCCCGGCGAACAGCAGCACCAGTGCGCCGACGAGCCAGCGGCGGCCGAGCGGGGACGGCGATGGAGGTGTGTCGCTCAAAAGAACCAGGACAGCAAGCTGCCCCAGCGACTATAGGACTGAACCTGGGCGTTGGGGACCGAGGACGCGCCTTTGGCGTGGGCGGCCTCCCGCTCGGCCCTACGGCGCTCTGCCTTGAGTCGCTGCATCTGGTTGGCCCGCTCGAGCGAGAGCCCACCGAGCGAAATGAACGCTTCGATCGCCTCGAACTCCCCCGGGTCGAGGAACATGCCGTGGCGCCGGCATTCGTCGACCACCACCCCGCTGTGGCTGCCGAAGTTGCGGCGCTCCATCACGTCGCCACAGCGTGGGCACCTGCGGTACGCCACCGGTGTCTTCGGGACACCAACCTTGGCCATGCCGCGCCGAATGGTCGGAATGTCGGGCTGCATGGGGCCGGGGTCCTCCACCATCGACTCGAGCTCGCCGGGGTCGAGCCACAGGCCTGCGCATCCGATGCAGCGGTGGACTTCGATGCCGCGCTCCACCTCGACGGCGAGCGGCTGGCCACACGCCGGGCAGTCGAGACCCTGGCGGCGACCGGTGGGCTTGGCGGCGCTGGGCCGCGGTCGGTAGGGGCCACCGAGTGGAGCACTGCGTGAGGCCGGCTCGGCGGGCAGGTCGTCGAGCAGTCCCTCGAGCGCCTTGGCGATGCGGGCGGCACGGGCCTTGGACGCAGCGGTGGGCTCTGGACGTCGAGGCGGCACCAACCAACCGTACCGCAGTGCAGCGTCCGCGATTTCAGGCCCAAGCGGTTCGTAGCGTCAGCGTGCCGGATGGACCCAGGGAGCGGTCGTCGATCTCGATGACGCCATCGCCGCCGGTGAATGCGAGCGCGGCGCGGCAGTGTCCGGCAAAGCAGTGCACCACGCCGTCCGTCCGAAGATCGGCGGGCAGGTCGTCGATGCGCACCGTCGCGCTTCGGTCCTCGACCTCGACGTCGGTGAAGCCGCACTCGCGGAACACCAGCGGGTACGCCTTGGGCGTCATGCGAATGATGCTGCCGGGATCATTTCCATAGAGGAAGACGCCGCCTTGCGCGAGCGGTCGCATCAGCGGCAACTCGAAGGACGCTTGCAGTCGCGAGGACCAGAAGTCCTGAGCGCCATCGCGTCCCAGCCCCGCCAGCGTGGCTTCGGTGATCGCGACGAAGCAGTCGGCCGGCACCCAGCCCAGGCGTGAGGCCTGCCGAATGACACTGCGGGTCGGTTCCAGCCGTCGCAGCATCGCCTCGGCTCGACGGTGAGCCTTCACCGCGGAGACCGCCGACTTGCAATAGATGGCCCGGACCTCTGCCACGCGTTCCTACCGTGGGGCGAATCGCCGGGCCGGACAGGAGGGGGTGCTGGCTTTGGGCCGGCCTGATCGGGGCCGGTCCGCGGCCGAATTCTGATTGCCCGCGCGAAACTACAGGTGTAGTACTACGGTTGTAGTACTACAGGTGTAGTACCGAATCTTCGATGCCTGAACCCATTCAACTCAGCGATCTGCAGCTCGAGGTGCTGCGCGTGCTCTGGGACCGCGGCGAGGCCACCGCGGCGCAGGTGCACGCGGCGCTGCAGACCTCACGCGATCTTGCACCCACGACCGTGTCGACGATGCTCTCGCGACTCGAGAAGCGAGGGTTGCTCCAGCACCGGACGCAGCGACGGCAGTACGTCTACTCGGCCTGCGTCAGCGAGCAGGAGGTGCGCGGCTCGATGCTGCAGCGCTTCACCGACTTTTTCTTTCGCGGAGATGCCGGCGCGCTCGTTAGTCACCTCGTCGCCTCGCGCGACTTCAAACCCGAAGAACTCGAGGCGGTGGAACAACTGATCCGCGCCCGGGAATCGAACGAACCCGGCGGCGGTACTCCGTCGCCCGACGACGGAGAAGAGCCATGGAAATGACCGCGCTCGTTTGGATCCTGACCTATGCAATCCACAGCACGGTGCTGATCGGCAGCGTGTGGGTATTGCTCAAACTGTTCCCCCGCGTGCCGCTACGGCTCCAGGAGACGCTGTGGCGCGTGGCGCTGTTCGGCGGTCTGTTGACCGCGAGCGTGCATCAGGCCGCCGACGTGACGCCGCTGGGCGGTCGGCTGCCGGTGCCCGCTGCACTGCAGACTCGCGCGTCCACGGGCGTCCCGGAGCAGCAGCCTCGCGATGCTCACGTGCAGCGCCGCATCACGCAGCATGACGCCGGCGATGTCCGAATCACGACGGTGCAGCAGCAGCGTACTCCTGCGGTCGTTGCAGCCCCGGCGCCCGCATTCGTCCCTTCGAAGTGGCCGTGGCTCATTCTCGGTTTGGTCGGTCTCGGCGGCGCGTTTGCGCTCTTGCGGCTCGGACTCGGGGCGCGTCGCATGTCGGCACGACTGCGTAGTCGTCGGGACGTGATCGAAGATCCGGTGCTCGAGCGTTTCTTCGAGCTGTGCGACGAAGCGGGCTTCAAGGGCAAGCGTCGGGTGCGGCTCACGGCATCGGCACACCTTCGGTCTCCAGTGGCGCTGATGCGGCGCGAGGTGGTGATCCCCGAGCGTGCGCTCGAGCGGCTCACCCCGGCGCAGCAGCACGGCATGGTTGCCCACGAACTGCACCACCTGCAGCGTCGCGACCCCCAGTGGGCGATGGTCACCGCGGTGATGGAAGCGCTGTTCGTATTCCAGCCCCTCAACCACCTCGCGCGCCGCAAGCTGCAGGAACTCGCCGAGTTCCAGTGCGACGACTGGGCCGCCCGCAACTCCGGGGGCGGAACACAGCTCGCCAAGTGCTTGGCCGAGGTCGCGTCGTGGCTGGACGAAGCGCGTCCGTCCGCACTCACGGTGGCCATGGCCGACCGTGACTCGCCGGTCGTCCGCCGCATCACGAGGCTGCTCAACGGACGACGAAAAATCGTCGCGGGATCGACGAGTCCCATGCTGCGGATTGGAACCGGTGTCGTTCTGCTCGGTGCGGCGGTGTGGCTGATGCCCAACGTGTCTCCTGCCGCGTCGACGGTTACGTCCGAGTCCACGGCACCGGCGGTGCCCGCTGGCGCTGCGTCCCTCTCAAAGGTGACGATCACCGACCTGTCTGGGGAGTCCGGGCAGCGGCGCTCCGCGGTGCGCATCGTCGGGGGGGACGAGCAGGTCGAGGTTCGCGTGGACCGCAAGCCAGAGCTCGCTCCGCCTCCGCCCCCCAGCCGCGACCGCATCATTCTGCACGGCTTCTACAGCGACATGTTCGGCTTTGGACACGGGTGCGGCTCAGTCGACCTCGAGGTGGATCTCGACGACTTCGAGGCGGAGATCGAGGGGTCCATTGGGTTCGGGTTCCCGTTCAGTCAGGGCTGCGACCGGCGCGAGCGCGAGCTTCACCGCCGCCTCGACAAGCTGGAGCGCAAGCGCGAAAAGTTGGAGCGCAAGCGGGAGAAGCTGGAGCGGCGTCGCCAACGAATGGAGCGACGGACTCGGCCGCCGATGCCGCCAACGCCCACCGGGGAACCCGGCGTCTACGCTCTGTGAAATCCCTGTGAAGCCACGTCGAAAGCGCCCCGTGCTGCGTTCCTGCAGGAGCGACCCGCACGGGGTGCTGTCATGTCCTTGTCGCTTGCGGCCCCGAATCGCGCGGGATACATCGCGGCCGACATGTCGACCCGCCACCGTCACGTCCGACCGATTCTCAACGGTCCGTTCGTGCCCGTGACCCCCGCGTTCGAGCCGAGCGAACCCGAGGGGGATACGCCCGACGAGCCCGCGGCCGAAACGGTAGATTCTGCCGAGGTTGGCCAGGAGGCGGGCCAGTACATGTTCGTGCGCAAGACGGTTACGCCTCGTCGGGCAACACGCCGCGCGCCTCGATGACCATCCGGGTCAACGCGGCTCGACTCCCCAGGTCGAGCCGGCCGTAGATGTGGTCCAGGTGCGTCGTCACGGTCCGCGGACTGATGAACAAGCGCTTCGCGACCTTGGCCGACGTCAGCCCGTCGGCCACCGCGTACGCGACCTCGCGCTCTCGCTCGCTGAGCTGAGACAGCGCTTTCGCCGCTGCGAGGCCGGTCTCGAGGCGCGAGAGCTCCTCGGGCCGATAGACGCGCAGCACCAGCTCGGTTTCGGAGCCCACCACGAGCCGGGCACCGGGCGGGACGAGGGTGCCGTCGGGGTCGACGCGCGCGGTCTCGACGTACGTCCCGTTCGTGGAGCCGAGGTCGTCGACGCGCAGGCCGCGTCCGGGCAGGAACCTCACCGAAGCGTGCTCTCGGGAGACGCCGCTGTACGGCAGGGAGAGGTCGGCGTCGTCGCGCTTGCCCAGTACCGCCCGCACGGTCGCGGTGAGCTGCAGGGTCCGTCCGCGTCCGGGCCCGCGGATCACGACGAGCACTGGAACGATCGTGTCGAGCGTTGCCGGTGGAGCATGGCGCGTCGTCGGATCCGACGTCATCGCCTCAGTGTAGGTCAGTTCAAGGGACAAGCGATTCGAGGCCATCGGCGATCTGGGTGCGAAGGTGGTTGGCCGTAGGATCATCGGCGAGGATGGACTGCGCACGCTGGAGGGCGGCGCGGTCTCCGTCGAGCAGGCCGCGTTCGAGCTCGATGCGTCCCGCGAGACCCGGGGCGCTGCCCGGTGATGCGTCGAAGAGCGTGCGCGCCCGCTCGAGGCTGGCGTCGGCGGCTCGGACCTGGTTCGCGCGTCGCTGCGCAGAAGCCAGCACGATGAGGCTTTGGATCCGCTGGTTGGGTCGAACGTGTTCGTCGTCCTCGATCATCGCGCGGGCGCGGTCGATCGCGGTCAGGGCGTCCTCGACCCGGTCGAGCTGCAGAAGCGCGTCGGCACGCATCGTAAGCAGGTCCGAGCGAACCTGCGGCTGGCGCCCGGGGAGGTCGGCTTCGGCGGCGAGCGTCTCATCGAGCTCGGTCAGCGCTTCCTCGTAGCGGCCCTGCAGGAACTTCATGAAGCCGAGGTTGGCCTGGACCTGCAGTCGGAACGGCTGGGGCAGCCCAGCCAGGGCGGCTGCGTAGTCCTGGTATGCCCCCTCGAAGTTGCCGCTGCCTTCCTGAAGCTTCCCTCGCTCGGTAAGGACGAATCCCGCGTTCTTGCTCGCCAGCCCGCCGTGCGCACGGGCAATCTCCAGCGCTCGGTCGAGGTCGGCGGTGGCGGCCTTCGCGTCACCGCGTCGGTTGTGGATGCGGGCGCGGACCCGCAGCGGCACGACGAGCGTCGGGTGGTCGGGACCGACCGAGGCGATCCGGGACTGCATCGAGGCGTCGATCATCGTCTGCGCTTCGTCCATCTCGCCGGCCGCGGCCGCGAGGTTGGCCCCGATGTTCAGCGCGTTCGATCGGCTCGCGCTGGCGTGTGTACCGGCCGCTTCGATCGCGGCGCGTGCTTTGTCGAGGCAGACGGCGGGCGTGGCGCCTTCGACCCGTTGGAACAGCTCTCGCTCGCATAGGATCGCGTCGAAGTAGTGCACGCGTGCACGTCGGTTCTCGGCAAGGCTGCCCTCACGCTGCGCTCGGGCCAAGGCCTGGGTGAGCAGGCGTCGGGCTTCGGCGAGCTGTTCGGCTTGGCCGGAGGTGAGGGCCTCAGCCTGCGCGAGGATTGCGTCCACGGCGAGGTCGTCCCGGCCCAGTCGCTCTGCGAGCGTGAGGGCCTCGGTGCTCGCGCGCATGCGGGCATCGAGTGCGCCGGTACGATGGAAGAGCATCGCGCCAACCAGCAGGACGTCGACGAGCAGTCCGTCGGCTTCGGCCGCGCGCACGTCGGCGAGCAACGCGTCGTACTCGGCGCTTGCGCCCTCGAGCTCTTCTTCCATCACGAGGACGCGCAGGTTGAAGAGTCGCTCGCGCAGCGCTCGGGAGCCCGACGCGTGGGGGGCATCGCACGCGGCCGTATTGGGGAGCAGGCTCAAGAGGTTGGCGGCATGGGCAGCGGCGACCTCATCCGTCGTGAGCCGGGCAACGACGGACTCGAGCTGGGTTCGCTGCTCGTCGAAGCACGTGGCCTGCTCGTTCGCGTGGGCCTCGTTGATGCGTCCCGCGGCTCGGGCCTCGCAGGATTCGCGGACGGCGGCGTCGAGCCCCACCGCAACCCGGTCGACTTCGCGGATCAGGTACGCCGCCGTGACTGACGGGTTCACAGCAGCGTCGAGATTCGCGCGCACCTCGTTGCGCGTCGCCTCGTTCCAACTGGCGGCGGTATGCGCGGGCAGGTTGGCACAAGCCGTCGGCGCCGAATTGTGGGGCCCTGAGTCGGGAAGCATCAGCGCCGCGGTCACGCCGATGCCTGCGAGTAGCGTGCCACCCAAGGCCAGGGAGGATGCACCGGGGCCGCGCGCCGAAAGCCCGCGCAGCAGTCCGTCCATGCTCGACCACCGGGCGTCAACACTGGCTTGCAACCCGCGCCGCAGTGCAGCCCGTGCTCGTCGCGATAGGGGGAGCGTGTCGAACGACAAGTCTTCCGCCCGCTTGGCGCGAAGCATGGCGTCCAGAGATGTCGTTGGAAATGGATAGCTGCCGCGAAGGGCGGTGTAGAGGGCGAGGCAGAAACTGTACTGGTCGCTGGCAGCGTCGAGGTCCATCCCGCAGTGCTGCTCCGGCGACATATACCGAGGCGTGCCCAAGATGCTGCCGGCCTCCGTCAGGTCTGCGCTCATGGACAGAACGTCGTCGGGGCGCGGGCCCGAGGTGGGCGCGGCATCCTGCGTGGTCTCGGACTCGAAGCCTCGCGCGAGCCCGAAGTCCAAGACCAGGGCGTGTCCTTGCTCGTCGAGCAGAACGTTGGAGGCCTTGAAGTCTCGATGCACCAGGCCCGAGCGATGCGCGGCGGCCAAGCCTCGGCCGGCCTGCACGAAGGCCTCCACGATCGCCTCGGGGGCCGGCCGGGTATTGGCAAGCCATGCCGCCATGTCCCGGCCCCGGATGAACTCCATGA
>CAYSPB010000032.1:0-33556 GCA_964432695.1 uncultured Nannocystaceae bacterium
ACGAGCGGGCGTTCGAGTTGCTCGGCGAGAACGACTACCCGGCCGCGGGCACGCACGGCAGCAACTTCGAGGGGCGGATCTACGAACTCGGCGGTGTGTCGAAGACCGGACTCGGTCGGTGTCGTGGCCCGATGCCAGGCGAGATGACGCAGCGGCTTCGGGACCGCGTCGCCATGATCGAAGAAGCCGGGGGTTACCCCGCCGAGGGCTTTGGCTTCGACCTCAACGGCTTTGCCGGCGCGCCGGGTCCTCGGTTCGGAGACGACGCGTGCGATGGGATGCAGCAGGATCCCTTGACGTACCCGTTCGACTCGTACAACGGCGAGGTCACGTTTACGGAGCCGTCCGTGGGGAATCGAGTCATCGACTTCAACACCGAAGGCTTGGTGCACATCGGCATGCTCCCGGAGCTGATCGAAGACGCGCGCCGAGATGCGGTCGCAGAAGAAGACCTCGAGCCGCTGTTCCGAAGCGCGGAGGGGTACATCCGCATGTGGGAGAAAGCCGAAGCCCGCGCGGCCGCCCTCCGCTGAGCTCGAGCAGTCGGGAACTCGGACCACGCGAAGCGCGACGTCGTTTCGAGGGGGACGAGCTTCCGCTCGGGCCGTCGCCATCGCGAAACACCGGGTCTCGTGACGACGGGCGAATCTCCGAGCTCGTCCACGGGCGCGGGTCGTTCATCGACCGTGCCCGCAACCTCTGCGGCCCTCGGGCACCTCGGGGGACGAACGTTCGACATCCGCTTCGTCGAGGCTTTCCGAAACGCGTGTCGCGTGCCGATTTCCCGACGCTTCTCGCCCAACAACTCTGGGTCCGGCCTGCGCGTGCGCAGGGGCGGGGGTTGCGGGTCTAAGGGAGCGTCGGCGGGCTGAACTCGCCCCATGCTATCGTCCGCGCCGCCGAACGCGCTTCGCCATGGCTTACGGTCTCGCCGCCTTCTTCTTCAAAGAAACCCCCAAGTATCCGGATTTTCCGCCCGAGTTCGCGACCGAAGTCGGCTGGATGGTCTTTGGGGCGGTCGCGCTCGTCGTGCTGTTCGCATGGACGCGAGCGCAATCCGTGAGGCGTGCACTCCTCGCCCTCGAGGACCCACGGACGATGGCGATCCTGCGGATCGGCTTTGCGCTCTTCACGATCCTCTGCTTCCTGAACCTCGCGCCGTACTGGCGGATGCTCTGGTCGGACGAGGGGGTCTTCGACCTCGCGTACGCTCAGGACCGCCTCGGTCGATCCGCGCTGCGTGCCTGGACACCCGAAGACGGTTTCTTCGGCTACCACACCGGCGAGGTCTTCCTCCCGTACCTGTTCGGCGTCGACGTGGACGTCACGTTCGCCGATCGCTTCGAAGACTGGCGCCTGTGGTCGATTGGGGTGTTCCTGTGGAACAAGCCCTCGCTTCACTACTTCTACGGCTCGCCCGCCTTCGTCAACGCCTACATGATGGCGTTCTTCGGCGTACTTCTTCTGTACGCCGCTGGCGTCCGCAGCCGCATCACCGGCGTCATCGCCTGGCTGATGATGAGCGGCATCTACAACCGGAACGCCCTGTACTGGGAGGGCACCGACACCGTCTACCGGTGCTTCTGGTTCATCCTGCTCTTCGCGAAGACTGGCCACGCCTGGAGCTTCGACAACTGGTGGCGATGCCGTCGCCTCCGCAAGAAGGGCCTGCTTCTCGAACGCGCTGAGGCTGACGAGGATGAGGCCGCCGACTCCAAGCCCGCCGCCGACGCACGCAAGAAAGAGCCGATCTATCGCCGCATCCCGGCGTGGCCGCGGTACTTGTTCATGCTTCAGCTCGCGGCGATCTACATAACGACCGGAGCCGTGAAGACCGGCAGCGTGTGGGAGAAGGGCGATGCCCTCTACTACGCGTTGAACATGGACCATTTCTATCGGTTCGAATACGCAACGCAGTGGCTGAGCTCGTTGTTTGGGCTGAACCTGTTCCGCCTCAACTCGTGGGTGACGCACTACTGGGAGCGCCTGTTCCCGTTCGTGCTGCTCGGGGTGGGCCTGAAGTTCCACCTCGAAAATCGAGACAAGGACTGGTTCAAGCCCCAGCTCGCTTGGTGGCGACGCATTCTGTCCTGGCTCGCGATGGCTGGTGCCTACGGTCTGATCTATCGGATCGTCTTCATCGTCACGCCGTTCTGCACGCCGCTGGTCAACGACAAGGTGCAGGACACCAGCCACAAGGCCTTCATGATCCACCTGTTCTTCGCAGGGATCGTGCCCGCCTTTGCGCTGGCCTGGATCGTGCTGGGCCGATGGCCGCTGACCTTGTTCCGCGGCGGTCGCTCGCTCGGCCCGCTGACGCGCAAGTTCGCGTGGGCCACATTGCCGGAGATCCGCATCTCGCAGGACACGCTGCGCTGGATGTTCGTGGGCCGCCGGATGTGGCTCGGCATCGGCTGCATCTTCCACGGCACGCTCATCGGTTTCATGAACATCGGCATGTTCGCGCCGATCATGTTGATGGCCTACGCGAGCTACGTTCGCGGTGACGAATGGGTTCGCGTCTTCCGCTGGGTGCGAGCGAAGGCGCTGGGTCCGCTTCGTCGCAAGGCGCCGGGCATCGATCCATGGCTTGCCGATGCCGAGGACCCGCAACAGGTACCCGTTCGAGGCCGTGCTCTGCCGGACGTCGTCGTGCTCGCGTTCGGCCTGGTCGGTGCCTGGCTCATCACCAAGAAGGTCGACAAGGTCGAGTGGCTCGAAGATGCGACCTACGCTTGGCTGTTTGCCATCGTCGTCGTTGCACTCGCGTTCCGCTTCTGGAAGCCCAAGGGCGCCACGCTCACGCAAGACCGAAGCCCTCCGCTGGCTTACACGTCCTTCGGTCGCTCGCTCGCGCTGTTCGCCGTGGTGTTCCACGCATCTGCCGTCGCGATGCATCTCTTCCCGAGCTACCCGATCTTCTCGAAGTGGCGCTCACCGGCCCGCGCGGTGCACAAGAGCTGGCTGCGCGGCGTCGGGGCGACCCAGAGCTGGCGCATGTTCTCGCCCAACCCGCCGCGTTCGAACACCTTCATGAAGACGGTCGTCGTGCTCGACAACGGCGATCGGTGGGACCTGCGCAACAACTCCTATCACTACGGGAAGGACGGCTCGACACCGACCCGCCCCAACCCGTGGATCTTCAACGACCGCATGCGCAAGATGCAGCGCCGCATGGTCGGCAAGGGCAAGTGGTACCTGCGCTATTGGGCCGACTATCAGTGCCGCGAGTGGATGCTCGAGCACGGGGAAATGCCCAAGGAGATCGACGTCAAGAAGTACGTCAACCGCATCCCCGGTCCGGGCGTGACGAGCTTCTGGATCCCCAAGAAGTTCAAGGGCAAGAAGGACCGACCTTCGGGAGCGATCGTGGGCCGCCCGTACAACCCGCGCAAGCTCAAGACGCGGCAGCACGACGTGCAGAGCCACAAGTGCAAGAAAGACGATCTGCCGCTTCGCATGAAGGAGCGGTACGACCTGCCAATCAGCGGCGAGGACGAGTCGCGAGCGGAGCGCGAAGAAACCCAGAGGGCGCGCAAGTTCAAGTCGCGCCGCTCGAGCTGGGACCGCCGCAAGGACTGGGGCCGATGGTTCGCCGACGAAGCCCCAAAGAAGAAGCGCACGAGCCCGTCGCGCGCGACGCCCAAGGTGAATCGCAAGGCCGCCGAGATGCTGGGGCGGAGCAAGGACGCGGACCGAGCGCCGGACGAGCCCGGGGAAGACGATGCTCGGGGCGACGACGGGGGCGATGGGGACGGCGTCGAAGAGGAGAAGGTAGACTGAGTCTGCCGCGACGACGATGAGCGACGAGAACGACGTGAAGGCGGACGCAGACGGCCAAGTCGAGCCGCCACGAGCCGAGGCGCCGACCCTTGCCGGCACGCTCCTTCGCGAGCCTGCCGACGATCCGACGCCTGCGCGGCGCTGGGCCTATCCGCTGTGGGGCGTCGTGCTGGTTTCGGTGTTCGTGCTGTACCACTCGGTGATCCTGCTCGTGCACAACCTGCCGTCGAAGGGGCTCTCGGCCGGCGTGCACAAGTGGTTCAACAACAGCCATGAGGTCACGGTGCTCGGCAAGCCTGCGAAGCTCAGCCTCGACATGCGCACCTACATGCAGGCGGTGGGCAACACCCAGAGCTGGGCGATGTTCGCTCCGAACCCGCACCGCTCGAACATCTTCATGAAGGTGATGGTCAAGGATGCGGACGGCGAGGTCTGGGACATGGCCCACGACATCTACGGCCGGCGCCGCTACCCGTACCTGTTCTACGACCGAATGGGGAAGATCAACCGTCGGATCGTGGACCAAAAGGGCTATCGCCGGCACTACGCCGCATGGGTGTGCCGAGAGTGGGAGCGCACCCACGAAGGCGAACCGGCTCTCGAGATCCAGTTCGTCAAGATGTGGACGCGCATTCCGCCGCCGCAGAAGGTCGTCGCACAGGCGAAGGGCAACCCCTTCCGCATGGGCTACGACCCGATGGAGCTCAAGCTCTACCAGCGCGAGGAGGACGCCATCCGCTGCAAGACCACCCGTCACGCGCAGCTGCCCAACTACCTGCGCGAGCGCTACGGCCTTCCGCTGCTCGAGAAGGAAGAGAAGGTCTTCCGTCCCGTGCATCAGCGAACTTGGCACGACAAGAAAGAAACCGCCGAGAAAGCCGCCAAAGCGCGTGAGGTCGTCGGCAATCGTGTCGGCGCGAATCTTCCGTCCAAGAAGAAGGGGACGAAATGATGCTCGCCCTGCTCGCCGCCAAGGACGTCGACGTCTCGGCGCATTTGCCCGAGGCCACCGATCTCACGCTATACGGCATCGGCTTGCTGCTGCTGTTCTTCGTGATTCGGCCCGAGCTGTGGACACGGCTGTGGTTCACCCGCGTCGACCCGCGCCCGGGCGCGCTCATGCGGATCTTCTTCGGCATGGTCGTGTTCATCACGTTCTTCGACCTGCTGTGGCCGATGAACCCGCTCGACTTCTCGGTCGCGCGCTACCTGTTCACCGACGAGGGCCTCTGGCTCACCGACATGGCCCGAAAGAACTACGGCGGGCCGCTGCGCGAGCTGTGGGATCCCGAGCACGGCTTCGAGCACTGGCACGATCCCATCCGTGCGATGTGGGGCAAGTTCACGTTCTTGCACCTGCGCTCGGACCCGGGCTTCGTGATGCCGCTGTACATCCTGATGCTCGGCTGCATCGTTTCGATGGTCGTAGGGTTCAAGACCCGGGTCGTCACCATCGTCGCGTTCGTGCTCGTCGAGTCGTTCTATCGGTACAGCCCGGTGTTCTACACGGGCGGCGACACCGTGGTCCGCGTGTTCCTGTTCCTGGGCATGTTCAGCCGCTGGGGCGAAGCCTATTCGTTCGATAGCTGGCTTCGGCGGCGTAAGGCGGTGCTCCGGGGCGCGAAGCACATCCCGGGCCTTCGTCGGATCCCCGTATGGCCGTTCCGCCTCATGATGCTGCAGCTGTGCATCATCTACTGCGCGACCGGCCTGCTGAAGACGGGGAGCACCTGGAAAGATGGTACGGCGCTCTACTACGCGCTCAACCTCGACCACTTCTATCGCGTGCCTGCGACGGGCGTCGTCACGGTCGCACACTGGTCGCTGCTGCTCCCGAACACCGCCATCTTCGTGCGTTGGTGGGAAGTGCTCTTCCCGCTGGTGGGGATCGGCGTTGCGCTCAATGCCTACGAGCGGGGTCGGGTGGACGGCACGTGGCCCAAGGCGCCGATGTGGCGCAAGGCGTTGAGCGTGGGGGTGTTCTTCGCGGCGTGGGCGATGATGGCGTGGGTGCTGGGCATCACCTGCACCTACTTCTTGCCACCCGAGTTCCAAGCCAAGATCCCCCCGCCGCAGCGCCAGATGGTCTACAGCGGCGCGTTCATGGCGGTCCCGGTCGTGCTGTACGGGCTGTACTGGGCCACGCGGGTGTTCGCGCCCAAGGTGCTGTGGTTCGTGCGTACGTGGCTGCTCGGCAAGCGCTTCTGGCTCGTCATCGGCTTTGGTATGCACATCGGCATCGATCTCGGCATGAACGTCGGCACGTTCGCCGAGGTGATGATGGCGGTGTACTTGGCGTGGCTGAGCGGGCCCGAGATCGACGCATTCTGGCGCTTCGTTTACCAGCGCCGCTGTGCTCCCGGCGAGGGTGGCCGTCCTGTTCGAACGCCTACGTGGAAAGCGCTGGCGTTTCTGGTCCCCGATGCGCTGCGGTACCGAACCTCGGGCACACGCTTCGTGGTGCACCACAACCCCAGCGAAACCAGTGTCCGTCGAGCAGCGATTCTGCGAATGCTCGACCTCGGAGGTCGGCTCGACTACGTCGAAGACGATGCCGTTCCGGCTGAAGCGCTGCGCGTCGAGGTGGGCGGTACGGTTCTCGAGGGGGATGCCGCAGCGGCCGCCCTGACGCGGGTGTTCCCGGTCCTCCTGTGGCTGCGTCCGATTCGCTTCATTCCCGGCGTAGGCCGGGTGGCGCGGTTGCTCACCAGCCAACGCGCCTGACATGAGACGGCTCGTGTGCGCGGCAGCGGTCGCGCTGCTTCCCACCACGGCTCACGCCGCGCCCGAAGACGGCTACTCGATGTCCGATGACGCGGCGCTGATGGGCGGTGCCGTGGTCGCGACCGGTCGCGACGTCGCATCGAGCTGGTACAACCCGGCGCTGCTGGCGGAGAACCGGCGACTACGGGCCGACGTGAGCACCGCGGCGTACGGTGTTCGTTGGCTCCGCGCGCCGGACATCGTCCAATCGAGCGTCCCCAGCGGCGTTCGAACGCGACGCGGCTCGAGTCGAGAGTTCCTGGTCGTCCCCACGGCGTTTGCGATCGGCTCTCGGGTGCGTCCGCATCTCTCGGTGGGCTTTGGCTTCTTCACGTCGCGCTTTGCCGAGCCCACCCTCGTCGTCCGCGACAGCAGTAGCGCGACCGACGGCGCGACGGTGGAGATCCGGCGCTCGGCGGTACAGCGGCGCTACCACACCGGTCCGATCGTCGGTATTCGCGTTCACCCCAAGTTTCACGTCGGCTTCGCGGTCCTCGGTGTCTACGACCGCAGCAGCCAATCTCAGCGGCTATTTCTCGACCGCGACGTTCAAGGCCTCGGGCAGTCCACGCGCTTGAGCGACACCGACGCCACGGTGCGAAGCTACGGCCTCGAGGGGGCATTCGGCATTCGCGGACGACTCGGCAAGTGGGTCAGCGCAGGGGCGTCGGTTCGGACGCCGAGCATCGTCGTGGTGCAGACGGTCGACGCGAGTCGAGGTTCGGTGGAGAGCACGATCGATGCCGAGGGCAACGCGACGCTGCGTTCGGACCTCGACAGCTTCCCGGTGCAGGCCCGTCCGAGGCGCGTGGCCACCTGGCGCGTCGCGACGGGGCTCGGCGTCGGCAACCGAACGTGGACGATCGGTCTGGATGCCGAAGCAGAACCCTCGCTCAACCCCGACGACCCGACGATCGGGACGGCTGCGCGGTGGAACGTACGCGTTGGCGCGCGGCGTCGGCTCAACGCCCGCTGGACGCTGGGCGGGGGCCTGTTCACCGATCGCAACACCCAGACCAACACCAGCTTCGGAAACGCCCGCGTCGACCTGTGGGGCGGAGGTTTTGGCGTTCAGGTGCGCACGCCGGTCCGCCTGCATCGCAAGGAGCGCGCCCGAAAGATCGCGTTTCGCACCACGATCGGCGTCCGCTACGCCGCAGGTCGAGGCACGGTCGGTGGGTTGGGCGTCGACTACGAAGCGGCAGCAATCGCTCCCACGCGCGTCGACTTGAACCGCAGCGTCGACGCATCGATGCACCTGCTCACCGTGCACGCGGGCTCGGGCCTGGTGTTTTGATGCTGCGGCCGCCCGGCCGACCTGATCCTTGTTCCGATCGTGCTCGCCTACCGCCGGGCAGCGTCCGTACAGTCGTGGTTGCCGCCAGGAGGGCCGCACATGCTCAAACTCGTCATCATCCTCGTCGTTGCAATCTCCAGCTATCTTCTCAAGCGCAAGCTCGACGCGGCGTCCGCTGAACCCATCTCCGACGATGAGTGTGTCGCGTGCGGATCCCGGAACCTCGCGTCCATGGGCCCGGGCGCGTATGCCTGCCAGGACTGTGACTATCAGGGCGGCTCGGGGCAGGCAAAGCAGGCCGAGCACCGCCGACAGGATCGGGTCGCTGCGTTGTCGGCCGCGGAGCGAGCCGCGGCCTTGGAGGCACATCTGCTCTCTGCGCGCCGCGTTCTTGCCGTTGCGGCCACCGAGGACCCACTTGCTGCGGCCGACGGCCCGCAGTCGTGGGAGCTCACGGTTTCCAGCGCGCTGGCCGAAGGCGCCGCGGAACTCGAAAAGGCGGCGGCGCTCGGCGGTGGGCTCACGCGACTGACCAACGGCTTCGAGATCAACCCTGCGGCGATCGAACAGTCGATCCGCCATGCGATGAACCTCGACGACCTGTCGCACGCGCAACCGATCGCCCAAGACGCGGCGGACTACATCGAGAAGGCGCTCGACCGCCACAGCCGATCCGCCGGGTCGTAGCCCCCGTTGCCGGAGGCTCAGGCCCGGGCGGCCGCCCAGCGCTCGATCATCGCGCGGAGCTGCCGGTGGACCGCAGCCGAGTCCGGCACGTTGTACGGCGCCGCGGTGAAGGCGTCGCCGACGCGACACACGATCGAGTTGCTCGCGCTGCGTTCGAGCACCACCTCAAACATGTCCTCATCGGTGCGGTCGTCACCAAAGCAGAGGACGAGGTCCGTGCCGCTGTGGAGGTCGAGCAGAGAGGAGACCGCGCGACCCTTGTTCATCTGAACGTGCCGAACTTCGATCACCTTGGAGCCGGCCAGCACCGAGAAGGGCAGCCCGGAGAGTCGGCTCTCGAGCAGGGCGCGTAGCTCTTTGGCTCGCCACGCGCCGTATTTCGGTTCCGCCGCGCGGTAGTGCCAGGCCATCGAAGCTTCCTTGCGCTCGATCTTGCTGCCGGGGGTCCGACGGTGGAAGTCCGAGAAGATCGGGGCAACGACGCTGTCGAGGGCCGCAATGTCCAGGTCTTCCTCCCGCTGCCAATCCTGGCCACGGTGTCGAACGCCCAGACCGTGCTCGCAGACCAGCCCCACGGGGAGGTCGCCGAGCCACGCTTCGAGCGTGTCTGCCGGACGGCCGCTGACAACATAGACGACGCCGTAGCGGGCAAGGTCGCCGAGCAGGGTTCGCAGCGCCTCGGTCGGTCGGGCCTGCTCGGGCAGCTTGGTGTGTGAGCGCAGGGTGCCGTCGTAGTCGAGCAGGACGAGTGGGAGCGAGGCTTGCCCCACGAGTTCCGCAACGCGACTCGCCTCGACCTTCAGCTCGCGCGCGCGGCTGTGCTGCACGACGTCGGGCCCTTCGAGCTGGTCCAAAAAGCGATTCGCCCACGCGCTCACGGTGTTGTCGAGCGTGAACGTGCGCATGTGTTCGAATCCCTCGGGCGCGGGGCCGCTGTCGATGGCTTCCTCGAGGGCCGCCGCGACGCCGTCGGTGTCGTGTGGGTTGATCAGGGTGGCGCCAGCCAAGCACGACGCGGCGCCCGCAAACTCGCTGAGCAGGAGCGTGCCGGGGTTCATTCCCCGCGCGGCCACGTATTCGAGACAAACCAGGTTCATGCCGTCGCGTACGGGGGTGACCAACATGATGTCGGCCAGCTGATACATCGCCGTCAGCTCGTGCTGCGCAAGGTTTCGGTTCACGTAGACGATCGGTGTCCAGGTCAGCGTGCCGAAGCGACCATTGATGCGCCCGGCGAGACCTTCGAGTTCTTCGCGGAGCGCTTGGTACTCGACGACGCCGGTGCGCGAGGGCGCCGCGACCTGGATGAGCGTCACTTTGCCGTGCAGCTCGGGTCGGCTGGAGAGCAGCTGCTCGTAAGCCAGAAGCTTCTCCGGCAGGCCTTTGGTGTAGTCGAGGCGGTCGATGCCGAGGATGGTGGTTTGGCCCCCGTAGGTCTTCCGAAGGCCTTCGAGGTCGGCGACGACGTCCTCGCGCTCGGTCATCGCAAGTACCTGGTCAGGGTCGATGCCGATCGGAGCGACGGCGAGGTGGGCGACACGACCGGCCCGGCTGACCGATTCGGGATCCGACTCGATGCCGGCGACCCGCAGCAGAGCGGAGCGAAAGTTCGAGACGTATTCGTAGGTGTGAAACCCGAGGACGTCGGCGCTGAGCATGCCTCGCAGCAGGGAGCCGCGCGTCGGAAGGGTTCGGTACACGTCGGGGGAGGGGAACGGGATGTGGAGGAAGAAACCGATCCGGCAGTCGACGCCCCGCTCGCGCAGGAGCTGCGGCACGAGCAGCAGCTGGTAGTCGTGCACCCACACGGTGTCGTCGGGGTCGACCCGGCGAGCGATCTCATCGGCGAACTTCGCGTTGACCTCGCGGTAGCGTTCCCACGCCGTGCGGGAGAACTCCCGCGGTCCGGGAACACCGTGAAAGAGCGGCCACAGGACCCGGTTGGAGAATTCCTCGTAGAAGTAGTGAAACTCGTCTTCTTCGAGGAAAACGGGGGCAGCGCCATGATCTGCGATGAGGCTGCGAACTTCGTCGCGCTCGGCCTCGGGGACGGGTGAGCCGGGGAAGCCGACCCAGGTGAACTCGCGTGATGCAGCGATTGCACGCAAGGCCGTGGCGAGTCCGCCCGGGCTTGCGTTGGCGGTCCATCCGCCCTCGGTCTTCTCGACCGTGACGGGAGCGCGTACCGAGCAAACGATGAGTTTCGGGCCGGACACGGCTGTGCTTCTATCACTCTGCGGTGGACCTCGCTCTCGTTGGAAACTGCGGATACCAGGCGCTCATCGACACCCAGGGTGTCGTCGTGTGGTTGTGTTGGCCACGTTTCGATTCCAGCTTCGTGTTCGGATCGCTGCTCGACGAAGAGCGCGGAGGCCGGTTCGCGATCCAGCCCGCCGGATCGTTCACGTCGAAGGCGGCGTACGAGCCCCACTCGAACGTGCTGCGGACCGAGTTCGAAGCTGAGGACGGCGCATTCGAACTCGTGGACTTCGCGCCGCGGTTCTTCGAACACGAGCGTTCGTTCAAGCCGCGCATGCTGATTCGTCGCGTTCGGGTGCTCCGTGGCGCGCCGCGCATTCGGGTGCAGTGCGACCCGACCGAGGATCACGGCGCACGGCGTCCCGCTGCGACCATGGGCTCGAACCACATCCAGTGGCAAGTCGACGGCACCTTGCTGCGCCTGACCACCGACGCCCCGGTCGACTACATCGCGGGTGACCGCTCCTTCGTCCTCGAGGGAGATCTCGACTTCTGTCTCACCTGGGGCGCGCCGCTGGAGGCTCCGCTTCGAGAGACCTGCGACCGGTTCGCTCGCAGGACCCGGCGCTACTGGGATCGATGGGTGAAGCACTGCGTGCTTCCGTCCGAGTTTCAAGAGGACGTCATCCGCTCGGCACTCGCGCTCAAGCTGCATCAGTACGAGGACACCGGGGCCATCACCGCAGCGGCAACGACGAGCATGCCTGAGCACCCGGGCTCGGGTCGCAATTGGGACTATCGCTTCTGCTGGATCCGCGACTCGGCGTTCACCGTCGGGGCGCTCCGTCGCTTGGGCCAGTTCGAGGAGATGGAGGGCTTCATCAGCTACCTTCGCAACCTCGTGGCGCGCTCCGACGGGACGATGCAGCCCGTCTATGGAATCGCGGGTGAAATGACCCTCCACGAGCGGGTCGTCGAACACCTGCGTGGGCACGATGGAGCTGGAACGGTTCGCGTGGGCAACGCTGCGTACGCGCAGATTCAACACGACGTCTACGGGGAGATGCTCGCCGCACTGGCGCCCGCATATCTCGACACCCGCTTTCGAACCGTCGAGGGCCTGCCGATCGTGCACCGACTCGCCGATGCCCTCACGACGCTGGTCGACGCGCCCGACGTGGGCCTGTGGGAGAAGCGCGACGCGCCACGCGTGCACACGTTCACGCTGCTCCTACATTGGGTCGGGGCGAGAATCTGCCGCGACATCGGGCTTGCCCACGACGATACGCGCCTCGTCGCGCAAGCCGACGCCGTCCTCGCGCGTGCATCCACCCTAATCGAGCAGGCATGGCGCCCGGAGCGGGGCTACTTTTCCGACGCACTCGACAGCGACCAACCCGATGCTGCGCTGCTGATGATGGTGAACCTGGGCTACCTCGCGCCCGACGACCCACGCGCAAGTCAGCACGTGGATGGCATCGCCGCGGCGCTTCGCGCAGGGCCGAATCTTCTCTACCGCTACAAGCACGACGACGGCCTTGGCGACACCGAGGCAGCGTTCACGGTCTGCGGCTTCTGGCACGCCGAAGCACTCGCCAAGCTGGGTCGCACCCAGGAGGCGCACGCCGTGTTCGAGGGGCTGCTCTCCCACGCGAACGCGTTCGGGCTGCTCAGCGAAGACGTCGACCCCAAGAGCGGCGCGCTGTGGGGGAACTTCCCGCAGACTTATTCGCACGTTGGCATCATCAACACCGCGTTTGCGCTCAGCACCGTGAGCGGTCCTGCGCTCTGAAGCGCTTGCGTCGGCTCGGGCCGGCGGGCACGCTCCCGCTGCGCGATGCGGGTCGATTTCAAGGTCCATCCCGATGTGCTGCTCGACCCCGAGCGGCTGCTCGATGCTGCGGTGTCGCGCGCACGGGTGCGGCGCAAGCAGGTCGTCGACTTTGCCGTAGTGCGTCGCTCGATCGACGCGCGGAAAGGCCGCGTGCGGGTGCACGTGGTCGCGGAACTTCGACTTCGTGGCGATGCGCCCGTCCGGCCACCCAGGGGGCTGGTCGACCTGCCCAGCCTCACCGGGGCGCCCCGCGTCGCGATCGTCGGCGCCGGACCGGCAGGCATGTTCTGCGCGTGGGCGCTGGCCAAGCAGGGCATTCGCAGCGTGGTGCTCGAGCGGGGCAAACCCGTCCGCGCTCGACGACTCGACCTTGCAGCGCTGATGCGTCGCGGCACGCTCGACCCCGAGAGCAACTACTGCTTCGGCGAAGGGGGAGCCGGTACGTTCAGCGACGGCAAGCTGTATACGCGAGCCAACAAGCGCGGCGCCGTGATGGATGTGCTCGACGCCTTCATCGCGTACGGGGCGTCGCCGGACATTCGCGTCGACGCACGGCCGCACATCGGCACGAACAAGCTACCCGGCGTCGTCACGCGCATGCGTGAGCACCTCGAGTCGGCGGGCGTGGAGTTCCGCTTCGGTCTCGCGGTTCGCGGGCTGCATGCGCACGACGGTGCCGTGACCGGAGTCGAACTCGAGGGCGGAGAGCAGCTCGACGTGGCCGCAGTCGTGCTCGCGGTAGGTCACTCCGCCCGCGACGTGCATCGCTTCACCGCCGATGCGGGCGCCGCGGTCGAAGCCAAGTCTTTCGCCGTGGGCGTGCGCGTCGAGCATCCGCAGTCGTTCATCGACCGCGCCCAGTTCGGTGACCTCGCGGGCCATCCCGCGCTGGGCGCTGCGGCATACCGACTGGTCGAGCGGGTGGGGGCGCAAGGCGTCTTTTCGTTCTGCATGTGCCCCGGCGGCTTCATCGCGCCGGCGGCGACCGAGAAGGGCGGTCAGGTCGTCAACGGATGGAGCCCGTCGTCGCGCGGCGGAGACTATGCGAACAGCGGCTTCGTGGTCGAGGTCGATGCGGACGTGCTCGCGGCACACGGTCTCGACCCCACCGACCCGTTCGCCGGTGTGGCGTTTCAGCGCGATCTCGAGGGGCGGGCCTACGGTGCGGGCGGTGGCGACTACGTTGCGCCTGCCTCACGCATTGCGGACTTCGTTGCTGGCGGTGTGTCGTCGGACCTGCCCGCGTGCAGCTATCGGCGCGGTGTACAGGCGGTTGACCTGGGTCCCGTACTCGTTGGGCTGGCTGCCCCGCTGCGCCAAGCGCTGCGCCAGGTCGATGCCCGCATCCCCGGCTTTGCGGGGCCCCAGGGGGTGGCCGTGGCGGTCGAGTCGCGCACGAGCTGCCCGGTTCGAACGGTCCGCGACCCTGAGACGCTCGCGTCTCCAACCCTCGCGGGTTTGTACCCGTGCGGAGAGGGGGCCGGCTTCGCGGGCGGGATCATGAGCGCCGCCCTCGATGGCATCCGCATCGCCGATGCCATCGCCGCGGTTTAGTGCGCGCCTTCTACTTCGTCGTCCCCGCAGGAGCACTCGTCGACGTCGTTGATAGGTGAAGGCGTCCTTCATCGCGCGCCAGGACGCACCACTGCGCCACAGCGCGCAATGGTGCCCGATGTTCCACGGCTGACGCCCGTTCTCGTAGGCCGCGACGATGCTGTTCTTGTCGTCACGGAGCATTCGGTCGCCCGAGGCGACCATCACCTTCGAGGTCTTTGCCAGCGGAGCGTAGGACGTCTCACTGAGGGTATCCGACCTTGCGTTCGAGCGTGGCTGGGTTGTCGCCGGGCAGAGCGGAAACGAGGCCCTCCTCGGGCGTCGCGGGCTCGGCGAAGTCGATCGCAGCCCCGTCGGCGATCTGCGTCATGACGCCGAGGGTGAGGCCGGCGACTTTGCCCAGGCCCACCGGATCGATGCCGGAGGTTTCGTCGCCGGGTGCGTGGTAGTCCTCGTGCACGCCGGTGAACATGAAGATCACCGGGATGCCGTACTTGTAGAAGCTCGCTTGGTCACTACGGGTGGTGATCGAGCGGTCGAAGAGGATCGGCATCCCGTCGATGCCGGCCGTCTCGAACAGGTTCATCCACTGCGGGCTCGAACCGACACCGCCGATGAGGAGTCCGGGGTCGGGACGCAAACGCCCGACCATGTCGATGTTGATCATTGCGACCGCGGTACCGCCATCCCAAGGCTTGGCGGTGGGTGGGTTGTCAGCCAACGCCCGCGAGCCCAGCAGGCCCAGCTCTTCGCCCGCGAAGAGTGCAAACACGACAGTGCGTTCAGGGGGCTTGGGGCGGCTGCCCAAAATCCGAGCGACTTCGAGGACCACGGCGGTGCCGCTGGCGTTGTCGTCCGCGCCGTTGCACACCACGTCCTTCGTTTCGCCGTCGACCTTCATGCGACAGTGCCCGCGGCCGTCCTCGTCGGTGCCGATGTGGTCGTAGTGGGCGCCGAGGATGACAAACTCGTCGGGTTTGGAGGCGCCTTCGATCATGCCGACCACGTTGGGTGCCATCACTTCTCGAGGCGTCAGCTCCACCGAGACGGTGGCCGTTGCGCCGAGTTCGGTCGAAGCGGGCTTCAGCTCGCGTTCGATTTGCCCCTGAAGCGAGGAGAGCTTGCGTCGCTTCGGGGAGAGAAGCCGGTCGGCGGCTTTCCACTTCATCTGGACGACGGGCATGCCCGCATCCCGCACTGGCGCGCGTGCCGAAAGGTCTGGAAGCGCGTCGGCGTCGCGGTCGGTGTCGTCGAGAAAGCTTCGAGGACCCCGCACGGTGATCACGCCGGCGACGCCCGCATCCTTGAGCCGCTTCAGCTTGCTGCGCAGGCGTCCGGCCGTGAACGAGAACCGAGGGCCTTCGATCTCGGCGTTGGGCATGAACACCAAGGACGCAAACGCGTCTGCGTCCAGCGGCACGAAGAGATCCGAGGGGAGCTCGGTCAGGGTCTTCGGGACGGGGCGTCCACCGAGGAACGGCTGCACCACAGCGGTGAGCTCGTCTCGGGTTTGCCGCTGGAGCATGCCGAGGGCATCGGTGTCTTTTTCTGCGCGCAGGGGCTCCGCCAGATCTTCGTAGCGCGACCCGATACTGCGCACCCGGTCATAGAGGGTGCGGCTGTCGGGTCTACGTGGCGCGTCGAGCAGCAGCACCGCGATCGATCCCTCCAGCGAAAGGCCAGCCAGGTCGTCGTACGCATCGCTATCGCTCGCCTGCGCCGCGTAGCCCACAAACACCAGCGGACCGGTGACTTCACCCGAGGCGCTGCCGGCCATTGGACCGTAGGTCTCGGTGGGTGCTGCTTCGGCTGCGGAGCCGCGCGTTACCGAGAGCACCGGAGGCGCGGTGACGTCGGCGCCGACGACGATGCCGAAGGGATGCCGATAGTCGTCTCCGACGGGTCTGGCACCGGCTGCGGCGAGTTTGTCGGCGACCACCTGCGCGGCGCGATCGATGTCTGGATGCAAGCTGTAGCGTCCGCCGAGCTCGTCGGAGGCCAGAACTTCGATGGTCTGGAGCATCCGGTCGGGATCGACCGTGGCGGCGCTGTCGGTCGATGGATCCGGTGTGGGTTCAGTGGATCCGGTGGCACCGGACCGGCATGCACCCAGCAGCGAGCAGACGAAGATGAGAGCGCGTCGGGTGTGCATGCGCGTCAGTACACCCGAGGTGCGGTCGTGTCACAACGCGCTGCCTTCCAGCTCGACCGGCGCGGCCGCCCCCACTCAGTGCGCTCACTCACCCTCTCGTGGCCACACGCCGCGATTGTTGACGGGTCTCGGCTCGGCAGCGTACCGTCGACAAAACCCGGCCGTAGGCCTGCGAACCGGGGGGAACGCAGGCTGACAATCGACCATCAGCATCGTCGGGGACGGTGACCCACGGGTCTCGCGGAACCCCACCTAAGAAGAGGGTAAGCACATGAAGCGACTTGCATTGATTGGGTCCAAGCTCGGAACTGGTCTTGGATCTCCGAAGCGTCTCGGCGTCCAGGCGGGCCTGCTCGCGGGACTTGGTCTCGCGTTCGTCGGAGGCACCGAAAAACCAGCCGTGGCTGGCGGAGATTGCATCGGGGACGAGGCTTGCTCGTTCAAGAAGCCCAACCTCCTCATCGTCCTCGACTACTCGTCCTCGATGAACGACGACTTCGTCGCCGGCCAGACTCGGTGGGAAGCCGCGGTCGAGGCCATCGGCAACATCGTCACGACCGACAACGGGTTCTTCGACGAGAGCATGCACCTGGGTCTGATGCGCTTCGGCCACGACCCTGACCCCGACAACGAGGGTACCGTGATCACCGTCGCCGGGCAGACCGACCCGTCGGGCATCACGGACGGCCAGTCGCTCGACGTCGGCTGGTACGATCCCGTGGGCGATCCCAGCGGATACTTCGAGTGTACGGGTGCGGACATCGTCGACTTCCTCGAGAACGTCGAGCCGCCGCTGTGCGTCGGCCTCAACTGCGCCGGCATCGGTACCTGGACCGCCGGTGCGCTTCAGGCCGCACGCGACTACATCGGCCAGACCCGTCTCGACCACCCCGACGACGTCATCGTCGACGACGAGCGCGCTTACTTCGTGATGCTCATGACCGACGGCGTGTGGACCGAGCAGACCGGTCAGGCTCCCATCGGTGACCCGACCGCCAGCCCGGCCAACCCGGTGCCTGTCGCGGGCGACATCTTCAGCGACGACGTGCCCGTGTACGTGGTCGCGTTCGGTGACGCGCTCGGCGAGACCTTCGCCGACGACACGGCAAACGCGGGCGGCACCGTCTCGGCGATCGAAGCGGGCGCCGGCGCGCTCGTCCCCGCTCTCGAAACCGTCATCGACGACATCGAGGACACGGTCATCATCCCCGAGTGCACCGGCGGCCTGCCGCGCGTCATGGTCATCCTCGACGCGTCGAGCTCCATGCTCAACTCGGGCAACCCGCTCGATCCTCCGAACTACGCGGCGGGCGACATGGGCATGACCGGTTGGGACCAGGCTCGCGATGCGCTTTCGGGCGACAGCTCGATCTTCGACGTGCTCGTGCCGGGCGTCGGCAACCAGCCGGTCGAAGACCTCGTGCACCTGGGTCTGATGACCTTCGGCACCGACGGTGACCAGGAGCTTCTGGTCAACTACGGCCCCTGCATGAAGGACAACTTCGGCTGGGCCCTCGACCCCGAGACCTCGTGCGGACCTGGCTGCGCCGACCCCTGGGGCGGCCCGCCGATCATCTGGACGCCGCAGGGCCCGGGGGACGCTGGGTACCCCGGGTTCGACCAGCCCACGTTCAGCGCGATGCCGGACTGCAACACCGGCATGTTTGACCTCGATGCCTGCACGGGTTCGGCCACCGCGACCCACACCGGTCTCGCGCTGGCGAACTTCAACGCCGAGCAGTACCGCACTACGCCGCCGCCCCTGTATCCGGTCAACGACACCACGCAGTTCATCAACATCCTGATCACCGACGGTGCATACAGCCTCAACGGCTGGTCCACCGACGAGCAGGTGTCGGCTGAACTCGAGGAGATGTTCGCGGACGACAACACGACCACGTACGTCATCGGCTTCGGGGATGAAGACCAGCTCGCACCCATCGAGCTTGGCAACATGGCGTGCTGGGGTTCGGGTGGTACGGGCATCCCGTGTGCCGGCGGCAGCGTCGACTTCTTCACCGCCGCCAACCAGGCGGAGCTCGAAGAAGCCCTCGGTCAGATCATCGAGAGCATCAGCTTCGATCCCTGCTGTGGCTTCAACGACTGCTCGTTCAACCCCGAGCCGACCACGGGCGAAGACGATCCGGTCGCGCCGGAGACCAGCACTGGTCCCGACACGGGTGACGAGAGCAGCTCCGACGGCGGCGCGCTCACCACGGGCCCGGGCTCCTCGAGCAGCGGCGACCCGGACCCCACGACGGAGACCGAGGGAGAGACGGCCGACAGCAGCACAACGGACGCAGCGTCGAGCTCTTCGTCGACCACCGATGCTCCGACCACGGACCCGACGACCGACCCCACCAACGCCAGCAACGCGGACGACTCGTCCAGCGGTGAAGACAGCGACACTGAGACCTCGGGCGCTGCGCTCGACGACGACGGCTGTGGCTGCACGGCGGGCAATGACGATGGTCAGGGCTGGTTCGGCGGCCTCATGATGGTCGGCCTCTTCGGCCTGATTCGCCGCCGCAAGTAAGCATCGGCTGAACGCAAGAACGCCGCCTCCGACGAACGTCGGGGCGGCGTTTTTGCTGTTGGCGCGCTACTCGACGTCGTCAGGCTCGATGAGGATATCGGCGATGTAGGTGGCTTCGAGGTCGAGCTGGACGGGGTTGTGCGGGTGCTCGCCCCAAGGCTCTCCGGGGTCCCAGGCGTCGTTGCCGTCGAGGTCGATGAACGCGAAGAGGTAGACTTCGGATGCGTTGAGCGACGCGGTGCCGTAGCGATATTCGCGGCCGGCTTCCCCGAACGAGATCGACCAGTCCACGTACGCGTCCTCGAGTTCAGGGCTGGAGCCCGAGACGAGCAAGAGGTTCGCGTCCTCGGGGGCTTCGACGTCGTCCGCGACGGTGACGTCGACTTCGTACGGGTACGCGTACGAACAAGCAGCAGCGGCGGTGAGGGCGAGGGCGGAGGCGAGGCGCAGGACGTGGGGGGTCATGGCACCGGGGTAGTGCCGGTCGTCCGCGCTTCGATCACGCTCGCCCCAACTTTTTGGCACTCAGGTGCCGCAGAACGTCTTGTAGGCCTGCGTGAACGCGCGTGGGGCCGGCTCGGCGTAGCTCTCGAAGCCGGCGCGGGGCGTGTACGGTTGGGTGACGGCGTCGAGCAGCCGCTCGAACGGACCCAGGTCGCGGTCGTCGACGGCAGCGGCGAGGGTCTGCTCGACGAGGTGATTGCGCGGGATGTAGACCGGATTCACGGCGTCCATCCGGTCGGCTGCGGCCGCGCGGCCTCCCTCTTGCGCGTCGAGGCGGGCGAGCCAGGGCTTGGCCCACGCGTCGAAGGCATCGGGGTCGGCGAGGCGCTCGCGGAACACACCATCGTCGAAGCGCAAGACGTCCGAGAGACCGCGCATGGTGGTCGTGTAGTCGAGCGCCTGCTCTTCGAGAAGGCCGGTGAGGCGCTCGGCAAGCCCCTCGTCCTCGTCATCGGCTTCGAGAATGCCCAGCTTGGTCCGCATGCCGTCGGTCCACTTCGATTGGTAGCGCAGTGCGAAGGAGCGCAGCGCTTGGCGGGCGTGCTCGGTGCCGACCTCGGTGTCGTCGTCGAGCAGCGGAAGCAGCGTTTCAGCGAAGCGCGCCAGGTTCCACTGGCCGATGCCCGGCTGGTTGCCGTAGGCATAACGACCGCCGCGGTCGATCGAGCTGAACACGGTGCGGCTGCCGAACGTATCCATGAAGGCGCAGGGTCCGAAGTCGATCGTCTGCCCTGAGATCGTGACGTTGTCCGTGTTCATCACGCCGTGGATGAAGCCGACGAGCATCCACTTTGCGATGAGGTCGGCCTGCGCGTCGCCGACGGCGTTGAGCAGGCCGATGTACTTGTTCGGTGTCCCTTCGAGATGCGGGTAGTGGCGAACGATCGCGTAGTCTGCAAGCTGACGGGTGTGCTTGACGTCTTTTCGCGCGGCGTAGAACTCGAACGTGCCCACGCGCAGGTGGCTCGACGCCACCCGAGTGACCACGGCTCCGGGCAGCGTTTCCTCGCGGAACACGGGCTCACCGGTGGAGACGGCGGCGAGCATGCGCGTGGTCGGAATGCCCAGCGCGTGCATGGCCTCGCCCATCAGGTATTCGCGAAGCACGGGGCCGATTGCGGCTTTGCCGTCGCCGCCGCGGGAAAATCCGGTCGGTCCGGAGCCCTTGAGCTGTAGGTCGACCCTCCGACCATCGGGCGCGACCACTTCGCCCAGCATCATCGCTCGCCCGTCGCCGAGCTGCGGCGAAAACCCGCCGAACTGATGGCCTGCGTAGAACTGGGCAACCGGTGCCGCACCGTCGGGTAGGTCCTGCCCGGAGAAGATGCGGTGTCCCTCCGTACGCAGGCCCTCGACATCGAGTCCGAGCTCGCTTGCGAGGCCTTCGTTGAGCGCCATCAGCTTGGGCGAGGGGAAGTCTGCCGCGCGCGCGGGCAGGACGAAGTCCTTCATCTGCGTGGCGTAGGTGTTGTCGAAGGGAAACGCGGTGGAGATGGTCATGGCGGGCTCCGGTCAGCGGGCGCGGCTGCGGGCGAGGTCGCGAACTTCGTCGAGGATCTTCGCGGGGAGGTCGAGCTTTGGGAGGTCACGGTCGAGCTGGGCCGCCGTGCCGTAGCCGGCAACATAGCCGTTGAGCTTGGCGGCTGCGGTCGAGCGGAGTAGGGCGGCCTCGTCGGTGAAGTGTCGTCCGAGTGCGTCGAACACGAGGTCCTGTCGACGAAGCCTCCACTTCTGGTGGTAGCCCTCGGCCGAATGGAACGGCGCTGCACCGGTGATTTGCGTCGCGACGCGAATGCCCTGCGCTCGCTCGAGCGCGCTGGCGCTGCGGCGGACCGCGGCGAGTTGAGCATCATCGGCGGCGAACACCGCAGCTCGATACTGTGAACCCCGAGTTTCGGCGGGGTCGTGGCCGTCCCAGAACATCGCGAGAAGCGTGTCCAAAGACACGGCCGCTGGGTCGAAGTGCAGCTGCAGCGCCTCTGCGTGATCGCCGATGTTCCGGTAGGTCGGCGAGGGCGTGGTGCCACCGCAGTAGCCGACCTCGGTTTGCCAAATGCCGTCGAGACTCCCGAACCGGGAGTCGGGTCCCCAAAATCACCCGAGGGCGAACGTGAAGGTCTGAAGCGATGCGGGGCGCTCGCGGTCGAGGGTAGTGCTCATGGGCGTTGCGCGATCAACCTAGCAGCCCGCCGGTCACGCGCGCGTCGAAGCGCGCCACGATCGCGTGCAAACCCCTGCAGCGGACCGTAGGATTTCCGGTTCGCGCATGGCGCCCTTCTTGTCCCGCGCAAGCTCACGCGTGTCACCAAAACGTCGCGAGCGTCGCTGGCCGGTCCACGAAATCGCCGCCCTTGCGCCCCAAAACCCCTGGAATCGTCATCCGCAGGTTTGCTATCGGTATCGTCTATGCCGAGTGACGTCGCCGGACAGAGCCCCGAGGCCGTGAGTCTCGACCACCTCTCCGAGGGGGCTCGGAAGATCGTCGCAGAGGAGACGGGCATCCTGGACAGGATTCGCGCCCGCCTCGAAAAGCAGGCTGCGGCCACCCCTGACGCCATCGAAGACCTCGATGCGCAGCTCATTGAGCTGCGTGACGCGATCGCAGAGGCCAAGGAGGAGGACGTCGCCTCGCTCATCGATCAGATGCACCAAGTCGCAGCGCTCAGTCGTAAGCGCGGCAAGGGGCGCAGCATCCCGATCGATCCCAAGAGCCCGTATTTCGGTCACCTCTGCCTGAAGGACTCGCGAACCGGTCGTGCTCGCGAGGTCCTGATCGGCCGGCACACGATGCTCGATGACGGGGACGGCCTCTCGATCGTCGACTGGCGCAACGCACCGGTCAGCCGGTTGTACTACCGCTACGAGGAAGACGACGAGTACGACGAGGAGTTCGGCGAGCGTACGGTCGAAGGCCGCGTCCTCAAGCGTCGCAGCCTCGCCGTCACCGACGGTACGCTTCGGCGCATCGCAGCTCCGCAGGGTACCTATGCCCGCGGGCAGGCGGGCCAATGGCGCGAGTCCGGGTCGGCCGAGCGTCCCACGCTGCAGGGCGGGTCAGGCTCGGCGATTCGCTACGACAAGAAGCAGCTCGGTGTGCAGGGCGACGATGCGCAGCTGCGCGCCGACAAGCGCCTGCAAGAGATCACCGCGCTCATCGACAAGGAACAGTTCGAGCTCATCACGCAGGGCGACTCGGGCATCGTACTCATTCAAGGTGGCGCCGGTTCGGGCAAGACCACCGTCGCGCTGCACCGCGTCGCTTACCTGTCATTCCAGGACCCACGACGCTTTGCCCCGCAGAAGATGCTCATCGTCGTCTTCAACGAGGCGCTCGTGGAGTACATCCGCCACGTCTTGCCGTCGCTGGGCGTCGAAGGCGTCACGGTCACCACGTACCGTCGCTGGACGGCGCAGCTGCTCGCACGCGCCAAGGTGAAGCTGGACCTCAAGCACGAGGTCGCAACGCCCGAGCCCGTATCGCGCTTCAAGAAGCACCCAGTGTTCATGCGGATGCTCGAAGAACTCGTCGCCGAGCACGTAGATGACGTTCGGGCGCAGTTCGAAGAGCGCGTCGCGAATCGCCCCGGTGGCGACGCCGTACTCGATGCGTGGCGCAGCTTCGGCAAGATGGCACCGCTGACCCAGGTCGAGCGGATGCAGCGGTGGCTGCAGGACGGCCCTGGCGCGCGTCTGGATCCCAAGGTTCGCACGCCGACGACCAGCATCCTCCGCGTGGCTCGCGACACGATGCGCGACATCGTCGCGGACTGGCTCGAGGTGAACACCAACGGCAAGCGCATCACCACAGCGATCCGTGAGCACGCCAGCGAGGCATTCTCGGCGAGCGACGTGGACACCATCATCAAGTGGTGCGCGAAGAAGGCCGACCTCGACGTCGACCCCGATGATCCCGACGCCAAGGCCGAAGACGTCGCGCTCGACCCCGAAGACGATGCTGCGCTGCTTCGCCTGATGCAGATGAAGTACGGCGGTATCTTCATCGGCAACAAGCGCTTCGAGTACGAACACGTCGTGCTCGACGAAGCCCAGGACCTGTGTCCGCTCGAAGTGCGGGTGCTGCTCGACGCGGTCAGCAGCGGGCACAGCGTCACCATCGCGGGAGACCGCGCCCAGAAGATGGTGTTCGACAACGGCTTCCAGGATTGGCCGCAGCTGCTCGAGAACGCCGGCTTGCCACACACGGCGATCCAGCCGCTGAAGATCACCTACCGCTCCACGCGTCAGGTGATGGAGCTGTCACAGCACGTGCTCGGTCATCTGCACAATCCCGAGGACCAGCTCATCGCGCGCGAGGGGGCTCCGGTTTCGTACTTCGCGTTCACCGACACGGGGGAAGCCGTCGCGTTCCTCGGTGAGGCGCTGCGTTCACTGGTGCGGCGAGAGCCGACCGCATCGGTGGCGCTCATCTCCCGGTACCCGCAGCAGGCCGATGTCTATTACGAGGCGCTGCGCGTGGCCGAAGTGCCGAAGCTGCGTCGGGTTCGCCGACAGGACTTCACGTTCACCTCGGGCATCGACGTCACCGACGTTCGTCAGGTGAAGGGTCTGGAGTTCGACTACGTCGTCCTCCTCGAGCCCAACCGGCAGAACTACCCCGACCACGACCAGTCCCGCCACCTGATGCACATTGCGGTGACTCGCGCTGCGTATCAGCTGTGGATGGTGAACACGGGCGAGCTCAGCGCGCTCCTGCCCGCGTTGCCGAACGCGATCGACGGCTGAGTCGCTGCGTGACGCGAGGCCGCGCTCCGCATGGCTGGGCGCCGGCCTTGTTGCGTGCTCAGCCCGCGGGCAGCTGGGCCAGCGCGATGTGGGGGCCGACCGACGCGGCAACCCAGCCCGCACGCCACTGCAAACCGACGGCCGCCTCATCGTCGGCGGTTGCGGTGGTGGGCAACGGGCGCGTCCACGCGACGGTACCTTTGCCAGCGTCGACGGCGAGTAGCGCGAGGCCTTCGTTTTGGCGGGCCAGGGTATAGAGCACGCCATCGCCGTGCACGACCGGGCCCAGCGTGTTGAGCGGAGACTTCCAGGTGTCGTCTCCCTCCGCGACGACCTGAAGCTTGCCGTCTTCGTTCATCGCGAGTGAGGCCGTATCGACGGCCGCGGGAGCAGCGGGCTCGATCTTGCGACCGTACCGCCACAGCACGCAGCCGCGCGGGGCCTTGGTGGCGCGGCCGGGAAGCAGCTGCACCTCGGCACGCCCGCGACAGCTGGCGGTGTCGAGCAGAGCCGTCTCCTGACCGAACTGAAGCGCCACGCGGTTGCCGGGGACCCGGACGATGGCGCGAATGTCCGCGGAGGCCGACAAGGAAAACGTCGTGCGAAAGTCCAAGTCGAACGCTCGCATCGTGTCTTCTTCGCCGAGGTAGCGAACGCCCTCCTCACCCAGCGCGACCGAGGCCGAGCCTTCGAGGTACTCCCCGCGAAGCACACCGATCTCGCGCATGCAGCCGTCGCTTTCGCTGGCGCACGCGGCTGGGTCCACGCTGAGAAAACGAGCATCGGCGAGTGCAACGAGCACCCCACTGGCGTCGGCGTCCATCGCCACCGCTGACGGAGTCTTCTTGCTGCGCTTCGCCTTGGGAAGCGCAACGTCGAAGGTCGGCTCGCCAGTGCTCGCGGCGTAACCCTTCAGCTTGCCGTCGAGCACGGTGACGATCGTGCCATCGGCGGCGGAGACGGCATCGACAAAGGCGCCTTCGACGGTCCAAGCCTCTGCGCCGCTCGCGTAGCCGCGCAGCGTTCCTTCGAACAGACCGACCGCAGCGCCCTCGGCAACGCGCAGCGCGGTTGGCTTGGCGTCGGCGGAGACGGACCAGGTGGTGAGGCCGGCATTGGGGTCCGGCTCGGGCTCGGGCTCGGGCTCGGCAGGTGCCTCGCGTGGCGTGGGTTCGTCTTTGGTAGGCGCAGCTTCGGGTGAAGCCGCGGGTGCGGGTGTCGATGCCGAGACTTTCTGAGGCACTGCGGTGGCCGCAGTCTCGAGGTCGGGCAGCTGCGGTGGGTCGAGCGCAACGCCGGCAGCGACGGCGCCACCCCAGGCAAGCACGACGACACCACCCGCGACGGCGTAGGGGACGATGGTCTTTCGGGGCTTGCGGTCGCTTCGCGGCAGGGCGGGCGTGGGGCCGGGTGCGGTCGGAATCGGTTGGGCGAGCTGCGTCCCTCCCCGCGGCTCCGAAACCAACGTGGTCTCGTCCTGCATCGGGTCGATCATCGGTACGGGGCCGAGGCCAGCGCCTGGCTTGCGCGAGCTCTTCGTGCTCGGGATGTCGAACGCCGAGATGTCCCGCGGCTTCTTGACCGGTCGCTCGTGCCGCTCGGTCTGGACCTCGCCGATGTCCATGAGCGGTTTGCTCGGGTCAAATGCTTCCGGCGTTGCGCGTTTCCGCGACGGCGGTGGAGGGGGCTTCACGCTGCGACGAGGCGGACCGCTCACGACCGGCCGACGATACGTCGGACGCCTTCGGCTGCCAACGCCGCCCCGGTATCGCGCGCTACCGACTTCCACTTTAAGGCGATTTTTGTTGGGGTAGCTCGTATTTCGCCCCATTGTCGTCGGGTGGGCTGCACGCACATCTCTCGACAGCACTTCCTTCGCCTTTCGTTGGGCGCGGTCGCCTTGGGCTTGACCGGATGCGATGACTCGGATTCGGACGGGACCGATGGCGCGGGTACGACCTCGGGCGGGACGGACGGAACGAGCCCGTCCACGTCGGCGAGCACGACCGGAACCACCGCCACGCCGTCGACGAGCGGGTCGACCGATCCCGGAACGACCGGGGGAGAGGGAACCGAAAGCATGGGGACCGACGGCGAAACGTCGGACGGAAGTAGTTCGGGTGGTGGCGGCGACGGTTCGAGCAGTGGAAGCCGTGGCGGTGGCTCGACGGGCTCGACGGGCTCGACGGGCGGCTCCACCTCCACCGGTTCCACGGTGAACCTCTGCGAAGGCGGCGCCGTGGCAACAGCGTTCACGGGGCATGCCGGTCACGCGCTCACGATCGACGCTGGCGACCTCGAGCCCGGAACTCCGCTGGGTGGCTTGAACATCCAGGGCGGTTCAGGACACCCGCACACGATCGACCTTTCGGCGGCCGACGTCGACGCGTTGCTTGCAGGTGAAAGCGTGACCGTGACCTCCACGTTCGACGCAAACCACACCCACGACGTCACCATCGAGTGCATGGCGTGAGCGAAACCGGACGCGGCTGCTCGGCAGGCGTGAGCGTCCCGATCTTTTTTCATCACCCACGTCCGACGGGACGCACGTCTGTAACGAAGAGGGGGCGTGGGGCAACCGCGTTCGAGGAATGACCATGACGCACATCAACCAACCACTGTTTTCGATTCTCGAGACGCTGGGATGGAGCTGGGAAGGCGACACGCTTCATGCTCCTGGTGGTTCGATGTGGTTCTACAAGAACGCGCACTGGCACCCCGACCGACTCGTTGCCGACATGCAGCGTCGCTGCACGCGCCTTCGTGCGCTTCGGGGACATCTCGAAGACGACGTGCTGGCCGAGGCCTTGGGCGACGCGGAGTCGGCGTTGGCCGCGGCCACCGCGGTCGCCGAGCTCGACGTGTCACCGGCCCACTATCGCGAATACGGTCCACGCCACGAGCGCGCCGCCGTGTAGCACCGACGCGCCGATGAGGTGCGCGGCAAAACCCCGCTTTCGCGTCTTGTGACGCAAACCCTGGCGACCCGCCCATCCTCCGAGCACACCGCCACACCAGCCGAGCTGGTGCAGCGTTCGCTCAGGGATGCGGCGGGCTTTCTTCTTCGCGCGGCGCTTGTCGACGGCATACGTCACGAAGGTCGCAAGGCCGAGCAAGGCGAGCAGCGTGCCGTGTCCGACGAGCAGCGAGAGCGCCAAGGCAGGAGATGGCGTCGGCATCGACGGCCAGACGATACCGCCTCAAGCCCATCACGCATCGGTCGACGTAGACGGTGAGCCCCTGCGCCATGTCGTCCAGCGAAGCACCCGACCTCCAATCGTCCAATCGGCCCGCAGTCGGTCGCGTGTGGGTGCCTTGGCGGCTGCGCGCGCTCAACGGGCCTCAGGCAGGGGCGGTGTTTCCGCTTCGCGACGTCACGTGGATCGGACGTGCGCTGCAGGCGGAGATTCAGCTGCACGGGCTCGGTGTGTCTCGCTTTCATGCCCAGGTCCGCGCGCTGCCCTCGGGAGCGATCGAGATCTGCGACATGGGAAGTACCTACGGTGTGCGGGTCAACGGGGCGCGTATCGAAGGTCCCTGCAGGCTCGTAGAAGGGGCGCGCATGGTCATCGGGGGGACCGAGCTGGTGTTCGAGTCCGAGGGGGACCCCGTCGACGCCGAGCCTTCGGGCTCATCGATACCCATATCCGAAGCCCCGGGCGAGTACCCCGCATCGACGCGGGAAAGCGAGAGCCACATGGGCATGCGCATGCCTGGTGGTGTCGACGGCGTCGGCGTGTCCCGGGCGTCGATGTCGGGGCGCTTTGCCATGTTCGATGACCCTGGCCGGCCTGTGGTACCGCGCTTGGTCGGCATGGATGCTGCTTCGCGCAATGCGGACGTCGTGGCCACGGCCAACGTATCCGAATACGCCACGGCGCTCGCCTCTCGCCAAGCGCAGGACTACCTCGAGCTCGGCGTACCTCGTCGGCTCCCCTCGCTGTCGATTCACGAGCAGAGCACGCTGGTCATGCAGCAGGTGCTCGAGTACCGAGACCTGCGGCTGCGAATGCTCGAGGGGGAGATTCTCGAGCCTGCGGCCGCCGAGCGCTTGGCGTCGCTTCAACGCGAGCTCTTGCTCTCGCACGCGCACTCCGAGACCCTGCAAGGCCGTGGCTACGAACGCTTCGCTTGCGCGCTGCCTGCCACGCTGACCCAAACCGACGAGGCTCACGTTCGCGAGCTCGACGTCGAGCTCGAGGACCTCAGCGCCGGCGGAGCCCGGGTGCACCTGCGCGATGCTGGGGTCGCCGTCGGACAAACGCTGTGGATGTCGTTCGCACGGGCGTCCGGGCTCGCCGTGAACCCCACGATGGGCCAGCGGTGCCGCGTCGTGCGGGTCGCCAGAGCCGCAGGCACGGTCGCGGTGATGTTCATCGGCAACCTCGCGCTGCGCCCTTGAAGCCTCGAAGAGACTCGCTGTTCATCGCCCTCGACTCGGGTCGTCGGAGTGACCCTCGAGCCAGGCGCGGAGCCGGGGGAGTTCGCTCGGGCCGAGTCCCGTTGCGACCTGGTCGTTCTCGACCACGACGACGATCCAGGGTTGGGATGGCCCTTCGCCACGGCGGCTGTAGCGGACGTCGAATCGTTGAATCCGGGCACGAGAGACGGTCGTAGGAACGCTCTGATGGACCGTGAGGGCGTCCTCGGTGAGGAAGAGTCCGCGCTCGAGCCGAGCGATCGCCGCATTCTCGAGCCGCTGGGCGCGCGCGAGACCCAACCACAACAGTACGAGACTGACCGCGAGTGACGCGGCGGCCCACCAGACCTCGTTGTAGCCGTCGACGGTTAGCACCAGGGTCGCGACGCCCGACAGCAACACGAGTGCGAACGCTGGCACCACCTCGAGCCCGCTGCCGACCGGGTCGAGTCCGCCGTTGGGAAACCACACCGTGCCGTCGGCGAACTCGACGCGGTAGTCGTGAAGCATGTCATAGCCGTGGCGCGTGACCTCCCCGGCTGCGAACGCGTCTCGACGTCGCGCCCACGGGTCCTCAGTCATTCGGGACACCAGCTTTGAACCTCCACTGGTCGCGGCCGCTCGTGTTTCCGCCGAAGGGATTCAACACGCTCGGGTCGGGATCTTTGCGGTACTGGTGGCACAAGAACTCGAGCTTGCCGTTGGGACCCACGCCGACCGATGCTGCCGAGCGCATGTGGCAGTCGCCCGCCGACTGAGACATCTCGAAGACGTCGACCGACTCCAGCAGCGGAAGGTTGTTGCGCTTGACCACCTTCGAGAGCCGCCAGTAGCCGCCCCCTTCGAGTCCGTCCGCTGCCTCGCCGTCCCCACTGCTGTGGATCGTGTAGAGGTCACCCGTTCCGCACTCGGTGATGACGGAGAGGTTCTCGGAGTACTGGTACTTCATCCCGACGCGTTGCGTGGGCGCGTAGCGCTGCTCGCCGAGGAAGCGGATCTGCATCTGGGCGGGATCGGTCAGGCTACCGCGGAGGTTGTAGAACTGGTTGTAGCGGTGCTGGACGCTGCCGTCGGACTGGCGATCCTTGCGATCGCCGGGGACGGTCCCCAGCAGCAGAAAACTACCGTCGCTGAGTTTCGCGGTTCCCAGGCCACCACCGAACTGCTTCATGGCTCGACTCTCGCCTTTGGCCTCCGGGATCTCGTGGGTGTAGATCTGGCGCGCGTGCGGGCGCTGGAGATCGAGGATGCGTAGCTCATCCTCGCGGTTTTTGTCAGGGCGCTCGGCAAAGAGCAGGAAGTCACCAAGCACATGTAGGCCGTTGGGGTGCTTGGTCTTCGTGCGGTGCAATGCGTACAGGAACTTCTTGCCGTTGCGACGCTGCTTGACGATGAAGACCGTGCCGGGGCGTTCCGATTCCTTCTGGCTGTGCGTGCCCGCGTACCAGTAGGGCCCACCGTTGGTGCGGACGAAAGCCTGCGTGTGCGCCTTGCTCAGGCCGACCCAATTCGCGGCATCTGTATCCGCATCGAACGCGAGGTATGGCTTGGTGCTTTGTGGTGGGTAGGCTCGGTTCCACTCGAAGCGCCATGGCTTCGTTTTCCACTTCGCGTCGCCGCGTCGCATCTTCGCGAACTGACCGCGCACGTCTGGCGTGCAAACGTTGCAGTCTCGGTCGCCGCGTTGGCACGAGAGGTCGCCCTTGACGGGCGGCGACACCACGATTGCGGGGCCGAGCTCGATGGCGGCGTCTGGAACCTTGCCAGGCTTGAACGGTAGCGCTGGTCCGGTGTCGTTCTTGGGCAACGGCTTGCTCGGGACCGCGCCGGGCAGGCCGTGCTTGGGCATCTTGTGGGCGGAAGGTTTGGCTCCAGGTTTGGGAGCAACCGCGAACAGCAGGGCACATCCGACGAGCAGGCGCATCGGGCCGGCTGTCGTGCGGACCTTCGAAAACGTTCCCGGCGGCTGGAAAAATGCGGGCTGTATATATGTTCTATGACCACCTTGGCCCACGTATGCCATCTTGACGCGCTGCGTCACGTGGGGAAGGGAATCAAGTGAAAAGGCCGCGCGGAGCATGCTCCGCGGCGGCCTTCGTCGCGTTGGACGGGTCTCAGCAGGCTGAGGAGGCGCCGGTCTGGTTCACGAAGACGTCGGCTTTGGCGTTGCCCTCGAACGTGACGCTGCCGCAGTCGAGCAGGTCGCTTTCGCTCCATACGACCAATCCGTAGCCACCCGAGTCGGCGACCGTACTGTTGCGGACGGTGACGCTGCCGTCGCCACCGAATCCGCCGATGAAGAGGGTGCCGTCGGAGTCATCCGAACCGTTGAAGCCGGCCGAGCCGCCGTGACGCATCTCGACGTTGTCGAACACGTTCGACGCCGACACGCTGTGGATCTCGATCCCCTGCCAGTAGCCCTGCAGTGGCTCCGCACCGACGATGCGGATCGGTTCTGCGTCCGTGCCGACCGCGTTGATCGACCCTGTGGACTCGATGTTGATGTTGACGTCTTGGGCCACCTGAATCTCGACCCCCGGTTCGATGACCCAGTCACCGGAGCCGTTGATGCGCTCCATGATGCGGTAGGGGATGCCGGGGTTGGACCAGGTGTGGTCGGCAAGCTGACCGTCTTCATTGAACGTCTCATAGATCTCGATGACGTCGTCGCCGTTGTTGGCGAACGTGTTGGAGCCGTCGAGATATGAAGCGATGCTCGGTGAGAGGACGAGGCTCTCTTCATTGTTCTCGATGGTGTTGTTCGCGAAGCCGCTCAGGTCGGCCCCGCTGAGGCCCATGACGGCTGCGCCGCCGCTTCCGCGAATCTGCGAGTTGGCAATGACGACCTTGCTGTCCGCGTCGAGCCAGACCGCTGCATTCGTGATCGAGTTGCCGTTCCACGTCACCGAGCCGGCGTTCTCCACGACCGTGAAGTTCAGTGTGTTGGCGGTGGCTTTCGACTGGAATTGGACGCCCTTCCAGTACGAGGCTTGTTCCTCCGCACCGCGAAGGGTCACGGGGGTCCCCTCGGCCCCGTTGGAGGCGAGCGAGCCCGTCGTACTGATCGACAGCTCGGCGTCCTGGGGCATGACGAGCGTCAGTCCGGCCTCGAGAACCCAGTCGGCGTCGACGAACAGGCTGCCGGTCAGCTGTAGGGGCACACCTACGTTGGTCCAGGTGGCGTCGTCTTCGAGCGTGGCGCGGCGAACCGTGATCACGTCATCGTCGTTGCCTGTGAAGTCGTTGTCCGCGGCAATGCCCTCGACTTGCGCGACGCCGACCTCCGCAGGCGAGTCGTTGCCGCTGAATGTGGAGTCGGAGATGGTCAGTGTGCTCGCGTCGTCGGTGAGCAGCGCGCGGCCGCTGTTGTCAGCAATGGTGGAGTTGACGATCGCGAGCGTGGAGGAGCCCAGCTCGATCGCGTCACCATCGACGCCACGAATGTCGGCCCCTTCGAGGCGGTTGTCGGGCGAGGCGGAGCCGCTGAAGCCGATGCCGCCCCACGTTGCGCCGACGGGCTGAAACAGGACGCGGGCATCAGCAGAGCCGTTGGTGGTGAGGCTGCCGCCAGGCACGACGAACAAGCCGCTGAAGTCCGCAAACTGAAGCTCTGCGCCGGCTTCGATGGTGAGCGCGGCGTCGACTGTGAGTGCGCTCTGCACCTCGTAGCAGCCGGCTTCGAGCGTGGTATCGCCCGCGATGTCTTCTTGCATCAGAAGGACGCAGTCGCCCATCTCGCCGGTCGAGCCGTCATCTGTGTCTTCCCCGGTTGGATCGGTCGGGTCACCGCTGGGGTCACCGCTGTCGTCTGTATCGGTGGCGGCATCATCGGTGTCCGCCTCCAGATCCGTGTCGCATGCGGTGGCGAGCGCCGCGATGAGGAGAGGCAAGGTCAGGCTACGGGGGGACGCGAAGCGCTTCATCGCCGGGGGTTGTTCGCGAAAGCGCCGTCGTGATCACGGTAGCTGTGTTGGTCGCCACACGACCCATCGCCGCGGTGAATATGCCCCGCGTCAGGGGATCTCTTGGGGGGGCCGATTCAGGCCGCGCAGCTTGCCGCTCTCCGTGGAGTCACGACACCATCGGCGGCATGCTACCCGACGGCGACGAGCTCAGCCCCGCCCACCCGCTGCGGATCGCGCCGGCCGGACCGGACTCGAGCTGAGGCGCGCGGTCGGGATCAATCGAGCAGCCGGAACTCGATGCGTCGGTTCCGAGCGCGACCGTCGGCCGTCTTGTTGGTGTCGATCGGCTCGTCGGGTCCAGCGCCGCGGGTCCGGATGCGGTCCGCCGCCACACCCTTTTCGACGAGGTACGCCTTTACGGCTTCGGCGCGCTGCTCGGACAGCTCCTGGTTTCGATCGGTCGGACCCGTCGAGTCGGTGTGTCCGCTGATCTCGACCTTCGTCTTTGGATACTTGGTCAGCACCGCCGCAACCTCGTCGAGCTTCTGCTTCGACGAGCTCCGGAGCAGGGCGCGGTTGATCTGAAAGTTGACGCCTTCGAGCGTGCCCGTGAATGCACCCAGGTCGCTCGGTAGCTCGTCAGGGCAGCCGTCGCTGTCTTCGAACTCGTTGTAGGTCTCGGGTTCGTTCGGGCAGCGGTCGTCGGGATCGAGCAGGCCGTCGCCGTCGCTGTCCGCGAGCGGGCATCCGCTCGGAGCAGGGCCGGGTTCGCTGGGGCAGGTATCGTCGGGTACGAGCACGCCGTCCCCATCGGGGTTTGCGTCGGGGCAGCCGTCGGGTGCAATGCCTGGCTCCGTGACGCAGGCGTCTTGGTCGTCGAGGAATCCATCGCCGTCGGTGTCGGCCGCCAAGGGAGGTGCCGAAGGTTCGATCACGATGGGGCCTGCATCGCGCACCGGGACCGGTCGAGGTCGACGGGTCCACGTGAAGCCGAGCAGGAACTCGGCGTTGTTCGTCGCGCCGCCTTCGGTCCCCTGCTTGGGCGTGATCACGTCACGGGCGTCGAGCCGGAGCATGAAGCCTCGGCTGATGTGGCACGCAACGCCGCCGCCCACGCGGATTGCGGGGGCGAGGTCGCTGCCGACGGCACGTCGGTCGCGGCTCACGCCCAACACGCCG
>CAYSPB010000033.1:0-33324 GCA_964432695.1 uncultured Nannocystaceae bacterium
CCTCGGCCGTGATGCCCGCTTCGATGCAGTCTGCACCCGCTTCGAAGATGGCGTTGGGTGAGCAGGCGATCGGGTGTACGCCGGCGGGGTCTTCACCCTCGAAGCCGCACTGGTAGCCCTCGGGGACTTCGTCGTTGCCTGCGATGGGACCCCAGCCGCATCCCGCGTTGCCTTCGCCCGTGGTCGGGTCGTCGGTGGTCGCGGTGTCGGTGTCGGTGCTGCCCGTTGTTGCGGTGGTGCTCGGGTCGGTGGTTTGCGTCGTCTGCGTGGCCGCGCTGTCTTCGGTGTCGGCGGAGCCGTCGTCGTCGTCCGAGGTGATGATGCAGCCCGAGGCGAAAAGGCAGGCGAGGGTCGCGAGGGAAAGTTTCTTCAGAAGCATGTCAGGTCTCCGCGTGAACCGGGGTCGGTCAGGACGTCGTGCGCCGTCCCTTGGACGCAGGATCATGATTTGGATTCAGGTCGGCAGGAAATTTTCGGAGCCGAAGGCAGGGTGTAGCACAGCCCAGACGAGGCGGATTTCGAGCGGTTGCGGGCCTGCGCACAACCTCACGAACCTCACCCGCGACGCGGATGTCATGCCAGAGGTCGACGATGGGCCCGGAACCGGCCTGAGGGAGCGGGTGTAGGCCGGGCTGCTAGAGTCCGCGCGTGAGCGACACGATCGCGATCCGAGGCCTCGAGGTCGCCTGCATCATCGGGGTCCACGAGCACGAACGGCACCAGGAGCAGCCACTGCGCATCGACGTGGCGCTGACCCTCAGCCTCCGCGAGGCGGGTCGCTCTGGCCGCATTCAGCACACCTGCGACTACGCCCGGGTCGCGGCAGAGCTGAGCGCACTGTTGCGGTTTCGTCGCTACCAGCTGCTCGAAGCCGCAGCCGAAGAGTCGGCGGCGATGCTGCTCGGGCTGCACCCTGTGGTGGACGAGGTCTCGATCACCCTGGACAAGCCCGAAGCGCTCACGGAGTTCGGCACGGGCGCGATGGTGTCGGTCCACCGAACGCGAGCCGACTATCCGCGTCGCCACGAGGACACCGCGTTTGGCCACGTCGAGATCCTGCTCGAGACGCGTGAGGCCGGCCTCTATTTGCTGCACGTCGATCCAGCTCATCAGATCCCGCCACACCACCACCAGCAGATGGAAGAGCTGGAGTGGGTCGCCGACGGAGAGCTGTGGTGGAACGGAGAGCGCATCCCGCACGACCGGCCGACCTCCTGGGACAAGGGGCGTGTGCACGGGTACGAGAACCGGAGCAATGTACGGGCGACGGTGTTTTGTTGCGACATGCCGCCCTTCATTCCAAATGACGAGATCGAGGTGGCGCAGTGACCATCTTCATTACCGGGGCATCGCGCGGGATCGGGCGCGCCCTTGCGGAACAGCAGCTCGACGCGGGCAAAGCCGTGGTGGGCGTACATCGCCGGGTGTCTGCTTCGAGCGAAGCGCTGCAGACGTTTGCAGGGGAGCGGCCGCTCACGCTTCTGCGTGCCGACCTCGATGATGCGACCGCGGTGGCGGGCCTGCTCGCGCATTGTGAAGAGCATGGGCTCAGCTTCGAAGGCGTGGTGCTGAACGCGGGCGTGGCGGAGCGACGCGACTTCGCGTCGGGGGACGCGACCGACGACCCGATCCTGCGGCAGCTTCGCGCCGACTTGGAGGCCCCGCTGGTGTTGCTGCGAGGTCTGTTGCAGCGCGACCTGGTGGCGCGTGGGGCTTCGGTCGTATTCACGAGCTCCAACCTCGCGCGGCACGGCCTTCCCGGGAAGGTCGCCTACAGCGCGGCCAAAGGGGGCATCGAGGCTGCGGTCCGTGGTCTCGCCCATGAACTCGGCCCCCGGGGCCTTCGCGTCAACGCAGTCGCGCCGGGCCTTCTGCGAACCGACATGACCGCCGATTTTGGGGATGACGGCTACGAGGCGTATGCCCAAACCGTGCCGCTGCGTCGAGTCGGGACGGCCACGGACGTCGCGCACGTGATCGCGTTCCTGCTCGGGCCGGGTTCAGCGTACGTCAGCGGCCAGACGATCGACGTCGACGGTGGCTGGGGCAGCTGAGCCGATGGCGGTCGTCGCCTCCGGCCCGGTTCGTGCCGTTCGCTCGGGCGCCGCCTGAAATCGTCCCCCCGTCCCGCCAGCTCGGGTCGCACTCAAGATCCAGCGGCACGTCGACGAAGGGAACGACAGGGAACTGTCGATGGCTTCCAACGTGTCGAGCTCAGCAAATCTGGTGTCCGCGGCCCTTCGCGAGACCCGGCCCAACGTGGCCGACTTGGGCGCTGCAAGCGTCGTTCGACCGCGCGAACGTTGCACCGTGTTGGTGGTTGGCGGCGCGCCAAGCAACGTCGACGACGTCACCACGATGCTCGATGCGATCGAGGGCTACCAGGTCATGTGCGCGGCAGTGGACCATTCGCCCAACGCGCTCGTTCGCCTCGAAGCGGGTGGCGTGTGTGCGGTGCTCGCCTTCGACGACCTCGTTGGCCGCAGCGTTCAGCGAGCGATGCTCGAGCGAGAGATCGCGGTTCCCGTGGTCATGCTCGTCGAGACGCCGAAGGAAGATCGGGCCGTCTTTCGCACCAAGATGCGGGAGGACGGAGCCGCGGCGTGCCTGTTCGTCGACGAACTCAGCGGACCACTCCTTCAGTATGCGCTGCTCGGTGCCGTGGAGGCGCGGCGGATGCTCGATGCCGTCGCGTCCGAGGAGGACAATGGCGCGCTGGATCCCCAGACAGGTCTGTACACCAAGCACGGTTTTCTCCGTCGCCTCGGTGCAGCGATTGAGCACTCCGAAATGGAGGCGTCGTACCGCTACGCGGTGCTGTTCATCGATGTGAGCCGGGTGAAGGTCGGTAGCCGTCTCGATGCCGAGGAGGTCGCAGCGCTGCGGGCCCAGGTCGGACGGCGTCTGTGCCGGATCGCCAACGATCAGATCGCAGCGGCGGTGAGCAGCACGGCCTACGCGGTCTTGTTTCGAGGCTTCGATGTGGGGGACGAACTCGAAGCGGCAGAGCGAATCCGCAAGGAGATGCAGAGACAGTACGCGCTCGGGCTCGACGATCTCGATCTCGATCTCGATCTCGGGTTCGGCCTCGCCCGCGGCCGCGGTCTCGATGCGGACGCCACCGCAGCGTTGGCGCGTGCGCACGCCTCGGTGAAGGTGCCCAAAGCTGTCGACATCGGTGCGGCCGCCAGCCAGCGCAAGACGCCCATGCTTCGCGAAGACATCGCCTCGCAGCTGGCGAACGCGCTCGAACACGATGAGTTCTCGGTGACGTACCAGCCGATCGTGCAGCTGGAGAGCGGACGACCCTTCGGCTTCGAGGCACTCATCCGCTGGAATCACCCTGATGGAGTGGAGCGACCCGCCGCGGAGTTCATCAACGCGGCCAACGACACCAACCTCATCGTTCCCATCGGCTATTGGTGCCTAGAGGCCGCGATGCGTCAGATGGCCGACTGGCATCGCGACTTCCCCTCCGCGGAGGAGATGGCGATCTCGATCAACCTGTCCACGCCGCAGGTGCTCGATCCGCTCTTCGTCGCGCGGGTGCGGTCGCTGCTGATGACGACTGGACTGGACCCCAAGACTGTGCGCTTCGAGATCGAAGCGGGAACCATCGCAGAACATAATGACGCCGCGCGCGAGCTGGTGCACGGACTGGTGGCAGCGGGGACCAAGGTGTGGGTCGAGGACTACGGACTCAGTGAGTGCACCGTGGACGACCTTCGCGACATTCCGCTTGACGGCTTCAAGATCGACCGCCGCTTCGTGTCGAAGATCGACGGAACCGAGATGACCTCGGGCCGCATTCGCCACATCGTTACGGCTGCGAAAGCGCTGGGCCTGCGCACGCTGGGCGAAGGCATCGAGAACGCGCTCCAGGCCAACGTGTTGCGCTGGCTGGGGTGCACGCTCGGGCAGGGATACCTCTTCGCCCGCCCGCTTGCCGTCGGTGACGTGTTCGCCTACTTGGCCGAGCACGACGGCTGAGGCTCGGGCCGCGCTCAGTCGGGCTCGCAGAACGAACCCGCATCTTCGGGGATCACGCAGCTTCCTCCGGGGCAGTCGAAGTCGTTGCGGCATTCGCCGCACAGCCCCAGGGATGTCTCGCCGATCTGGTTGCAGTGCTCGTTCTCGCAGGTCGCGTCGGCGTCGTGTGCGGGATGGATCCAGCAGAACTCGCCGTCGGCGATGCTGCCGGGGGCGACGCAAGCTCGGCCGCCCAGGGAGTTCGGACCGGGGTACGAGCACAGCGTGTCACCGGGGCAGTCATCGTCCGAGCCACAGCCCGCGCAGGTGGGAAGGCCGCCGAAGTTGAAGCACTCCAGCCCGGGCTCGCAGCTTCCATCCGAAATGCACCCCGCACCCTGGCCCCCGGCTTCGCACAGCCCGTAGGGCACGGTGAGGAAGGAACACGAACCCTCCTCGCACTCGCGGTCTGCGTCGCACTCGGAGCAGAAGCCGCCGATGTCTCCAAGAAGAAAGCACGCGCCGCTTTCGCAGTCGTCGGGAAAGTCGCACTCCGCTCCGAGGGGGGCGCCGTCGGGGTTCACGGGTTCACTGCTCGTGGAGCTGGAGCTTCCGTCGGCGCCATCGCTGCTCGAACTCTCCGCGTCCGGCGCTGTGCCCGTCGACGTGCTGCTCTCGGACTCGGGGGTCGGGGTGCCGCTCGAGGAGGACGAACCGGTGTCGGACGTGCTTCCCGTGTCACCGGCACTTGGTGCAGGGCCCACTGCAGCAGAACAGCCCGCGGCGAGCAAGAGTGCGGTCGAGAGTTGAACGAACAGGTTTCCTCGGTCCATCGCCCCTCTCGATGCCCAAACGCGGCGGTGTCCTTCACGGGGCGAACGACACCTGTGCCACGCGACACCCGGTGGGACCAAGCGGTGAATCAAGGGCGCTCGGACGCGTCGAGGCTCCAGTCGACGACATCGAACTGCATGCCGGCAGCGGTTGGCCGGGTACTGCGGAACTGTCCGTACGCACGGGCGGGAAGCAACCGATCGGTGCTCACCCAAATCTCCGCCGTCGAAGACCACTGGCGACCGTCTGGGGGAGGCCCGGGCGGGGGCACGGTGGGCGCGTCGGTGGGCTCGGTCGGGATCAACAGCCGTCCCTCGAGGACGAGCTTGTAGCCGTCGGCATACACCTCGGTGAGCTCTACGGTCGTGCGGATGTTCGCGTCGCCCAGGGGACGGTCCACGAGCCACACGGCACCCTTGCCCAGCGCCCGCTCGGGGAGTGGGATCGTCAACGCGTCGAGGATGGTGCGGATGCCGATCGCCTCCGTCTCGACCGGGACCACGCGACCGAACGGGTCCTGCGGAACCGTTTCGTCGGCGAAGGGGGCGTCGTCTTCGCGCACGACGTAACGGATCCCATCGTCGACCGCTTCTGCGGCCAGGGAACCATAGTGCTTTCGCGCATCGTCCTTGGGTGGACCGTAGTGCCCCACGCGCAGGAACAGCGGACGCCGATCGCTGGGTCCTTTGAGCGGTCGGGCGAGCGAGGCCTGCGGTGGACTCCCCGCGAGCAGCACCTCCACCGTTGTTCCCGGAGGCCGTCGTGCAAGTTGAGGGACCGCCGCGGGCTCGGGTGCGGTGACGGGCTCGGGGTCGGCCACAGGCGCGCTGCAGCCGAGCGCGAGGAGCAGGACGAGGGCGGAGCGGCGGGTCATTTGCGTCTGCGTCGACGGGGGCGGGGAGCGGGCGGTGAGGCCTCGAGCGGGCGCTCGGGCCAGTCGTGCTTGGGGTATCGACGCATGAGGGCCTTTCGTTGTTCTGGATAATGTCGATTCCAGAAGCCTCCGAGATCGGTCGTGACCTGGACCGCTCGCATGTTGGGGGCCAACAGGTGCAGGACCAGTGGTGTTCGCCCCTGCGCAACGGTGGGACCCTGGCCGGTCCCGAAGAAGTCCTGGAGCCGCGACTCCACCCATGGGTCGCGATCGAGCTCGTAGTGCACGCGGAGGCGGCGGCCACCGCCGAGGGTGACGTGCGTGGGTGCTAGCCGCTCGAGCGCGGCGCGACCGTCGGGAGGTAGGGTGTCGAGCGCAGTGCCCAGGAGGTTGGCCTTTCGCAGTTCCGAAAAGCTCCGACGACCCTCACACGCGCGCCGCAGGACCTCGAGCAGACCCGCATCGTCGATCACGGGTACGACCCCGTCGTGGCGGTGCGCGAAGCGGGTGCGGGCTTCGAGGGCTTTGGCCGCGTCCCGGTCGGGGGCGAAGGCCGCGATCCCGCGGGCTGCTGCGGCTTCATAGAGCGTCTGCGCGGCCTCAGGGGGCACGTCGCGGAGCTGCGTAGACTCGACGACGAGTGCGCCGAGCCGAACCTCCTCTACCGCGTTGACCCGCTCACGCTCGGCGTCGAAGGTCACGACACGATGCTCTTCGAGGTCGTCGACGAACAGCTCGAGCAGTCCTTCGAGTTCCACGCTCGCCGCGCTTCGGACCAGGACCGTTGGCGCTCCGTTGCGTCCCCGCCGCTCCTCGATCGCGAGCGCGACCGCAAGCTCGCCCTCGCGAACGGCCGAGCGCTCATCCATCGCTGCACTGCCGCCCTCGGCGAAGACCAGTTCCGTACCGCCGGACGCACCGGGGCGCAAGCGACCTACGCGGTCGCCGAAGCCGGCGAGCAATGCCAAACCCAGCGCGTCTTCATCGGCGGCACTCGGTCGTCGCGGCGGTGGCTTGGCCCCAATGCTGCGCAGGAGCTGCTTACGGACGCGTCCCACCATGGAGCAGGCGCCCGGGTCGAGGCCAAGGCGCCCGGCGGCACTGCTCCCGTCGCGCTCGAACGCACCGAGATCTTCGGCGTCGACGATGACGTCCGACGATGCCGAGCGGACCGGACCGGAGGCGCCGCCGCGTCGACGAATCGAGCGCTCCGAGAGCAGGGCTGATGCGGTCGCGCCCCAACCGGCAACGCGCCGTGCCTTCGACTCTTCGAGCACCCGCGCGAGGCGAGGATGGACGGGATGGCGGAGCATCGCGCGGCCTGTCGTGGTGAGCGCCCCGGCCTCGTCGATGGCGCCCAGGCGCTGCAGCAGTCGCTCCGCAGCTTCGACGGCGGCGCCGGGAGGCGCCTCGAACCAGCGCAGCGCGCCTGGCTCGGAAAGGCCAGCCGCACGCAGGTCGAGCATGGCGGCGGTGAGATCGAGTCTGCACAGCTCCGGTGGGTCGAACGCCGGCCGCCGTTCGAAGTCGTGCTTGCTGTAGAGTCGACGGCATCGGCCGGGCCCTGTACGCCCCGCTCGACCTGCACGCTGCTCGGCCGACGCTCGCGAGATTTTCGAGAGCGCCAGGGTGGGGATGCCGGTCCACGGGTTGTGGCTCGGCTTGCGGGCCAGGCCGCTGTCGATCACGGCGACGACGTGGTCGATGGTCACCGAGGTCTCGGCCACGTTGGTGCTGAGGATGAGCTTGGGGCGGTCTCCGGCCCGAACCGTGCGGTCTTGCTCTTTGGCCGGCATGTCCCCGTGCAGCTGTGCAACGTCGAGGCCGAGATGTCGCGCTTGTCCGTCGAGGTGCTTTGCGCACGCTCGGATTTCGCCTGCGCCGGGCAGAAAAACCAGAACGCTGCCGTCGAGCCCTTCGGCGGCCAAGTCTCTCAGCGCAGCGCTGACCTGGTTGGGCAAAGGGCGGTCGCTGCTCTTGGCCGGGTGCGTGACCTCGACGGGAAAGGTGCGTCCCTGACAGTGCAGGGGGGTGCAGCCGAGATAGCGCGCGATCGGCCCGGGCGCGAGGGTGGCCGACATCACGCCGATGCGGAGGTCGTTGCGGGTTTCGGCGAGACGCTGAAGCAGCGCGAGCGCGACGTCGGTATCGATGTGTCGCTCGTGGAACTCGTCGAGGATGACCGTGGACACGCCGGCGAGCTTCGGATCGTCGCGAAGGCGGCGGAGCAGCAGGCCTTCTGTCACGAAGCGAATCTTCGTGTCTGGGCCCGCCTTGGTGTCGAAGCGGACCTGGTAGCCGCAGGTTCGTCCGACCGGTTCGCCCAGCGTGTGCGCGACACGGGTCGCAGCCATCCGCGCAGCGATGCGACGAGGCTGCGCGACGATGATCTCACCGGCGGCCGTCACACCTGCCTCGTGCAGCATCACGGGGACACGCGTGGTTTTGCCCGCGCCAGGCTCGGCCTGCAGCACGAAGTGGCGTTCATGCTCGAGGGCCTCGAGCAGGGCCGTGCGGATCGATTCGATGGGGAGCGTCACCCGTCGCGGAGCATACGTCAGCGCTGCGGCCGAAGCGGGGTGTGCCCTCCTCAGACGCCGATCCGCGCGATCCAGACATCCGTCCCGGCCCCCTGCTCGACGTCGCCGCACGCGACGACCACGCCCTCGGGCCCGAGGGCGAGCGCGTACGCATGTCCCGAAGCGTCGTCGGGCAGCATCCAGCTCCACCGGACCGCCCCGGTGTCGGGGTCGAGGCGTCGGACGAGGGGACGGTCGACGGTGCTGTCCGTGCGATGGCCGGCAACGAGAAGGTCGCCGTTTCCCGCAAACGCCACGGCTACGTAGCTGCCGCGTTCGCTCGAGCCCTCGGTCAACGGAGGGTCGATGGAGAGCGGAGCGGCCTCAATGCGGCCGGCCCAGGGCATGGGCTGTGCACCGTCACTCGCCCGTCGACCCACGCCGACGAACGTGCTCGCACCGCGTTCGGGAACGACGGAGAGCATCGCGGTAAATGGCCCGCCATTTCCGGTCAGCGGCACCGACTCAACCGTGCCCGTGGTCGTGTCGACCACCCCTGCGAGTCCGACCTCTTCGCCGCCGGTGGTGGTGGCGCGACCGACCGTGAGGGCCGAGCTCGGATCGAGCGGGACCACGCCGTTCCAGCGCACGCCGGCGTACTGCATCGCCGAGTAGCCGTCGGAGAAGAACGTCTCTCCGTCACCAGTGGCCTTGATGTTCAAGAACGCCAGCTCGTTCCCGCCGTTCTCGACGTAGCCGGAGTAGTAGAAGGCAGATTCGCGGGCGTCGAGGGCAACGTCGAAAGCTTCCCCGATGCCGCCGAACGAGGTGTCGGACCAAACGAGCGCACCATCGGAGCCAGCGTGGCGCTGGCTTATCACCCGCGTGATCCCGCCAACCGTCGACGAGCCGCCGACGTAGACGTCGCCGCTGTTCGGTCCGATGGTGAGCGCCTGCAGTCGTGACGGCGTCGCGCCGTTGGGTGCTTCGCTCCACACCACGCCTCCAGCGGCGTCGTGGCGCTCGACGAACCCGACGTCGACGGTGTCGCGTCTCCACCCCGTCAGCACCAGGCCATTGGCCACCACGAGGAGATCCGAGCATCGTTCGATCGCAGCGTCGTCGTTGATCTGTAGGTCGAGCGTTTCGCCGCGTGTATCGCACCAGGCCGAGCATCCGTCACCAGGTTCGGCGTTTCCGTCGTCACAGGTCTCGCCGGGATCGAGGTCACCATCCCCGCAGGTGGGCAATGGCGGCATTCCGCCGTTTCCGGACTCCGCGTCTTCGGTGCTGCTCGGGGTTGTGGTGCTCGGCTGAGGAGGCGGCGTTCCGTCATGGGTGCCCGTGGTCTCCTCGCCCGTGCTTGGATTCGTGGGAGACGATGCGGTCGTGGTGCCTGGTGCTTCGGGAACGGTGCACGTGTTCGCGAGGGGGGCGGGTGCGTACTCCCCGTAGCGCCGTCCGCTTTCGCACGCGGCGTCTGGAAAGCTGCACAGGCCGTTGGATTCGCAGAATCCAGGTCCACCGTCACTGTTGCACGCCGCGTCCTCCGAACAGAAGAAGGCCGACTCCGTGCAGCCGATGAGCGCCCCAAAGGCCGCCGCCGTCGCTGCCATGCCCCGAATGCCCACCGTCTCGCATGGTACAGGGCATTCGTGCGCGAGGCCCTCAGGGGGGATGGGTACGCAGCCACGCGCGGGCTCGCTCGACGCCGCTGCGTCCCCCTGGACCCGCCTGCGCGAAGAACTGGAGCGCGTCTTCGGCCCGTGCGCGCGATGTGACGCGAACGGACTTCCCTGAGGCGGCCTCCATCGACTCCGCGAGGGTCATCGTAATCTCACCCCGTTCCGCGGCGCTGAGCCCATCAGCGCGTCCCTGAGTGTGCGCTGCGGTCGCGAGCGTGAGCGCTTCCTCGTCCCCCGCGCGGCGGAGCAAGAGCTCCGCGAGTCGTGAGCGTGCAATCGCGAGCTTCGGATCGTCGGGGCTACGTTCAGCGGCGAGGCGCTCGACGACGTACCGCCGCTCGGCCTCGGCGCGGTCGAGGTCGCCGAGCTCGACCAGCGCGTCGGCGATGCTGCCTCGTGCATCGAGCAGGACGGGGTCGTCAGGGTCGAGGACGAGCGCGCCGATCTCGAGCGAGCGCTCGAAGGAAGCCCTGGCTTCCTCGAAGCGCTTCATGTCGAGGTAGAGGTTGCCGAGGTTGTTGTGCAGCCCCTGCAGGTTGGCGTGGTTCGCTCCGTACGCGCTGGTCCAGATGCGCTCAGTCTCGAGCAGCGTTCGTTCAGCCTCCTCTAGCTCGTCCAAATGACGCATCGCGACGGCAAGATTCATGTAGGCGTTGCCGAGAACGGGATGCTCGTTCCCGTAAATCTCGCGCAGGACCTCGAGGTACTGGCGAAAGGCCTCCTCAGCCTCCCGTGCCCGCCCGCTTCGGATCATGATGCGACCCACGGTGTTTGCCGCGAGTCCCGCCTTGATGTGCTTGCCGCCGACGGCGGCTTCGATGATTGCGCGCCCCTCCCGAGCCTCGGTGGTCGCCTCCTCGATTCGACGCGCGTCAGCAAGGATGTCTGCGAGCGTCAGCTTCCCCGCGCCATACAGCAAGTGGCGTTCACCCAGGGACCGCTTGCGTACGCTTTGGGCCAATCGGATCTCGGCTTCGGCCTCTTGGAGTCGACCACGAACGTGAAGCAGCGATGCGAGGTTGTTTCGCGCGACGGCAATGCTTGGATGGTCCGGCCCGAGAGACTCGGTGAGCATGGTGATGACCACGCGGAACTCGTCCTCGGCTTCTTGATAGCGGCCTTGGTGGCGCAAGACCCCACCGAGGTTGTTTCGCGACGATGCCACGCGGCGGTGTTCCGCACCGAGTTCGGCGATGCGCTTCTGCAAGGCGGCGCGAGCTTCGTGTTCGGCACCCTCGAGGTCGCTGGCTTCGAGGAGCGCGTTCGATATCGCGGAATGAACCTCCGCTTCGAGGAGGGAACTGCCTTTCGCAGCTGACTCGGCGACGTTGCGGAGTATGAGAACGTCATTGGGGCGGCCGAGCCCACCCCCCACGGTGTTGATGAGCCCGGCCGCAGCGCGAGCCGTATTTTCCCAATCGTGGACCTCGACGGCCGAGCGGAGAGCGCTGCGCAACGCTTCGTCGGCCGTGGTCCAATCGCCCTGGTCCAGCAGGAGTTCAGCGCGTGCGAGCTGGAACTCGGTGCGGAGGGGTCCGTATTCGACTGCGTCGACTAGAGCTCGCGCACGAGCGAGCTGGGCGGTGCTCTCGGCCTGGTCTCCACCGATTCGAGCCACATTCGCGGCAGCCACTGCAGCGCGGGCCTTTCTCACGGCCTCGACTTCGCTAGGCGCGGGCGGTCTGGTGCTTTCCTGCAGCGCTGCGATGTTGCTGCAGCGTTCGAGATCCGGCAGCGTATCGAGCATGGAGTCCGCATTGCGTAGGACTTCGGCGTCAGCTTTGCCGAGCGCCTCGACGATGGCTCCGAGCGACTGCTTACCGCGGTCCAAGCACCCGACGCGCAGGTCCATCATCGCCTCGGATTGCTCCTTGCGCGCGGATGCTTCACAGGCCGAGCGATAGGAGTCGACCCACGCCGCGGCGTATGTATCGAGCCGGTGGTCGGCGCGCTCCCAAACGGACGCTGCATACCCGACGTCGATGCTGGTCAAGCCTTCACGGACCGACGCACGCGCAGCTTGGCCCCACTGCCGCTCGAGCTGTAGCTCCGCGCCACTACAAGGGCTGGGGCCGCTGGACTGGGTGTAGTAGCTCGATACGCCAGTCACGCCGGCAAGGCCTGCTGCACCAACCAGCCAGATCCAGCGCTTGTGGCGGCCGTGAAGCTTCTCGCTCAGCACGCCGAGTAGCTCGTGCATGCCGGTCCAACGCTCCTCCGGTCGTGGAGCGAGGCCACGACGAAGCGCGTCCCCAAGCCATCGCGGGCCGCAGCTTGTCGGCCACTGGGGGGGGCCCTCGTGTTTTTGCTTGGCTAGACCTTCGCCGGCGTAGGGCGCCGACTGAGTCAGCGCTTCCCAAAGCGCGACGCAGAACGCGAACTGGTCGACTGCTTCGGTGAGTTCGTTGCCGCGGTGCTGTTCGGGCGCCATGTAGCGCGGCGTACCGAGGACTTCACCTTCCCGCGTGAGGTCCTCTTCGTCCGCTTCGCCCGGGAGTTCGCCGCTGGCCGCGAACGATAGGGAGCCAGAGGCGTCCTTGGCCCGCTTGGCGATACCGAAGTCCGTGACCTTCGCGACGTCGTGTGACACGAGGACGTTGGCGGGCTTGAAATCTCGATGCAGCAGCCCGGCGCGATGGGCAGCGGCAAGTCCACGTCCCGCATCGAGGAACTGCGCGAGTACGTCACGCCATGGGCGAGGCGTTCGGAGCCAATTTCGCAGCGTGGGTCCGCTGACATATTCCATGACGAGAACGAGCTGCCCGTTGTCGAGGCTCTCCACGTCGTAAACGCTCACGACGTTCGGATGCGAGAGCTTTGCCATCGCCCTCGCTTCTTGCTCGAAGCGAGCTTTCCCGTCGTTGCCGAGCGGTTTGCGTCGTAGCCGTTTTAGCGCGACCTCGCGCTGCAACTTCGGGTCGTAAGCGAGGTAGACCTCGCCCATGCCGCCGCGTCCGATCTCTTCGATGACGACGTGTCGTCCGATTTTCCGGTCGTGTATCTCTGTCGGGTAGGCTTCGGCACGGGCGCGGTGTTTCGCAACACGCTCGGTGACGCAGTTGTCACCAACGCCGAAGTCCTCCTCGTGGAGCATCGCGTCGCGTGCGTGCTCTGCGCGAAGGTTGTGATCACCACGACCCATCCCTGCCCGCTATTCTAGTGGCGCGCGGCACAACGACGACCCTCCACTTGCGATGAGTCCTGATCTGGGCCTCTTTGACCCGGCCCGCGCGCGGCACGGTGACACACTTCGTTTCAATCGGAGGAGCCGATGCGCGGAGTCGCGACGATGCAGGGCTCGTCTTCGCATTCGGCGAGGACGAAAGCATGTGTCGGTCCGAGGCAGCCACGCCAGTTGCGGCCCTTCTCGAGCATCGATGCGACGCGCTCTCCGTCGAGCAGGACGACGCCGCGATACGTCCGACCGCCATGCTCGAGCGAGCTCCGGGCGGGGATCGAGACCAGCGCGACGTCGCCGTCTGCATCGTACAAGCGTCCGTGCGTTGCAAGCGCGGTGGGCGGGCTGCCTGGTTTCGCGACGAACGGGCGGACCGGAGCCTCGGGATCGGCGTCGCGCAGCGGGTGATGCCCGAACAACCGAACGCCGTCCGTGACCACCGCCGCGGCGTCCCAATCCTCCGCGGTCGTCGGCAGCGCCAGCGATGGTGCGCGAACCATTCCCGTACTCGCGTCGAGAGCGGTCAGCCTCAGAGCGTCGGGACCAAAGTGGCGGCTCGCCACCGAGATGGCGCCCTCGTGTACGTGCAGATCTGCGACGAAGTTGTCCGCGAACGGTTGCGTCCACACCGCACCTTCGGCCGACCATCGCGAGAGGACGCACGAGCTCGGGTCGGGCCCGCCGTGTTCGTCGTACAGGTGCGCGGCGACCACGACGTCGTCGCCGTCGAGTCGGGCAGCACGAACCATGGCCGCGTTGGGGATGACGGCGCGGACGTCTTTGGGCTGGCCCGCCGCACCGAGGGCGATGACGACCGTGTTCGACGGGTTGACGTATTGCTGATGCGGAGGCGGCAGGTCGACGGTCCGCCCCGCAAGCGTGAACGTATCGGAGGCCCGCAACACCAGAAGGCCGTCGTCGAGTGCATCCACGTCGTCGTTGCCGGGGCCGCCCACCGTGGAGAGCGTGCGCAGCTGTCCGACCGCGTCGAACTCGGCCACGAAGACATCACTGCCCCCGCCGCTGCGAATGCTCCGCCCCCCGATCTCGACCGTGCCCGAGAACGACGCGGCAATGCGGAGGCCCTCGGCGAGACATTCCAGCTGTGTGTTGGCGGCCTGCTTGGGCTCTCGGACGGACCAGGGCACCGCTGCGGCGGGCGCCTCGATGAGTGCCGCATCGACGCGTGGGACAGCTGCCTGCATGGGGGCTACCGAGCCCGTCTCGCCTCCGCACCGGGCGAACCCCAGGAGCACGACGAGCCCGACCCATGGTGACGATCCGGCAAGCATCCCGCTCGAGAATAGATGCATCCACGAGCATGTCGCGGCGCGACGCGTGGACCGTTCCGCCGGGCGGTAGCCGGGTGCGTGATCCTCCGCAAGCCTACGCCGGCCAGCGTCGATGCGGGTCCGGAGGCGCGCAAGGCGGGGGCTTCCCCTCTTGACCCTCGGGGGCACCCCGTCGATGCTCGCCGCCATGTCTGTCACCGCAGCCTCGCTCGAGCTCGGCCGGTCTGGCGTCATCGAGGACGTCGAAGGAACCGACGCGACCGCGGTACGCTTGCTCGAAATGGGGCTGGTTCCTGGGACCACCGTCACGCTCCTCAAGCGCGCGCCGCTGGGCGACCCGCTGCAGTTCCGCGTGCGGGGGTTCCATCTGTCGCTTCGCCGTGCCGAAGCGGCCCGAGTCGTGGTGACGGAGGCGGGCGCATGAGGGTCGCGGTCGTCGGCAACCCGAACGTCGGAAAGACGAGCCTGTTCAACGGCCTCACGGGCTCGCGGCACAGTGTCGGCAACTACCCCGGCATGACGGTCGAGCAGCGTGAGGGTGCGCTCGCATCGAAGTGGCGTGGGGGCGAAATGTCGTTCATCGACCTGCCCGGCACGTACTCCCTTTCGGCGGTCTCCGAGGACGAAGCAGTCGCGTTCCGGTGCCTTCGGGGCCAAGACGCACCCGCACCCGACGTCGTGCTTCTGGTGCTCGACGCGACCAACCTGGCGCGAAACCTCTACTTTGCGCTGCAGGTGCTCGAGCTTCAGCGGCCGACCGTCGTGGCGCTGAACATGGTGGATGCGGCGCGAGATGCCGGGCTCGCGGTCGACGGTGCAGCGCTGTCGAAGGTGCTGGGGGTTCCGGTAGTCGAAACCGTGGCTCGCGTCGGCGAGGGGCTCGCAGCGCTGGTGGAAGCCCTGCAGACGCCTGACGCGACGGACGCGATCTCGTACGAGGCCGAGGACGCGGGTGCGCTCGCGGAGGGGCTCGCGGTGCTGGAGTCGGCTGGGTGTGCGCGAGTCCAGGCGCGCTGGCTGCTGTGCACCGCAGCAGCGGACACGCTGCACTTCACCGGGATCGATGCCACCTCGGAGGCGGCGCTGGCGAAGCTCGGTAGAGCTGCATGCCGAGATGCGGCGCGTGCCCTGATTGCGGCTCGCTACGCCAAGGTCGACGCGCTGCTCACCGAACTCGACTTGGGGCAGGCCTCCAAGGGGGCGCCGGCGATGGCGGCCTCCGAACGCGTGGACGCCGTGCTCACGCACCCGGTCTTCGGACTGTTCACGTTCGTCGCCACGATGGCGGTCATCTTCGTCGCAATGTTCTCGTGGGCGGACCCGTTCATGGGCCTCATCGAGGACGGCATCGGCGCGCTCACTGAAGCGGTCGCCGACGGCTTGGGGCCGGGCCTGCTGACGGACTTGCTCACCGAAGGCGTGATCGCAGGGGTGGGCAACGTGCTCGTGTTCATTCCGCAGATCGTGCTGTTGTTCTTCTTCTTGGGCCTGCTCGACGACTCGGGCTACCTGGCGCGTGCGGCTTTTTTGCTCGATCGGCTGATGTCGCGGCTGGGCCTGCATGGGCGCGCGTTCATTCCGCTGCTCAGCGGCTACGCGTGCGCCATTCCGGCGATCATGGGAACACGGACGATCTCGAGCTGGAAGGACCGACTCGTCACGATGCTGATGATCCCGTACATCAGCTGTTCAGCCCGCCTTCCGATCTACGCTCTCATCATCGGCGCGCTGTTTGTGACCACGCCCGAGGACGCGTGGATCAGCCCCGCGATCGATCGGGGCCTGATTCTGTTGTCGATGTATGCGTTGAGCACCTTCACCGCGCTCGGTGTCGGGTATCTGTACAAGCGAACGATTTTGGCCAGTCCCACGCCGCCGTTGGTGCTCGAGCTTCCGCCCTATCGGGTTCCCCGTATCGCCAACACGCTGGGCGTGGTCGGCGACAAGACGAAGGCCTTCATCAAGGGGTCGGGCACCGTGATTCTGGCGTTCACCATCGTGTTGTGGGCAGCGCTGTCGTTTCCCCGCGAAGACACCGGGGCGGGCGGAGACGGCCCCACGCGGATCGAAGCCAGCTACGGTGGTCGGGCGGCCAAAGCGCTCGAGCCCATGGTCGAGCCCATCGGGCAGGACTGGCGCGTCGGCATCGGCATTCTGGGCAGCTTTGCGGCCCGGGAGGTGCTGGTGAGCACGCTCGGCTTGGCCTACGGCATGGAGGCCGACGAGGAAGACCCGGTCAAGCTCCGCGAAGCGATGCGCAGCGATCGGGACGAAGCCGGAAACCCCGTCCATACCAAGCTCTCGGGCTTGGCGCTGATGGTCTACTTTGTCTACGCGTGCCAGTGCATGTCGACGGTTGCGGTGGTCAAGCGCGAGACCAAGGGCTGGCGGTGGCCGCTGTTCATGCTGGCGTCGATGACGCTGTTCGCCTACGTCGCTGCGCTGCTCATCTACCAAGTCGGGTCGCTGCTCGGCTTCGGGTAGCTGGGAATGCGCAGCCCGCCGCCGGGCGTGGTTGAGGCATGCTCCCTCATCCTCGCTCGATCCGGACCTCGTCGCTTCGCGCGCTGCGCCGCGACATCGCGATCTTGGCGGCGGCGGCCACGGTGTCGCTGAGCGCCGGTGCGTGGGTGCATGGACACGCATGCCCCGCGTCCGACGACATGCTCGTCGTCGACGTGGTCGAGGCGCCCACGCACGAGCGGGCTCCGGTATTCCCCGCCGATGAAGCTGCCGCGCTCGAAGAGCAGCCGCTGGTCTACGGGTCGCACGTTGCCTTCGTCGTCGACCTCGAGACGCCGCACATCGTCCTGAGCACGCACGTCGACGACGGATGGCTCGAGGGAGGCCTCGAACTCCAGGGCGTGGACACCGTGTTCCGTGACGCGATGGTCGAAGCGCTTCCGGCCGAAGCAACGGCGCTGCTGGGACGCGACGTTGCTTTGTATGGGCCCGACGATACGGGCGCGACGGTGTCGCTGGGCACGGCGCGCGTGGGTACGCCCCGGATCGTGTCGCAAGCCTCAGGATCGCTGGGTCCGGACGCGTCGCTCGAGACGTGGGAGCTCTACGAAATGCACGCCCGGACTGGCTCGTTGCCCTCTGCGCTCGCGGACCGCGTCTCCAACGCGATCTGGGAGGACGGTCAGCGCCTGCTCGTGGCGCCGCTGGAGGGCGACACCGCCGGAATGGCGACCTGGGCCCGCGACGCGTCGTTGCCCGAGCCGCTCTTCTACGCTCCCAAGCCGATCGATCGCTCCTCGCTCGCTGCCGAGATGGAAACCGCCTTCGTGACGATGCCGAGGGGTCTCGATGCCGTCGTCGAGCACGAGCGCCTGGGCCACGGCAGCCTGGTTCCGTTTCTGAAAACCACCGGCTGGACCAGTCCCAAGGGCCGGCTGGGCATGGTGACCACGTTCATCGACTCGCCCAACCTCGAGTGGTGCGGCGGATTCGACATGGTGGTGTCGATGGCGGCGCACGTGCACGACGGCGACGTGAGCGCGCCTTCGGAAATCCCCACCTGGCACACCGAGAGTCCGGCGGTCGTAGCGGACTTCAACCTCGACGGCTACGCGGACCTGATGCTCGAGCCGCGCACGCTCGATGGTGCGACCGTCTTCATCAAGGGGACCGCACGCGGCGTTGTGGTTCTCGAAAACCTGCCCGAGGTCCCATACTTTGGCTGCCGCTGCTGAGTGATCTCCGGTGCGACCCATCGTCGCGCGGCCGGTCGTCACATTCCCGGTCGGCCCGGCGTCCCGCATCGTCGTCGTTCGATGACGATGCAACGATGGAATGCCGTGCTGCTTCCGCTCCTGCTGCTCGCAGGTGCGTCCTGTGACCAAGCAGGTGACGATGGTGCCGCCGGAGCGTTCGAGCTCCGCTTCGGTGCGTTGTCGAATGGAGCCGCGGTCGACTGCACTACGCCGATCGGAGGCGCAGGCCCCAACGGCGACATGACCGTGGGACTCAGCGACCTGCGGTTCTACGTCAGCAACCTTCGCTTCCTCGACGCGGACGGCGAAGAGGTCGACGTTACGCTCGACGAGAACGACTTCCAGTATCGCAGCGACGCTGGGCAAGTCTCGCTGGTGGACCTGACCGGCAACGCGTCGGGGAGCTGTGCTGGCACGGCCATTTCATTCGCCGAGGGCACCGCGCGGACCAACCGCTCGATCGTCGGCATCACCGAGGTCTCACGAGTGGCCAGCGTGCAGTTCGACGTCGGTATCCCGCAGGGCCTGATGAAGGACACGATCGCAAGCACCACCGAGGAGGCCGCTCCGTCGCCGCTCTCGGAGATGTACTGGTCGTGGGCCTCGGGATACCGCCACTTCGTGCTGAACGTCGCGGTCGAGAACGACGCGGGCGAGTTCGGCGATGGCTACCTGCACGTTGGATCACGCGACTGCTCCGCGGAGGGCGGCCTGGCACTCGAGGACCGCGACGCGTGCGGCTTCGTGAATACCGCGACGGTCACGCTCGATGGATTCGACCTCGAGTCGGATGCGGTGGTGCTCGACCTCGACGCGATTTTGCGTGGCTTCGACTTCGTCTCACCGATCTACGACCCCGAAACGTTCGAGGTCATCGGAGAGGGGATCGGGCTCGAGTGCCACTCGGCGCCGACGCAGCCCCACTGCACGCCGCTGTTCGATGCGATGGGCATCGATCTCGCGACCGGGACGGCGACGGCATCGTCGAACGCCGCCTTCACGAAGGCAGCAGCCTCGGTGCTCGGTTCGGCGGAAGAGCCCGCGTCCGACGACGTTCATGATCATGACGACCACGATGATCATGACGACCACGATGATCATGACGACCACGACCACGACGACCATGACCACGGTGAGTAGGTTCGTCATTGCGGCTACGTTCGCCGCGAGCGTGGTCGGCTGCACCGAGCCGGATGCGGCGTCGGACGCGTTGTCCGACGACGACGTCCGAGCGCTGTTCCGTGTTCCCGACCATCTGCAAACGCCGACGTATCCCGAGTTCAATCCGCCGTCCGCGGAGAAGATCGAGCTCGGTCGGCACCTCTTCTACGACCTGCGGCTCTCGGCGAATCAGACCCAGTCGTGCGGTACGTGTCACGAGCAAGCGCTCGGGTTTGCTGACGGTCTTCGGACGCCGACCGGATCCACCGGCACCGTGCTCTCCCGCAACAGCCAGGGGCTCGCAAACGTGGGCTACGCGAGCACGCTGACGTGGGCGAACGACGGGCTCACCGAGCTGGAAGATCAGATCCAGGTCCCGCTGCGGGCCGATGACCCCATCGAGCTAGGCATCACAGACGGCGTTCGCGACGAGGTGCTGGCCCGCTTCGACGAGGACCCAGAGAGCCGGGCGATGTTCGAAGCGGCATTCCCCGACAGCGACAGCGGTGCCACGGTCAACAAGATCGCATTCGCACTTGCCACGTTCTGCCGCAGCATGGTGTCGGGCGGAAGTCCCTACGATCGGTTCTTGGCTGGTGACCGGGACGCACTCTCAGCGTCACAGAAGCGCGGGCTGGCGCTGTTCAACAGCGAACGCCTCGAGTGCTTCCACTGTCACAACGGCGCGAACTTGTCGCTGGCCTATCGGGATGCACAGTCCGATGCGCTGGGGACGACGCAGTACCCGTTCTTCAACAACGGCCTCTACAACATCGATGGCGAAGGCAGCTACCCGCCGGGCAACCAGGGGTTGTTCGAGCTGACCTCGAATCCGCGCCACCGGGGGTTGTTTCGACCGCCGCTGCTGCGCAACGTCGAGTTGACGGCGCCGTACATGCACGACGGCAGCATCGAAACCCTCGAAGAGGTCGTCCGGCACTACGCGGCCGGAGGTCGGGTCACCGAAGATGGACCTCTGGCAGGGGACGGACGAGTCAGTCCGCAGAAGTCGGGGCTGATTCGAGGGTTCGAGATCACCGACGAAGAGGTCGAGGATGTGGTCGCGTTCTTGAGCGCGCTCACCGACGAGTCGTTCATCACCGACCCGGCGTTCTCCGACCCCTTCGAGTAGTGCTCAGACGCCCGCGGCCGGTGTGGGAGCCTCGTCTGCCGGCGCGGCCTCAGCTTCTGGCTCTGGTACGGATGCAGGCGTGGGAGTCTCAGCGGCCGGCGCGGGACCTTCGTCGGATTCGGGGGCGGCTTCGGGCTCGTCCGCCTCGTCATCTTCCTCGGGCTCGTCCTCGAAGGGGTTGTCGTCGGCTTCGAAGCTGGGGGCTTCGGCGTCCGCTGCGGGCTCTGATTCGGCCACGGAGGGAAGCGAGGGCAGGTTGGAGAACGAGACGTCGGTCCCTTTCGCCGGTGCGGGCGCAGCTGCTTCGGGCTGGGCCACGGACTTGGGCTCGGGCTTCGCAGCAGCTGGCTCGGTCTCGGGCGTAGCGGCGGGCTGCGCTTTGGGCTGGGCAGCAGCCGCCAGCGCGGTGGTCCGCTTCGCGACGCGAACGGGTGCAGCCGTGGCTTCAGGGGCGGGCTCGGCTTCCTCCGTGGGCGCTGCTTCAACGCTGAGGTGCGCTGCGGCGGCCGCAGTCGCGCCCCGCAACGACGCCAGCGATGCGTGGACGGGCACGGCCTCGCCCGAGCCGCCGAGCAGCAGCGAGCCGGTCAGCGCGGTGAGGACGGCCAGCGTGCCGGCGCCACCGAGGATCATCCAGCGACGCTCGTCGCCGTGACGCTCCGTATTGCGGGAGGCCTGCTCCTCTCGCTGCAGGATTTCGGCGTCCAGAGTGCCCAGCTCGTAGTCGTGATTCGGCGCGGTCATGGCGGTGCCTCGCGTTGGCGGAACATAGCGCCGCGCAAAGGTCGGTCAAGGAAAGTCACGGCCACGGTTTGACCACGGCTGCCTCGAGCGTGCGCGCAGCCACAGTTCGCACGAAAGTTGCGCGAGTTCCCGGACTTTGCCTGGGGGTCGTACGATGGGGCATGCCTGGCCTGCGGCTCTCCGTTCTCGCGCTCCTGGCCCTCGTAGGATGCGATACGCCCGACCGGGTGGACGCTCTCGAGCGGACCGTCGAGACGCTGCAACAACAGGAACAGGCGAGCGCGAAGACCGTGGAGGCACTGCAGGCCGATCTCGATGCGCTCGAGGCGGATGCCACGGAGGCGCAGGCCGCCGCGACTGCAGCGGAGGAGAGCGCCAAAACACGGATTTCGGACCTCGAGAAGACGGTTGCAATCCTCGAGGATGAGATCGAGGAGCTCGAGAAGAAGGCTCCCGTGGCGCCTCCGCCGAAGGCCGTCGCGGGTCGTCCGGACCCGGGCGAACGGTATCGGGTTCCGGTCGGCGGCTCGCCGACGAAGGGACCGGCCGACGCCAAGGTCACCATCGTGATGATCAGCGACTTTCAGTGTCCGTTTTGCAAGCGGGTGCAGTCGACGCTCGACCAAGTCGAACGCGAATACGGCGGCGATGTCCGATTCGTTGCAAAGCACAACCCGCTGGCTTTTCATGCTCGGGCGCGGCCCGCCGCGATCGCGTCGGAAGCAGCGCGTAAGCAGGGCAAGTTCTGGGAGATGCACGACCTGCTTTACGAGAACAACCGCGCACTGTCCGACGCGGACCTGGCTCGCTACGCGAAGAAGGCCGGATGCAGCGTGAGCAGCTTCAAGTCGGCGCTATCCGACCGAACGATCACCCGCGCCATCGATGACGATGTCGCCCTCGCAACGCGACTGGGTGCTCGCGGCACGCCCTCGTTCTTCGTCAATGGACGCTATCTCGCGGGCGCTCAGCCCTTCAGTGCGTTCAAGGCCTTGATCGATGAAGAGCTTGCCCATGCGGAGCGGGCGATTGCGGGCGGAACCTCGGCCTCGGCGCTGTACGAAGAGCTGATGCGGACGGCGAAGACCTCCCGCTGACACGAACCATGACGTCCGCTCAGCGCTCGAGCCAGTCGCCACTGGTCACGAACGAGAGGTCGGTGGTTGGCAAGACGTACGCGTAGACCCACGCACCGATCGGTCCCTCGGCGGTGGCGACGGCGGTGTTCGTCCGGACGTATTCGTGGGGGGTGGGGTCGTCGGGCCCGCACGCTTCGTAGGCGTCGAGGACCGGCCACAGGCTCGCTTCGATGCCCTGCCACAGTTGACCCTCGACCCAGTCGGCGGCTTCGTCGAGCACCAAACCCGGATACCAGTCCACGACGTACAAGCGACCGCGTACGCGTGCATCGATGGCGCCCTGCGAGCCGTTGCGAAGGCGGTCGTGCATCGGATGCCCCGCGCCGGTGCGGAGCGAGCCATACACGAACAGCGCGTTCACAGACGCTCGGAGGCGATGCCGACCTGCTCGATGCCGGCTTCGTGCGCAGCGGCCATCACGCGAATGATCGCGCCGTACTTGGCCTTCTCATCACCCTTGACCACGACCTTGTCGTCTTCTTGGGCCTTCTCGTTCTTGGTGAAGGCTTCGACGAGCTGCTCGTAGTTGCCCGAGATGGGCTCTTTGCCGAGCTTGACCGAGCCGTCGGGCTCGACGGTCACCAGCAGCGAAGCGTTCGGGTCCGAGGGGTTTTGAACGACGGCGTCCTGCGGCACGTCGAGCGGGATCTGCTCGTTCGCCGGAGAGGGCTGCGACACCATGAAGATGATCAGCAGGCTGAGCAACACGTCGACCATCGGCGTGACGTTGATCTCCGCCGAAAGTCCGTCTTCGCTCTCTCCGCCCGACATCGCCATGGCTGCGCGAGCATACCGAAGCGCGGAGGCGCTCGCCAGCAGGCTCTGGCGACGTCATCTGGGACCGAGTTCGCTATCGGCCGGGTTCAGCCAGGGCGCGAAGCTCTGCGGGCGCTTGGCCCCAGCGGGCTTCCGAGCCGCGCAGGCTCGCTCTCGGGGCCAGCAGGGGCGCGAGCGCGAAGCGCCGCGCCGTGCCGTCCCAGCCGGCCGTGAGCAGCGTGTCCGAGACGAACTCCACGCTGGACACGCGGTTTTCGTGGGCGAACAAGCGGGCGAGCGGCGCGTCGGTCCCGACTTCGAACACGTAGACGGTGCCATCGCGCAGGCCCGCGGCCACCAGCAGGCCGTCTCCGCTCAGGGAGATGTCGATGGGGCGGGAGGGAAGATCGGGCCACCGCTGGTGCTCGTACAGCGTGTCGTCGACCACCGCGACCGCGTCGATGAACGCCAGCGCCAAGACGGTTCCGCTATCGTCGATGTCGGCTGCGACGGCACCAGGCTGCGCACCGAGTGCGACGAGTCGTTCGCTGCCGGACGCGACGACCGTGAGTGCGTCGCGGCGTTCCTCGAGCAGCACCGCGTAGGTCCCGTGCTCAGACGCAGAGGCGTCTTCGGTGACGCCGGCCGCGTACCCGTCCGCCACCGCCTGCGACAGCGGATCGGCCCAACGCACGATTCTCCAGCCGAAGGAGGTGCCCCACACCGAGCCGTCGGCCATCGTCCAGAGCCGCCGCCCCGTCAGTCCGTGGAGCCTCGAGGTGTGGAGGCTGTTTACCCGCCGGCCGTTGCGGATGTCGAACACGCGAACCGAGCCACCGCGCGCGGGGAGTCCGATGACGTGCTGTCCGTCGCGGGTCGGTGCCGCGTGCTTGAGGACCGTCCGGATGGGCCAGAAGGCGCGCCATCGCTGCTGGCCGTCGCCGACGTTCCACACGGCAAGGCTTCCATCGCCGACTGCCGAGACCACGGTGCGCTCGTCGGGCGTTGCCGTCGCCATGGAGATGCCCGCGCCGGTCCAGAAGTGGGTCGATGAGCGGTCGGTGGGCAGCCTCCACGTGCGAAGCGTCGGTCCGAGACTCACCATGGTGCCGTCGGTGCGCCGTGCGTGCTGGCCTCCCCACGAAGGCGGCAGCCGAAGCACGACCGAGGCCGTGTCCACGTCCCAGATCAGCGTGTCCTGGGCTTCTGTCGTGAGTGCGAGCAGACCATCGCCGAGATCTTGGCTGTGACTCACGCGGTCGACCCCGGTTTCGCTGCTGTACCAGCGGCGCCGCAGCGGGTCGTAGATCGTGGCGATGCCGTCGTTGCGGCCCAAGAAAAAATCGCCGTTGGCTAGCGGGATGAGCTGGTCGGTACGCTCGATGGCGTCGCCCTCGGGCGTGGGCACCTGCACCCCGTCGAGGAACGCGGTGTGGTTGGTGCAGAGCACCAGCGTGTGGCCCCGGTTGTAGCCAACGTCGGAGGCGTTCTCGACCCCACAAGGGTTGGGGCCGAGGACCTCGACGTCGCCGTTGGGCAACCTGAACTCCGAGTCCGTGAACAGGCCGAAGTGGATTGCGGGCCCATGCGACTCGACGTCGTGCGTTCTGCTGGTGAACGTATCGATGTGGTGCCCTTGCGCGTCGAAGCCGGTCGCGCGGAGGTTGTCGTCCACGACCCAGAGCTCGCCCGTTTCGTCGTGAACGGCCGCGTTGGCGAACAGCGCCGGGAGCGTTCGAGCAAAGAGCGCGGTGCCGGTGCGCGCGTCGTAGAGCGTGAACTCGGTTCGGTTGGCGCACAGCATCCTCGCCCCGGGTCGAGAGCAGCGGGCGCTTGCAGGGAATCGGATGTTCTTCGATCGACTCCGGATGGACCGCGAAGCCGGTGGCCGCGAGAACCCCACGCGCGACTGGAGACTCGCCGCGAAGCAGGGCTGCCTCGGCAAGATACTCTGCGGCCGCTAGATCGCCGCGCTGCTCGGCGGCCCGGGCTTGGGCAGCAAGCAAGCGGCCAGAAAGGCGCTCGGTGGAGCTACGCTGATCGATGGCCACCCGCTCCGCGATTCGAGCCATCTCTTCGGCGCGCCGCGCCGCGGACTCGGCTGCCCGCGCTCGGTCCCGCTGCATCAAGGTCCGCGCGTAGCTGACGACGCCGACCGTTGTCAGAAGCGCGAGCATGAGGCCGCCGACCATCAGGGGGAGTCGGCGAAGCCGGACGAAACGGACCAGCAGGTCCAGGGGGCGGTACTCATAAGCTCGGACCTGCCGCCCCGAGGCGAAGTTGCGTAGGTCTTCGGCCAGCGCCGCGGCCGAGGCATACCGCTTGGTCGGGTCGAACTGCAGGGCTCGTTCGACGACGGCCGCGAGCTCGGGCGACAGATTGGGCAGGGCGTCATGAACGTCGGGAACGTCTCCGGTCCGCACGCGCGTCAGCACCTGCCACGCCGAATCCCCGCGCAGCGGATGCTCCCCGGCGAGCAGTTCGAACGCGAGCATGCCCAGCGCCCACACGTCGGAGCGCGCGTCGACCGGATCGCCGCGCGCCTGCTCGGGGCTCATGTACAGCGGCGTGCCGACGACCGTCCCGGCCACCGTGAGCCCGGAGTCCTCCAACGGGATGGTGTCTGCTGCCTCGCCCGAGGTCCGCTGGTGGGTCGCAAGGCCCCAGTCGACGACGACGACCTCGCCGAAGCGGCTGACCATGATGTTCGCCGGCTTGAGGTCCCGGTGCACGATGCCACGTTCGTGCGCGTGGCCGACGGCCTCACATACGGCGGCGAGCCGCTCGAGCCCGGTATCGACGTCGGCTTCTTCCCTCAGTGCCCACGGCCCACCGCGGACGAGTTGCATCGTGTAGTACGGCCGTCCATCGGCTAACGTTCCCGAGTCGTGCACCGTGACGATGCCGGGGTGCTCGAGGCCGGCGGTGGTGGTTGCTTCGCGAGCAAAGCGTTCGCGGGCGCCTTCGGTGGCGTCGGAGCGCAGCGACTTGAAGGCAACCTCACGTCGAAGCAGCGTGTCGTACGCCGACTCGACCCGGCCCATCTGCCCCGACCCGATGAGGCGACGCTCTCGATAGCGCACGTCCGGAGAGAGGGCAGGGCGCGACTCGAACGGCGCGTTCGTTTCGATGGCCGTACTGGCGGCAGGGCAGCTGGAGTAGCAGGACCGCTCGGCGTCGTCGGGCTCAGCCACGGGCATCGATCCGATCGGTCGACGACAGGACGAGTTCGAAGTTTCCGGTTCCGTCGGCGACCACGATTTCGGGTGGAATCCCGGCGTCGCGGAGGCGCTTGCGAAGCCGTGCCACCGCGACGTCCCATTTGCGGCGGAGCAGCGCGCGTTCGTAGCTCTCTTCCCAGACCTCGCCCGCCAAGACGTCCCAGCTCGCGGGTCCATCGAAGGCCGCCAGCTCGCTGACGATGCGCGCCGAAATACCGCTGAGGTGAAGCAGCTGACCGTCGCTTCGCTCGATGGTGACGGTGTCGTGGTTGGTCACGATGCTCAGCGCCCGGCAGGTCTTGGCGTCGAGCTGCGTGGCTTTTGCCCCGGCTTCATCGAGGGTGATAGAAACGGCCTCGAGCGGGACACCGTCGATGTCGAGCACGTCGCCCGCGTCGAGCGGACGCGCCGGCTCGTTGCCGACGCGAATGCGCCAATCTGCTTCCTGGTTCCAGATCTGCGCGGCAGCGTCGCGGCGGAACCCTGGCGTCAGGCGGTCCGAATCGGGGGTTTCGAGGCTGCACACCCCCATCAGAATCGTGCGGGGCAGGTGCGGGGAGCGAAGCGCGAGTGCGAGGCTGGGCAAGCGCACTTCGACGACCTCGAGCGCCACGCCCGGCGCAAGCGAGATGCACTGGCCACGGGAGAGCACGGTCTCTGCACAGGGGCGCTCGCCGAGGACGAAGCGCCCGCGCAGGGCGAGCAGCTTGAGTTCTCCCCCGCGAAGGCTGACCAGCGCGTGGGCCTCGGAGACACGGCCGTCGTCGATCGACAGCGAGGCCGCGCGTCCGCGCCCGATGACGTCCCCCGGCAGGAGATCATGGGTGTTGCCGAGGCAGCGGACGCGAACGAAAGGGGCCGACACGCAGGGCGCGAAGTTTACACGAGCCGGTTGGGCGACCCGCGCGCGCGCCGGACTCACGTGGACGGTGCCTCTTTGCCGGGTGGCTTCGGTGGCGGGGTTCGTCGCACGACTCGGTTCGCGTCGTCGCAGTGGATCGCGTTCGCGTAGTCGTTGCACACGTCGGTGCAGTCGGGCTCCTCGTCGAAGGGTCCCGCTTCGATGGTGCCTCCCTTCGCGTTGTCGAACTCACACCACCAGTGCAGGTTCTTGTCCTGGTACTTGTCGGCCGCCGCCTCGCGGGCACAGAGGCCAGCGCTCGTCGCGATGCCGAGGGCCAGGCTCAGCGTCGCCGCGAAGCGCAGCGGCGAGAATCCGGCGCGGTCGTCGGCGATGGAGGGCATCACCCTCAAGATAGGTGCGCACGGCTCGCTGCCATCCTTCACGGTTCTAACGCTCGAGGAGCGGAGTATCGTGTGCACGTGTCGTCCTCGAATGTCGGAAGTCTCAGCGCAGCGCTCGAGGCCAAGCTGCTCGCGCGACTGGCGAGCGAATGGGAGTCGATCAACGGCACCTACTTCCGGTTTTCGCTGCGCAAGCCCGTGTTCAAGCTGTCGGACACCCGCACACAACTTGGACAGTGGAATCCCTCGGTTCGCAGTCTCGAGATCTCACGGCCGCTGGTCCTCGAGCACGCCTGGACGGTGGTCGTCGAGGTGCTCAAGCACGAGGTCGCCCACCAGTTCGTCGATGAGGTGATGCGGGTCGAAGAAGCGCCGCACGGGCCCGTCTTTCAACGCGTGTGCGCCGAGCTGGGTATCGCCGGGTCCGCTCGCGCCGAGCTGCCAACACCCGAGCACGACAACGCCCCCGAGAACCGCGTCGTCCAGCGCATTCGCAAGCTTCTCGCGCTCGCCCAGAGTCCCAACCAGAACGAAGCGGAAGCTGCCGCGACGGCAGCACGCAAGCTGATGCTGCGGTTCAACATCGAGACCGTACACGAGGAGCGAGCGCAGTCGCGCTATGGCCATCGCCACCTCGGGCAGCCCTCTGGCCGCGTTCTCGAGCACGACCGACGGCTCGCGCTGATCCTCACCACCTATTTCTTCGTGGACGGGCTGTGGGTGCCTGCGTACCGACCTCGCGAGGGCAAGCGGGGCAGCGTCCTCGAGATCTGTGGGCTCGAGGAGAACCTCGCGATGGCCGAGCACGTGCACGCGTTTCTGTCTCAGACGGCGCAGCGGCTGTGGGAGGCATACCGGCGCGAGACGGGGCGAACGTCGAACCGCGACCGGCAGGCGTTTCTTGCGGGGGTCATGGTCGGCTTCGAGGAGAAGCTCGCGGCCCAGAGCCGAGAGTTCCAAGAGCAGGGGCTCGTTTGGGTGCCTGCGCCCGAGCTGTCCGACTTCGTACGGCGGCGCTATCCACGAACGCAAACCGTCCGTCGCGGAGGTGCGCGGCGCAACGAGGCCTACGCTCAGGGGCAGGAGGCCGGCGGCAACATCGTGTTGAGCAAGCCGGTTGAATCGCGGGGTGCGTCATCGCGCCCCAAGGCGCTGCGTGCCGGCGACGCGTAGCTACGCGTAGCCAATGCGAAGCTCGAACGTGCCCGGTGCGAGGTCGTCGAGCTCCAGCGACGCGAGCGTGTGACCGCAAACGTCGAGGCCGCCGTGCCATACGCCGCACGCGTAGGGTGGAAAGTCCCACAGGTCGCTAAAGCGCACGTGAACGAAGCCGTGCTCGGCCTGCAGAAGCTCGACCGTGCCGCGCTCGTTCGCCACCGAGTAGGCTCTCGGTGAGAGCGTCGCCATCTTGACGTAGTCGAGGCCGGCGACCGAGAAGATCGCTTTGCCGACCATCGTGCTCGCGAAGTGAGGGTAGACGCCGCGGCCAATCTCGAACAAGGAGGTTGCGAGCGGGCGGTCGGGCCACAGCTTCGCGCACGCGTCGAGCATGGCTTGGTTGTAGGCGGAACGTTCGACCTGAGCGAACGGCACGCGCGGGAAGTCCGGGCACTGGACGCGCTCGCGATCGTAGGCGCGGCGGAGGTTGTCGAAGAACAATGCTCGCGTCTTGTCGTCGCGCGGGAGGGCGGCCATGACCGGATCGGGGTCGTACGGCGCGACCCCGTCGAACTCCACGAACGCCATCGGAACGATGTTATCAGGGGTTTGGGCGCGGCGCGACCGCATGGTGCGGACGCGCCGCAGATGTCCCTATGAGCCATGCCGACGACGGCGTCGCTACCGCGCAGCCATGCGTCGATGGAACGACGGGGATACCCCGAAGCGGTTTGCGAACGCGCGCCGAAAGCTCGCCGTCGAGCGATAACCAACCGTTTCCGACACGTCGCTGATCGAAGCTCCCGCCTCCAGCAAACCCTTGGCGCGCTCCATCCGCGCCTCCTCGATGTACTTCGCAGGAGTTTGACCCATGCTCTTGGTGAAGTGACGGTAGAAGCTTCGCTCGCTCATCCCGACGCGAGCTGCGAGGTCGGCCACGACGAGGTCGTCGCCGAGGTGTGCGTCGATCCACGCGACCAAGTCGCGAAGGTCGTCGGCCGCGGCGACCTGGGCGTCGAGGACCGGGCTGTACTGAGACTGGTTACCGGGTCGACGGGCGTACACCACGAGCTGCTTCGCCACCGCACCCATCGCCGTGACTCCGTGGTCTGCTTCGACCATGGCGAGCGCCATGTCGATGCCGGTTGCGACGCCGGCCGAAGTCCACGCGCGACCGTCGTGGACGTACAGCGCATCGGTTTGTAGACGTACCTTGGGGTTGTCGCGCGCCACGTGCTCGGCTGCAGCCCAATGGGTGGTCGCGAGGAGTCCGTCGAGGCAGCCGGTGCGCGCCAGCAGCATGGCCCCGGCACAAATCGAGCCGTATCGGGCGGCACGAGCCGAGCCACGAGCGATCCACTGCCGGAGGTTCTCGTCTTCGAGCGCGACACGAAGACCCTCGAGGCTGCCACCGGACACGAGGACGGTGTCGCCGTCTCGGACCCGGGTGCGCGCCGCGTCGCGCGTGTCGATCGCGATCCCACTGCTGCTCGCGACGAGTCCGCCACCGCAGGAGACGGCGGCGACGCGGTAGGCCTCTGCATCGAGGACGAAGTTGGCCGTCGAGAAGACGCTGGCAGGACCGCTGAGGTCGAGAAGTTCGAAGCCCTCGAACACCGTCATCCAGATTCGCTGCGTCGGCACTGGCGGAATTTAGGCGATCGTTGTCATTTCTGCCATTCGGTTCCGGTGTCATGGTGACGCTTCGTCATGAGTGAGATCGAAATCATCGCCCACAGCGAGCGCGTCGAGTCCGTGCTCAACGCGTATCGGGACGCCATTGCGGGCGATCTTCCTGGCTACCGAAACCACGTCTACCGCGCCATCACGTACGCGATGCACTTCCTCGGCGGGCATACGCATCACCGACCACTGGTCGACACGGCGTTTGCGTACCACGACATCGCGCTGTGGACCGATGCTGCAACTGCGTACCTGGAGCCCTCCGAAGCGCTGGCCGTGGCCGACAACGAAGTCCACGGCTGGGGGCTCGAGCCGGACGCGCTCGTGGCCGCCATTCACTGGCACCACAAGATCTTCGCGTACACCGGTCCACACGCGGAGGTGGTCGAGGCGTGCCGGAAGGCGGATTGGATCGATGCGAGCCAAGGACGAATCCGCAAGGGGATCTCGCGGGCATCGATCGACGCGGTCGAGGCCGCACTGCCGAACGAGGGCTTTCACGACGCGCTCACCCGGCTGGCCCGAGACAACGGTGGCTCGACACTCGGCGGCTTGATTCGGGTCACCGCCGGCATCGTGAAGTTCTAGCGCGTGCGCTTCGGGAGATGCCGACCCGGCCGACGGTCACGGCGCGGGTGGCTTCTGCGCTCTAGGCGACCAGTGGCACCACGGATGACGCCGATCGTGATCGCCTTCGAGTCGGTGGCTAGAGTTCCGCGGCTTCGACCTGGAAGATGCGCTCGTTCATCCCTTCGGGGTAGAGGGTGGCCGGCACCGTCATGTCGGGAAACTGCTCGATGTAGTCGATGAGCGAGACGCGGATGCTGTCGGCGACCACGGTGACGTCGTGGTGCTTCTGTCCCAGCGGCCATCCGTCTGGGTTTCCAAAGCTCGCGACGAAGTCGTTGGTGGCGACGACGAAGGTCGTCTCCACCGGATCGACGACGAAAGCACCATCGACGTAGAGGTCCAGGTTGGGGTCGCCGAGGGCGGTGATGTCGGTGACGCGGCTCAGCGGCTCAGCGGCGGGGTCCCAGGTGAAGCGAAGGCCGGCCATATGGGCAAACGACCCATTGAAGTCTTTTGGGAGGTCGGCGACGGCGACTTCGAGTAGGTCATGGAGGTCTTGCGCGCGGACGCCTTCGACAATGACGATGTCGTTGTCGAACATCAAAATCGCGGCGATCAGGGCGTCCGTCATTTCACCGACGGGGATGAGCGTACCGTTGCGAATGTTGCCGCCGTTGTGCAGCGCGATCGTCGGAGCAGGCGCGCCGGCGGCCTCATGACTGCGCAGGCCTTCAAACAGGACGGCATCCGCCACGAGGTTGCCCAGGTTCGTCTCTTCGGAGCGAATGGTCTCGGGCAGCCCGTCGAGGGGTATCTCCGTGAACCGAGGAGGCACGGGCGCCGCTTCCGAGACGTAGAGGTCTGCCCACACCATGCGGTGATCCGAGGCGAGCACCAGTGGTGCCTGGCTGTCGAGGCTCACCGGCCAGAAAACCCCCGTGGCGGATACCGCGGTCGACGGGATGACGTAGTCGACGCGGAGGTTGCCGGGCGGCTCTCCGAAGTCGGTGGTATCGAGACCGGGGCTTCCTACGTGGGTGTCGTTGATGCCGCCCTGGACGATGTTCGCCTCCACGGCGCCCAGGCTCAGTGGAAGGAGCGTTCGGTTCGCGCGGTCGGCCTCGAGCACGTTCTGAATCGCGCCCGCAACACTGTCGCCATCGTTGGGATCGGCGTTGAGGTCTCCGACGATGACGTAGGGGTCGTTCGAACCGAGGCCACCCACGACCCCATCGTCGTCGACGAGGTACGCGGAGGCGTCGGCATCCTGCGATACGTAGTCGCGCCAGAGACGAATCTCGTCGTGGTTGCGGCGGCCATTGCGGTCTTCAGGGCCGTCGAACGTTGGCGGCGTGGGGTGGCTTGCGAGCACGTGCAGTGTCTCGCCATCGACCTCGACGGGGACGTCACAGTGGTTCTTGGACGAGAGCCGGAACACCCCGAGCTCCTCTCCCGAGTAGAAGCCGCCTGCCTCTGTCTCGGGCAGCAGCGCGCCGGGCATGTCGCGCCAGAGAAACTCCTGAAAACAACGAATCTCGTCGGTGGCGATCGGGTACTTCGACAACACTACGTAGGCGTACTGTCCCTCGTAGAGACCGAAGCCGAAGGCGTCGCCGCCGGGTTGGCCCGCGTTTCCGTCGTTGTCGAAGTCCAGCGGTGTCTCGGGCATGAGCCCCGTGTTCGATGGAACGACGAATCGATGCGGGTACGTTGCGATCACGTCGAGGTCGCCCTGCGGTGTTTGGAGAAACTTGTCGTGGAACAGGTCCGAGGCTTCGCCGTCCTCGTCGTAGTCGAACTCGTTGAGCAAGATGATGTCTGGGCAGACGGTTTGAATGATCTCGGCGATCTGTGGCGCCGTACCGCCATCGCCCTCGAGGGATTCGAGTAGCGCACCGGGTCCGGCGTTGTTGCTCAGCGAAACGTTGAACGTCGCGACGCGTACCGTTCCATCTTGTGATGCCGGGACGCATTCGAACGGATCTGCGTCTCCGCCGGTGCTCGTGTCGAAGGTCTCCCCCGTCGAGCTCTCCTCTGCGCCTCCGGTCGACGTCGTCGAACCGTCGCTGGGGTCGACGGTTGTGGTGGTGTCGTCCCCAGACGTCGCGTCATCGTCGACACCGGGGCTTCCGGTCGTCGTCGTGTCCTCGGGTGTCTCGGTGGTCGAAGTGCCGTCGTTCGTGTTGGATGTCGTGGGCGTTCCCACCGTTGAATTCGTCGTGGTGCCGGTGGACGTACCGTCGTCGTTCTGGCGGACGGGGTCGTCGTCACAACCGGCGAGACAGGCGAGCGCCAAGAGCCCCGCAGCAGAGATTCGAGAGATGTCGTTCTGGAGTCGACCGACCATGTGCCGCCTCTATCACGCGGTCCGTGGCGCTCATGTCTCGTCTCTCCATCCCGTCGGCGTCGGCTCGGCGTCGTCGGTGCGGCTGTACGGTCTCGTAT
>CAYSPB010000034.1:0-32599 GCA_964432695.1 uncultured Nannocystaceae bacterium
CGGCGCCCGGCGGTGGTGCACGTGCACGGCGGCGGCTGGGTCGTGGGCAGCCGCGCGGAGCAGGGGGTGCCCATCATGGCGCTGCTCTCCGACCGCGGCTATGTCGGCTTCAACGTCAGCTACCGCCTTTCACCGGCCGCGACGTGGCCCGAGCACCTCATCGACGTGAAGCGAGCGATCGCCTGGGTCCGCGAGCATGCCGACGAATACGGCGTCGATCCTTCGTTCGTCGCGATCATCGGTGGGTCTGCCGGTGGCCACCTCACCGCCATGGCCGGCCTCGTCCAAGACGACCCCGACCTGCAGCCCGGCTTCGAGCAGGCCGACACGTCGGTCCAGGCCGCCATTCCGCTGTACGCCATCTACGACCTCACCGACGCCAAGCGACGACACGTACGCGGCTTCCATCGCATGCTCGTGGAGCCACTGGTCCTCAAGGCCTTCATGGATGAAGAGCCCGGGCGCTTCGAGCAGGCCTCGCCACTCCACCGGGTGCACGCCGATGCTCCCCCCTTCTTCGTCATCCACGGCAGCCGCGACTCGCTCGCGCCGCTCGCCGACGCCGAGGACTTCGTTGCGCGCATGCAGGACACCTCGAACGCCGACGTTCGATTTGCCGTGATCCCCGGCGCACATCACAGCTTCGACCTGCTGGTCTCGCTGCGTTCGCTGCCCGTCATCGAAGCGATGGGGGATTGGCTCGACCGCCAGCGAACGGCGCAAAACCCCTGAGATCACGATCGATTCCTCAGGGAATTGCTCGTCGTGACATGCAGTGTCACGGTTGGATCCATGAAGATCCTGAGCGATGGCGGGCTGAGTCTCGCGGCCATTGAGAACGCGTTCGCCGAGATCCGCTCGAACGATCTGAACTGGAGCAAAGGTCGCTGCTTCGCGTACGTCTTCAGCGCGGGTGAGGATGTGGGCGAAGTCGCCAAGCAAGCCTACACCGCGTTCATGACCGAGAACGCCCTCGACCCAACGTCGTTTCCCAGCCTCGTCCGCATGGAGAACGACGTGGTCGCAATTGCGGCCGAGCTCGTTCACGCCGAGGGCGGCGTCGGCAACTTCACCAGCGGCGGTACCGAGAGCATCCTGCTCGCGGTCAAGACGGCCCGCGATCATGCACGCAACGAACGCGGGATCGAGGACCCCACCATTCTCGTTCCGGACTCCGTCCACCCGGCCTTCCACAAGGCGGCGCACTACTTCGATATCGAGATCATCTCGGTACCCGTTTGCAAGGACCTTCGCGCCGACCCGGTCGCGATGGCCGAGTCGGTCGACGAGCGCACCGCGATGGTCGTAGGCTCAGCCCCCAGCTACGCCCAGGGCGTGGTCGACCCGATCCCCGAGCTCGCCGCGGCAGCCGCGGCCAAGGGCGCCTTGATGCACGTCGATGCCTGCGTCGGCGGGTTCTTCCTGCCCTTTTTGGAGCAGGCCGGCCATGCGGTCCCAGCCTTCGACTTCCGCGTTCCGGGCGTGACGTCGATGTCCCTGGACCTGCACAAGCACGGATACTGTCCCAAAGGGGCATCCATTGTTCTCTACAAGAACGCCGATCTTCGGCGCCACCAGCTCTTCTCCCACACGCGCTGGTCCGGCTACGGCATCACCAACGCCACCGTACAGAGCAGCCGTGGCGGCGCTTCGGTGGCCGCAGCGTGGGCCGTGCTCCGGTACATCGGAGCGGAGCGCTACAAGACGCTGCAGAGCGACGTACGCAGCTGCGTGCTCGCGCTGTGCAAGGGCATCGACGCGATCGAGGGCATCCGGGTACTCGGTGAGCCCGATGGCTCTCTGGTTTCGTTTGCCTCGGACGACCTCGACGTCTTCGCCCTCGTCGACGCCATGCGCGAGTACGACTGGTACATCCAACCCCAGTTCGCCCACGGCGAGGTCCCCAAGTCGGTGCACCTCACCGTCACGCCGATCAACGTCCCGCACCAGGAAGCATTCCTGCGCGATCTCGCGGCCTGCGTCGCGACTCTGCGCGCGGCGGCGCCGGCCCAGTCGCCGACGGCTGACCCCCTGGCCGTCATGGCAGCGGCGTTCGTTTCGGGACAGCTCTCCATTCCAGATGCGGTCGCGGCGATCGGCACCGACCCTGCCGAGCAGGCCAAGCACACCGCGGCGATCAACCGGGTCCTCGACCAGCTTCCCGCCGAACACGCCGAGGCGGTGCTTCGCGAGTACTTCCACCAGATGTACAGCACCAAGCCGGCCACTGAGTAGGAAACATCCGGGGGGCCGGAGTGCAATAGCATCGCAGTTGCGCGCCGGGTTCCCTACGTCAGTCTTGGTAGATTCAGACGCGCCGCGGCCGCAAGCGGGAACAGCGCATTCCCTGCCGAAACGGCGTATAGCCCCGTCTTTGGCCGCAGGAGTCGCAAGTCCGATTGCATCTGGGCGCTCGGATTGTGGGATGATGCGGACGAGGGTGGCGAGGACACATCACGCGAAGTGATCGGGGCAGCGCACAAGATTTGTCCGAAGTGTGGCGGGAGGTCGGTCTCCGAGTCTCACTTCTGCTCGCATTGCGGATACGACGTCAGCGCGGTCGAACCGGTCGCCGGTGATCCCTACGAGGGCCTGGTTCTCGCGGACAAGTACGTCATCGAGGACCTCATCGGCGAGGGCGCGATGGGTCGCGTCTACACGGCCAAGCAGATCACACTCGGCAAGAACTTTGCCGCCAAGATCCTCGCGCCGCACCTGCTCAACGATGAGGCCAGCCACGCCCGGTTTGCGAGCGAGGCCCACAACGCCGCGAGCCTGAACCACCCCAACTGCGTGTCGGTGGTCGACTACGGGCAAACCCCGGACGGCATCACGTACATCGTGATGGAGTTCATCAAGGGGGACACGCTCGAGCATCTCATCACGAAGGACTTCCCGATCGCGCGCGAGCGCATCGTGGATATCACGCTACAGATCCTCGCGGCGCTGGCCGAAGCGCACGGGCTGGGTATCCTGCACCGCGACCTCAAGCCCGAGAACATTCTCGTTCAGCAGCTGCGCACCCACGGTGAACTGGCCAAGGTCCTCGACTTTGGCATCGCCAAGCTGATGGAGGATCAGGCGCAGGCGGGCACCGGGTTGACGAGCCAGGGCATGGTCTGCGGCACGCCCGAATACATGTCCCCCGAGCAGGCGCGCGGGCACAAGCTCGACCAGCGCTCCGACCTCTATGCGGTCGGCTGCATCATGTATCAGATGCTGACCGGTCGGCCGCCGTTCGAAAGCGCGTCGGCGGTCGATGTCCTTCACAAGCATCTACACGAAGAGCCGATTCCGCCCAGCCAGCTGCTCGGCAACGATCCCGACCCGCTCGAGGCCGTGTGCCTCAAGGCGCTCGATAAAGACGCGAACAACCGCTACAGCTCCGCGACCGAGTTTCGCGAAGAGCTCATCGCGGCGACCAGCACCGTCGACGCCGGCACGATCCAGTGTCTCAGCTGCGGCGCGAGCATGCGCGAGGAGCATCGCTTCTGCCCCGCATGCGGTGCTGCAGCGCCTCCGCCCGGACAGGCGCCTGGCCGCAGCGGTCGACGCCACCGCAGCACCCGCGGCTCCGGACTCACCCTGCCACGCATGGGGGAGCCGACAGCCGAGGTCGTCGTCCGCAACTTCCCGCTTCCGCTCGCCGGCCGTGAGCACGTCTTGCAACGGGCGCGCACGCTTCTGACCAGTCCCCAATCGGGCGTCCGCATCCGCGTGCTCGCCGGACCCCGCGGCATCGGCAAGACTCGACTCGGCGACGAAGTCGCCTCGCTCGCCGAATCGCTCGGCTGGCGCTCCTACTACGTTGGCGCCGACCCTTCGGGCGCTCAAACGCCGCTGTGGCCGATCCAGTGCATGGTCTCGCACTTGCTCGGACTCGAACCCACAACGGTCAGCACGCAAGACCTCGGCCGCGTCGCGAACCTGACCGGCATGTCGTTCGAGGTGTTGCCCGGCCTCGCCGAACTCTTCCAGCTGCAGGGCCCCGCCTACGATCTCGAGATCGGCGTCCGCCGCCGCGAGTGCTTCAGCAGCGCGCTGCAAGCCCTCGTCACGGGTGGTCGTGGTCAGCCTCTGCTGCTCATCTTCGACGACGTCGACCGCTTCGACACGCCCTCTCGCGAGATCCTCGGCCGCATCGCGAACGCGTCGGCACAAAACCCCGTGTTCGTCCTGTGCACGAGCGCCGAGCCTAACCTCGAGTGGCTCGGCGGCACCATCGAGCAGCTCGACGCCCTCAGCCCCGAGATCGTCGAACAGCTGGGCCGACAGGTCACGATGGAGGTGAGCCCGCAGTCCCAGCTGCCCGAGGCGCTCGCCAAGGTCGCCCCGCTCAGCCCGCTCAAGCTCGAATCTCACCTGCGGCTGCTCGCCGGAGGCCTGCAGGCAGCCGGCACCGCCAGCGACCGCGAGCTTCTGCGCACCCGGTTCGGGGAGTTCGGCAACACGGCCCGCAAGGTGCTCGAATGCGGCTCGATCCTCGGCGAACGCTTCATCGAGCAGGACCTCATCGACCTGCTCGAGGCAGACGGCGGAGATGGTCGAGCGCCCGACCTCGACGGCGCCCTTCGCAAGCTGCACGTCGGCGGCATGCTGCTGGTCATCGGCCATGGTGAGCGCGCCTTCTCGCAGGGCCTGCTGCACGAGCTGGTCTACTCGAGCATTCCCGAACCCCGTCGCCGCAAGCTCCACGCGCTCGCGGCGAACTCGTCCCGGGTCGCTCGCGCGTCGCAAACCGTCCGCGCGCTGCACTTCCTGCGCTCCAAGCACGTCGCGGCCTACAAGGAGCTGGCCGAAGCCGGCAAGCGCGCGGAGCGGGCGTTCGACGATCCCGCTGCCACGGAGTTCGTCCGGGCATCGCTCGCTCATCTCGACGAGCAGCCCGAAGATGACCTGCCGCTGGAGTCGATGCTCTGCGTCATGGCGGCCCGCGTGATGCGAAGCGAGGCGGCGAGCAAAGAAGCGACCGGCCTCATCGAAGGACGGCTCAACGGCAGCAGCTTTGCCCCTCAGTTCCAGGCGAAGATGTTGACCGGCCTCGGGCAGGTCTACAGCCGCATCGGCGACTCCCCCAAGGCGGTCGATGTTCTCAAGCGGGCGCTCGGCCCCGCGATGGCGGCTGGCGATCGCGAGACGATGGCCGCCACCTATGAAGAGCTCGGGCGTGCATACGCGCAGTCGTCCGACTTCAGCAAGGCGCTTGCTGAGCTGCGAGAGGGCCTCGACATGTTCACGCTCGGCGAGGGTCCCCGCGCGCAGCTCGACTTCCCGATCTGGCGATATCTGCTGCGCATGTGCGACTACAGCCGCCATGCCGACGTACTCAGCGACGCACGGAAGTGGTGCGAGCACGCGCTCTTCCACGCTGAGCGCACCAGCGACCGACTCGGGTTACTTCGATGTCACGCCCACATGGCGTGGGTGTTGCGTGACCTCAACCAGCTTGCGCTCGCCGAGCAGCATCTCGCCCGTGCGCTGGACGAAGCCCGCCACTTCGGCGACCGACTCACCACCGCGCAGCTGCTCATCGAGCGTGCGCGTGCGCGTGCGGCTCGGGGACGCCTGGACGAAGCCCGGCGCTGCTGCGAAGAGGCACTGCGGCTCGCGCAGGGCATTCAGTGGTCTGCAGGGGTCGAGCATGCCGAACGGGCCATCGCGATGCTGTCCCGGAACGAGGACCCGCCCCCGACGTCACCGTCGGAACACTCGGGTCGCTTCATGGCGCAGCAGTAAGCCGCTCCCCCGACGAACGGGTGAGCGCGGTCACGAACCGTGACCGTGATGCGCGCCGACGAAAAGACCAGAGCGGGCGGCGTGTCGGATCTCGGTCCGGCCTGATACGGTGCGCGCGTTCGAGGACCGTCCATGCCCTGGAATCTCCCGACGCACCTCCTTCTTTCGGCCAGCCTCGGCGCTGTCGCACCTGCCACCGAAGCCACGACCGCGGCCGCCCCCGCGGCCGACGGCGTCTCGACGACGACCGGCTCCGCCCTGGACGTCGAGCTCACGGTCAAGTCCTTCACGCTGGACAACGGCCTGAAGGTCTACGTGGTCGAAGACCACTCGGTGCCCTCATTCTCCATGCACACCGCGTACGCCGTGGGCTCGCAGGACGAGGAACAGGGTCGCAGCGGCTTCGCGCACCTCTTCGAACACATGATGTTCAAGGGCAGCGAGAACGTCCCCGACGGCGGCTACTTCAAGTACATCCTCAACGCTGGGGGCACGATGAACGCGTTCACGACTTCAGACGTGACGCAGTACTTCGCCATCCTGCCGAGCAACTACCTCGACATGATGCTCTGGCTCGAGAGCGACCGGCTTCGCTCGCTCGTTGTCACCGACGAAAACTTCGAGAACCAGCGCAGCGCGGTCAAGGAGGAGCGTGCGATGCGGTACGAGAACGCTCCGTACGCGGGCGCCATCTTGGACTTCTACGCCGAGATTTGGACTGGGACCGGCTACGGGCACTCCACCATCGGGACGCAAGAAGACCTCAACGCGGCCAGCACGGCCGACGCCCAGGCGTTCTTCAACAAGTATTACGTGCCGAACAACGCGGTGATCGCCATCGTTGGCGACGTCGACTTTGCCGACGTGAAGACGAAGATCGAAGGCTACTACGGGACCATCCCCAAGGGCGAGGCCAACACCGCGCGCAAGAACCTCGAGCACAAGCAGAAGAAGATCGACAAGCGGGTCGAAGACCCCTACGCACGTCAGCCGCTGTTCGTCCTCGGATGGAAGACCGTTCCCGAGGATCATCCTGATCGCCCCGCGCTCGAGATGCTCATGAGCATGCTGTTGCGCGGCGACTCGGCCCGAATCACACGCGTCCTCACCGACGAGAAGAAGATGGTCCTCGCGGCCGTGCCCATGCCGACCGCCGGTGGACGCAACGCCGGGACCGAGATGGCCGGGTTCATCCCCCTGCCGGGGACCTCGTTCGCCGACATTCAGGCCGCCGTGAAAGCAGAGATCGACGCGATCAAGGCCAAGGGCGTCAGCAACCGTGACCTGACCAAAGCCAAGAACCAGGCCACGGTCGGCACGGTCAGCCAGCTCGCGACCAACAACGGCCGCGCATTCGTCATCGCCCAAGGCGCGCTCTTCGACGGCGACCCGCTCTTCGTCCTCAAGGACCTCGAAGCCGTCCAGGCGGTGACCACCAAGGACATCAAGCGCGTCGCGCAGACCTACCTCACCGACGAGTGGATCACGCTCGAGGTCGTTCCCAAGCCCTGAGTTCACCCAAGGAGCCACGATCATGCGCATTCGTTTCGCATCCCTCACCTCCTTTGCGGTCGCGCTGCCTCTGCTCGCGGGCGGCTGCACGACCAAGGTCTCCACCAACCCGCCCGCGCCCGCGCCCGCGCCCGAGCCCGAGCCCGAGCCCGAGCCCGTCGCGGAAGCTCCGAAGGAGTACCCGGCGCCGCCCGCCGCGGGCACGCCCAAGCCGGTGAACTTCCCGCCGATCGCCGACTTCCAGCTCGACAACGGGCTGATGGTCTACCTGGTCGAGAACCACGAGGTCCCGCTCGTGACGGTGCAGCTGGTCGTTCGTGCCGGCAGCATGGACGAGGCCGTCGTCGCCGACCTAACCGCCACGATGCTCGGCGAGGGCACGAAGGCCCGCAGCAAGGCGAAGATCGACGAAGCCATCGAGTACGTCGGCGGCAGCCTAAGCCAAGGCGCCGGCACGCACGCAACGTACGTCTCCGTCCGCACGTTGAAGAAGGACCTCAAGCTCGGCCTCACCCTGCTGGCCGACCAGGTCGTCAATCCGCTGTTCCCGGCCGACGCCCTCGAAAAGCAGAAGGCACAGGTCAAGGCCAGCCTCAGCATGGCCGCGTCGCAGCCCACCAGCCTCGCCTCGCAGCTGTTCGACAACCTGGCCTACCCCGACGGGCACCCCTACGGGCGCATGCTCGCGACCCCTGAGCAGGTTGATGCGGTCACGGTCGACGACCTCGAGGCGTTTCACGAGACGTTCTTCCGCGCGAACAACTCGTTCGTGGTGGTCGCCGGTGACATCACCCCAGAAGACGCCAAGCCGCTCATCGAACGCACCCTGGGCAAGTGGAAGTACACCTCTGGGCGCAAGCTTCCCGCGAACCCACTCAACGCGTTCAAGAGCTACGACCTGCCCTCGGAGCTGATCGTACACATCGTCGACCGACCCGGGTCGGCGCAGGCCGAGATCATGCTCGGCAACCTGTCGCTGGCCCGAAACCACAAGGATTGGGCGGCGCTGTCGGTCGCGAACTCGATCCTCGGCGGTAGCGCCAGCGGCCGTCTCTTCCAAGACATCCGCGAAGAAAAGGGCCTCGCGTACAACGTGAGCTCGGCGCTGTCCGACGGCCAAGCCCCCGGCACGTTCTACATCACCACGCGCACCCGAACGAACACTACCGGGGAGATGCTCGCGGGGCTGTTCGGGCACCTCAAGACCATCCGCACCGAGGCTCCCTCGGCTGAAGAGGTGTCCTCCGCCACCGCTCGGATCGTCGGTCAGTTCCCGCTCGAGCTGGAGACGCCCAACCAGATTGCCGCCAAGGTTCGCGAGGGCCTGATCTACGCGCTGCCGTCGAACTACTGGCGAGACTATCGGGACGTAATCGGTGCGGTCACGCCCGAGCAAGTGCTCGAAGTCGCCAAGAAGTACATGCACCCGATCCCACACGTGGTGATCGTGGGCGAAGCCAAGGACATTCAGTCACAGGTCTCGACCGTGCTGCCCAAAGCCACCGTGAAAGTCTACGGCGCCGACCTCAAGCCCAAAGGTTGAGACGCCTCCGCTGCCACGAGGGCAGCCGCACGACCACGGCGCCCGCCCCTTCGGCGGGCGTCTTCGTTTGCACGGGACAACCGTGCTCATCCCCGGCAAGACACGGGTCGAAGATAGCCGCAGCCGCTGCAGCCTTACTCGACACTGTCGGGTGCACACACCGCGACGACCCCGTGCGTGTCCCCGAGCGATAGCTTCGACCCGCGCGTCACAGCCGCAGCGTGACCTTGCTGTACGGCTCCGCCACGTAGACGCGCTTTTCCCCGTTCACCGACAGGTTCAACAGTCCGGGGTACGGAACCGTGAGTTCGAGGCGATCGTTGGAGGGAATGCCCATCTCCTCGAGAAGTTCGTCGCCGCGAACGATCACGTCGAGGAACGCCCCGCTGGTGTTGTGCAGCACGAGCACGGGCTCGGGGTCGGCGCGAAACTCGACGGCGTGAGGGTATGCACTGCGCAGCTCCGCATCGACCCGGGCAAGCTCGGTCCCCAGCCACGGCGCGATGAACAGCTTGTCTTTGTCGGTGGCCGCGAGCGCCGTCTTCACCCAGGCGAGCTCAGCCAACGCCTCGGCGTAGCGATAGACCTCGCCGGGGTACGTCGTCATCGACTTGCCGCTCAGCGCTGCCTTCCGCTCCTTGCGAGAGAGACCCTCGAACGGGGTCTTGGCCAGGACCATCGCCGCGACGAGGTGGCCTTCGGGAACCGCGCCGTATTTGGCCTGAACCTCCGCCAGCGCGTTCTGGGCCGCCGCGAACTCGTTCATGTCGAGCAGCTCGCGCACCCGCAGCGCCGCCAGGATGCCCCGCGTGACCTCCAGGCCGTAGGTTCCTTCCGGCACGCCCGAAAGGCTCTGCATCGCCTTCTGCGACCCGACGGACTCCGAGATGGCGATCACTCGCTGAAGCTTCAGCGACCAATCATCGGGACGAATCTCGATGGCCTTCTTGAACGCCCAGTCCGCGTTGTTCGACTTGCCTTCGTTGAGCAGCTTGGTGCCACGATTCGCGTAGACGCGAGCCACGCGCGTGTTGACCTCGTCGGTCTCTTTGGCAGTGAGCGCCTTATCACTCGTGCGCGCAAGCATGCCCTCGTAACGCGCGAGCGCGAGGCCGACGTCGACGTTGTCCATCAGATGGTTGGCGACGCGCATTTCCATCGCGAAGAGCGGACCTCGGTCTTCGTTCGCGAGTGCGAGCGCCCGGACTTGATCGGCGACCGGCACGTCGTTTCGCTCAAGCGCATCGTTGAAGAGCTCGAGGCGCAGTGCGCCGAAGGTCTGTACGGCGCTCGCGTCGGCTTCGACCATCTGCGGCACGGCGCCCTGCAGCGCGATGACGGCCTCGGACTTCGCACCGAGCGCAAGATGGGCCTTGACGATCTGGAGCGCCACGATGGGCTGCGGACGAACGTCCTGCGCTTGCTCGTAGCCCTCGAGTGCATCTTTCCATCGGCCTTCCCCCGCGGCGAGGTCGGCCTCTTCGAGAATGAGCACCAGCTCGAGGCGGTTGCACGTGGGACATGCGGCCTGCTTGCGCGCGCCGTCGATCGCCAGCCGTGCGTCGCGAATCCGACCCTGCCCACGAAGCAGTCGCACGAGCCCGGTGAGTGCGTCGGCATAGACGGGGTCGACCGTCAGCGCCTGCCGGTACTCCGTCTCGGCGGCCTGCGGATTGCTGGGCTCGAGATCCGCCGCTTTGTCGACGTACATCTGGGCAAGCTCGTCGCGGGCGGTGTCCCGCATGTCAGCCTCGGCCATCGCCTCTTCGTAGAGAACGCGCGCCTCCTCGTACTCGCCCAGACCCCGGGCGTCCCGCGCCTTGTCGAGCGTGGTGGCGCAACCGGCGAGCAGCAAAGCGAAGGCGACCGCGAACGTCCGCATTCGGGAGGGATACCCCGCTCTGCGCGCGTCTGACAACGGCTCGCGGCGCGCGTGGGACGAGCGGGGGGTCACGCCCGCGCAATGTTCGCTCGACGCAAGAACGCCGCAGAAGCGGTCCAATAGCCGCCGTCGGGCGTCGGACAGTCGTTGTGCCCAGCGTCGTACAGATGAAGCTCGGCATGCGGTGCTGCCGCAACGAGTTCATGCGCATGCTCGACTGGAATGAGGAGGTCCCGGGTCCCGTGCGCGATCAAGGTGGGCACCTGGAGCCGCGCCAACGCATCTGCACTGCGAAAGTGGTCCGGCACCAGGAAAGACGGCACGCCGAAGCGCCGCGCGACCGCATCCACGCTGGTGAACGTCGACCAGAGCACCATGGCGTGTGGGACCTCGTGCCTCGACAGGGCACACACGACGCCGCCACCGATGCTGCGGCCGTGAAACACCACCCGGTGCTCATCGACATCCGGGCGCGCGCGCACGCGCTCGAGAAACCAGCGGCAGTCGTCCACGATGCCCGCTTCACTCGGCCGCCCTGCGCTGCGCCCATAGCCGCGGTACTCGGGCAGCAACACGCTCACCCCCTGGTCGAGATATGGCGCCAACATGTGCGGCCAGTGTTCGATCAGCTCGCCATTCCCATGAGCGAACACCACGACGGGCGCGGGACCCTCCGAGGGTGCCGGCAAGAACCACGCCTCCACGTCGCCGCCGCGGATCGAACGGGTCAGTCGCTGCACGTGCTCGAAGTGCCGATGCGCATCGGGCTCGGCGTCGAGGACGTGACGCGGAAAGAGAATCCGTCGCCTCAGGCCGAACATGCTTCGAGGTCGACGAGGAACCAGCCCTTCACCGGCGCCGGTGGCTTGGCGCAGCTCGGGCGCGCCTGGGACCCGAGAGAGCGTCGCTCCACCTGGACCCGGAGACGCTCATCTCCGACGCGCACGATGACGCTGACGCGATCGTCGATTGCCGTCTCCTCGAGCGGCGCGACGTCGTCGACGGCCATCACGTCCCGATAGGCCCGGGCGAAGTGCACCGCAGCCTGCCCGGCTCCGGTCCAGCACGTGCGGCCACGTAGGACTTCGAGGTCGTGAACGCGCCCCTTGGCATGATCGCCAAGCAACCCTTCCACCTGCCGGGCCTTAACGCGGCCGTAGCAGATCCCGCGCGGAAGACAGAGCAGCGTCGCCGCAAATCGATGCCCCCCCAGATGCGAGGTGTGCCACGCGTCGACGCCGGGGACCCTGGACGCGGCTTCGTACACCGGGGTGCCGAACTTGGCGCAGCAGCGGTCACGCTTTCCGTGCACGCAGACCCAAGCCATCGGCGTCTCCACGACGCGAGCCCCATCAGGAACCTCACCGCTGCGCAGCGCGTCCACCACTGCCGGAAGATCGGTCGCTGCCAGCGCCTCCAGCGAGCCAACATCGAGACGTACGACGACGTCATGCTCGGGGTGGGTCAGCGCAACGAAGACCGCCGGCTCGACGCAGTTGTCGCGTCCTGGTCGCCGAAGACCCTGCGGACGGAATCCGGGGATCGCGGCGGCCCACGTACGAACAGCCGTCCGCAGAACCTCGGGAACCGCGTCCGACATCAGGGCGTCGTGCGGCCATGCGCCGCGAATCTCGATGCCCAGCCACACCGAGGTTTTCGCAGCCGCAGTCCCTACGATCGGCTCATCGAGCTCCACCGAAGCCACCGCACAGAAATCCGACGCGACCGGCAGGTTCATGCCGGGGAACGTAGCAGCTCGGGGTGGAGCTCGGCGCGGCGTGACCTTCGCGATTCGGCGTCTGACCGCAGATTCGCACCGCGAATCCGACCCCGTTGCGTTTCCTGGAAACTTCTTGGGCCGTGGCGCGTCGTGCGGCTATACGGAAGAACAGACCATGTGCGGCATCGTGGGTTACATCGGAACGAGCGACGCGGCCCCCATCCTCCTCGAGGGGCTGCGAAAGCTCGAGTATCGCGGCTACGACTCGGCTGGGGTGGCCGTGCTCGGCGGACCCGCTCCTGGCGCCGCGATCGCACGGTGTGAGGGCAAGCTCGCCAACCTTCGGGACCGACTGACGAGCGAGCCGCTACACGGCGCAACCGGCATCGGGCACACCCGGTGGGCCACACACGGCCGTCCCTCCGAGTCCAACGCCCACCCGCACCGCCAGGGCAAGGTCAGCGTCGTTCACAACGGCATCATCGAAAACCACATGGTGCTTCGGCGCGCGCTACAGGAGCAGGGCTGCACCTTCGACAGTGAGACCGATACCGAGATCTTCGCGCACTTGGTCGAGCGACAGATGACCAGCGCGGTCAACCTGCGTGAGGCCGTTGCCAAGGCGCTCGAGCAGGTCGAAGGCACGTGGGCCATCTGCGTCCTGCATGACGACGCGCCCGGTGAGATCGTCGCGGCAGCCAAGAACGCCCCCCTGATGCTCGGCGTGGGTGAAGGGGAGATGTTCGTTGCCTCCGACGTGGTCGCCATGCTCGACCACACCCGCACGGTCGTCGACTTCATCGACGGCGACATCGCCCACATCACCAAGTCTGGCTACACCTTTGTCGACGCACGCGGCGAGCCGGTCGAACGCAGCATCCGCACGATCGACTGGAGCCCCGTCGCCGCAGAAAAGCAGGGCTACAAACACTTCATGCTCAAGGAGATCCACGAGCAGCCTCGCGTGCTCTCCGACGCGATGTCCGGCCGGGTCTCCGTCGTCGAGCCCGACGTCATTCTCGACAGCGTCGAACTCGACGTCTCCAAGTTCGACCGCGTCATCATGCTCGCGTGCGGCACCTCGTGGCACGCCGCGCTGTGCGGCAAGCTGCTCATCGAGAAGCTCGCGCGCATTCCCGTCGAGGTCGATCTCGCCAGCGAGTTTCGGTATCGCGACCCCATCGTCTCCTCGCGCGACCTGGCCATCGTCATCTCGCAGTCCGGCGAAACCGCCGACACGCTCGCAGCCCTGCGCGAGGCCAAGCGACGCGGCGCCAGCACCTTCGCGATCTGCAACGTCGTGGGCTCCACCATCGCTCGCGCCGCAGATCAGGTGCTCTACACGCACGCCGGGCCCGAGGTCAGCGTTGCATCCACCAAGGCGTTCACCAGCCAGCTCGTCGTTCTCAGCCTGCTCGCGCTCAAGCTCGGCAAGCTCTCCGGCAAGCTTGCTGACGACGACCTGCGCAGCATGGTCGAGAATCTCAGCAGCCTGCCCGAGGCGATGAACCGCCTTCTGGGTCAGCTCGCGGGCATTCGCACCATCGCGCGTCGCTACGCCGCCGCCCGTGACTTCCTTTACCTCGGTCGCGGTCTCGGCTTTCCCGTCGCGCTCGAGGGAGCGTTGAAGCTCAAGGAAATTTCCTACATCCACGCCGAGGGCTACGCCTCCGGCGAGATGAAGCACGGTCCGATCGCGCTCGTCGACGACGAGGTGCCCATCGTAGTCATCGCGCTGCGCGGACCGGGATACGACAAGGTGGTCTCCAACCTCGAAGAGGTCCGCGCCCGCGGGGGCAAGATCATCGCGCTGGCCACCGTGGGGGACTCGGCGATCGCCGACGTCGCCCACGATGTCGTGCTGGTGCCTGACGTCCACGAGCTGTTCCAGCCCATCGTCGCCAGCATCCCGCTGCAGCTCTTCGCGTACCACATCGCTGATCTCAAGGGCACCGACGTGGACCAACCGCGAAACCTGGCCAAGTCCGTTACGGTCGAGTAGCTGCGCGTCCGCACGCGAGCCGCGTCGTTTCGTCGAACCGGCGCGCGAACTGGTCCAAGCCGGGACGCAACGTACCCGGTGGATGGGGAGTCTTCGTATGAAGAGGACGGCGCGATGGAGCGCCGTAGGCCTCGCATTGCCCAGTTTCTTCGCGTTCAGCGGATGCGTTGCCCTTAATGCAGGCTACGACCCTGATCGCGGAGCAGCGATCGACGCGAGTGAAGCGACCGAGGGCGACGACGAGGCGCAGCAAGACGGCGACGACGAGACCGAAAGCGGGGCGCTCTCCGGCTCGAACGAGGAGTCCGTGAGCGCATCGGAAGCGGAACCTTCGACAACCGACGAGGGAGACGACGACCCCGGCCCGGATCCCGAGCCCGGATCGAGTTCGGATGGAACGGGCACCCCCGTCGAGGAGCAATGCATCCCCGACGGCGTCGTCGGTCCAGGCGAAGCATGCGACGACGGCAACGTCGACGAACTCGACGGCTGCCAGAGCGACTGCGGTTTCGGCCCGACCGAGCTGGGCTGGGCGGACGCGGTCTGGACCGAAACGCTGGCCGGCGCCGACCCGGTCTTCTCCGAATCGACCGATGGCTGCCCTGTGGGCACGGTGCTCGTCGGCATGCGTGGCGCGCTGTCCCCGGAAGGTTGGATCGGTCGCGTCGGTGGCTTGTGTCGAGCGCAAGACTTGGCGAACACCCTCCCGGTCCACGTCGAATCCACCGGGTCCCTCATCGAGCTGCCCGTGCACGGCGGTTTCAACCAGGGCGGAGATTGGGAACTGCAGTGCCCCGAAGACTTCGTCGTCGTCGGTGCGAACCTGCGCACGGGCAGCGTCATCGACCAGATCGAGCTTTCTTGCGAAGCCTTCGGCACCGTTCGTGACGACGACGGCGTCGTCGTCCTCACCATCGATGCCGCTGCGCTCACCGAACCCGCCGGCTCCGATACGGGCAACGAGAGCGAACCCCTCGACTGCCCGGCGGGCTCGGTCGCCGACGGGATGTTCATCGGCACGAGCAGTTACGTTCTCCAGCTCGGCCTTCGATGTCGCACGCCGCAACTGCGCTGAGCCGCAGAGATGCGCATCTCGGCGCCCTTCGCGCGCCGTTGTGACGCCCGGACTCGGAGCGCGCCTGGTACCATCCGGAGGAATGGCAGGTCGTCGTGTCGCTCTTCCTCGGCAGCTGATGCTGCAGGGGAAAGTCGTCGCAGGCCGCTACAAGGTCGAAGAGCTGATCGGCGTCGGCGGGATGGCGGTCGTGTTTCGCGGGCAGCACATCGGGCTGGGGCGCGACGTCGCGATCAAGGTGTTGCGGCCGGAGTACGGCGACAACCCGGAGATTGCAGCCCGCTTCGACCGCGAAGCGCGGGCGTTTGTACTCCTCCACCTGGATCGACGACCACCCCAACTGTCGCGCGGTCCTCGACTGCGGCGTGCTCGAAAATGGCCTGAAGTTCATGGCCATGCAGCTGCTCGAGGGCCGGGAGCTCTCGAAGATACTCGGGCGCCCCCTGCCACCATCGCAGTGCATTGCGCTGACGCTGCAGGTCCTCCGGGGTCTCGACCACGCACATCGACATGGCGTCGTGCACCGGGACCTCAAGCCCGACAACCTGTTCGTCACCCGCGACCACCGCGGCAGCGACCTGCTCAAGATCGTGGACTTCGGCATCGCGCGCATCGTCGACGAGCGTCTGGCCGACGGACTCACCACCAAGGTCGGCGCCATCGTCGGCACGCCGGCGTACATGAGCCCTGAGCAGGCCCTCGGTGAAGACATCGACGGCCGCGCCGACCTCTACTCGGTCGGCATGATCCTGTACGAGATGCTCAGCGGTGCCCCGCCATTCGCATCGAAGGAGGCGCGCACCTTGATGAAGGCGCACGTTTCCGGCCGCGTCCCCCCGCTTCCGCCGACGGTGCCCACGCTGGTGACCGCGGGCTTGAGCAAGCTGATCGCCCGCGATCGGGAAAAACGCTACGCCGATGCTGCCGCCGCCATCGCGGGCCTCGAACGCATCGCACGCGTCCTTCGGTCGGATGCCAAGCCGTGGGTGAAGCTGTTCGAAGAGCCCGCGCCACGACGCCGCTCCGCGGGCGCACCGGAAGGGGCACCCCCGGCGTTCGACGACCAACGTCCCGGCGAGGACACCGAACATCGCAAGCTTCGTGCACTGGACGACGCGCTCAACAAAGTGCTGGCCCAGAACACGCCGATCGCCCAAGAGTCGCTCAAGACCGGGATTCGCAACGCGACGCCGGATCCCGAGCCGGATCCGGTCCCCGCCAGTCTCACGCCGGACTTCCCCTCGGGGATCACCGACTTCGACGAGGGCTGACTACTCGCGAGTCCAACGGCCCGATTTGCCGCCGGACTTCTCGAGCAGCGCGACCTCGACGACTTCCATGCCGCGGTCCATGGCCTTGCACATGTCGTAGATGGTGAGCACCGCCGTCGACGCCGCGACCATCGCCTCCATCTCGGGGCCGGTCCGATCGACGGCGCGTACGCCAACGCGAGCTTCCACGCCGGGAGGGTCGCGAACGATCGCGAAGTCGACGTCGACGCTCGTGAGTCGAACCGGATGACACAGCGGAATGAGTCCCGCAGTGCCCTTCGCCGCCCCGATCGCAGCAAGCCGCGCGACCGAGAGCACGTCCCCCTTGCCCACCGCACCGGACTCGATGCGCGCCAACGTCTCCGGCGCCATCTTGATCCGGGCGCGAGCCACCGCCGCGCGCGGCGTTTCGGGCTTGTCTTCGATCGCCACGATCCGGGCAGCCCCGGCCTCGTCGAAGTGCGTCAGCGGGTCGTCGGACATGGGGCCCACCATAGCCGAAGGCACTCGGATTCGAGCCCGCAACCTGTTACACCTGCACGCGCCTGCTTATGAAAATCGGCATCCCGAAGGAGATCTACGAGGGTGAACGGAGGGTCGCCGCGACCCCGGACACGGTCCGGAGACTGATCAAGAAGCAAGGCTTCATGGTCGTCGTCGAGAAGGGCGCGGGCGTCGAAGCCAGCTTCCCCGACTCCGCCTACGAGGAGGCCGGCGCGACCATCGTCGAGATGCCCAGCGAGGTGTGGTCCTGCGACGTCGTCGCCAAGGTCCGCCCGCCGCAGTACCACGAGGGCACCGGCATGGAAGAGGCCGAGATGCTCGCCGAGGGCTCGACGCTCATCTCCTTCCTGTGGCCGGCCGAGAACAAGACCGCGCTCGAGCTGCTCAGCAGCCGCAAGGTCAACGCCATCGCCATGGACGCCGTCCCGCGGATCACGCGGGCACAAAAGCTCGATGCGCTGTCCTCGATGGGCAACATCGCGGGCTACCGCGCCGTCGTCGAATCGGCGCAGCAGTTCGGACGCTTCTTTACCGGGCAGATCACCGCTGCAGGCAAGGTGCCGCCCGCAAAGGTCCTCGTCATCGGGGCCGGCGTCGCCGGTCTCGCCGCAATCGGTGCCGCCCGCGGCTTGGGTGCCATCGTTCGCGCCTTCGACACCCGCCCCGTCGTCAAAGAGCAGGTCGAGTCGATGGGCGCCGAGTTCCTCGAGCTCGAGTTCGAGGAAGACGGCACCGGCGTGGGTGGCTACGCGAAGGTGATGAGCAAGGAGTTCATCGACGCGGAGATGGCTCTCTTCCTCGAGCAGGCGCAAGAGGTCGACATCATCATCACCACCGCGTTGATCCCCGGCCGCCCCGCGCCGCTGTTGATCAAGAAAGAGGCCGTCGAGGCCATGCGGCCCGGCTCGGTCATCGTCGACCTTGCGGCCGAGCGCGGTGGCAACTGCGAGGTCACCAAGCCGAACGAAATCGTCGACCACAACGGCGTCAAGATCATCGGCTACACCGACCTGCCCAGCCGCCTGCCGGCCACCTCGAGCCAGCTCTACGGCACCAACATCTGCCACCTCATCGACGACCTCGGCAAAGCCGAGGGCTGGAAGTTCGATCTCGAGGACGAGGTCGTGCGCGGCTGCTTGATCGTTCACGAGGGCGAGGTCATCTGGCCACCGCCCAAGAAGGACCCGCCACCCAAGAAGGCCGAGGCGCCCAAACCCGCGCCCAAGCCCGAGCCGGAGCCCGAGCCCGAGGTCGAAGCCGCTGCGAACGAGCCCGCCGGCAAGCCTCCTTGGGCACTCATCGCCACCGGCGTCGCGCTGCTGGGCATCGGCCTGGGCGCGCCCGAGTCGTTCCTGTCGCACTTCACCGTCTTCGTGCTGGCGATCTTCGTCGGCTGGCAGCTCATCTGGAACGTCAGCCCCGCGCTGCACACCCCGCTGATGTCGGTCACCAACGCGGTCAGCGGCATCATCATCATCGGCGGCATGCTGCAGGTCTCGGGTTCTCCGAGTTCCGCCACCGTCATCTTGGGCGCCCTCGCCATCCTCGTCGCCACGATCAACATCGCCGGCGGCTTCCTCGTCACGCAGCGCATGCTGCAGATGTTCCGAAAGTAGGGGGAGGCTTCCGATGACCGAATCCCTGATCACCGTCGCGTACATCGCTGCCGCGATTCTCTTCATCCTCAGCCTTGGCGGCCTCTCCTCTCAGGAGACCGCGCGGCGGGGCAACTTCTACGGAATCCTCGGCATGGCGATCGCACTGGTCGCCACCGCAGCCACGCCCGGCGTGACCGGCTACGCGATGCTCGCGGGCGCCATCATTCCCGGCGTGCTCATCGGCGGCCTCTTGGCGCAGCGGGTCGCGATGACCTCGATGCCCGAGCTCGTCGCCATCCTGCACAGCTTCGTCGGCCTGGCCGCGGTGCTGGTCGGCTTCGCCAGCTACCTGGGCCCGCAGCCCGAGCTGACCGCCGTCGAAGTCACCATCCACGAGGTCGAGATCTTCGTCGGCATCTTCGTCGGCGCGGTCACCTTCACCGGCTCGGTCATCGCGTTCGCCAAGCTGCGCGGCAGCATCGGCGGCAAGCCGTTCCTCATCCCGGGTCGCCACGCGGTGAACCTGGGCATGGTGCTCGGGTCGTTCGCGCTGGGCTACATGTTCCTCGACGCGGGCCACGGCGCCGCCGAGGGGGGCATGCCAGCGGGGCTCAACCCGCTCATCATCATGACCGTCATCGCCTGCGTGCTGGGCGTGCACATGGTCATGGCCATCGGTGGTGCCGACATGCCGGTCGTCGTCTCGATGCTCAACAGCTACTCGGGATGGGCTGCGGCCGCGGCGGGCTTCATGCTCAGCAACGACCTGCTCATCATCACGGGTGCGCTCGTCGGAAGCTCGGGCGCGATCCTCTCGTACATCATGTGCGAGGCCATGAACCGGTCGTTCTTCAGCGTCATCCTCGGTGGCTTCGGCTCCGATGGGGGCACGCCGTCCGGCCCGGCCAAGGTGGTCGAGGGCGAGGCCGTGCCCACCGACGTCGAGAAGGTCGTCGCGGACATGAACGCCGCGAAGTCGATCATCATCATCCCCGGCTACGGCATGGCCGTGGCCCAAGCGCAGCACTCCCTCAGCGAGATCGTGAAGCTGCTGCGCAAGGCCAAAAAGAACGTTCGCTTCGGCATCCACCCCGTCGCGGGTCGCCTGCCGGGCCACATGAACGTGCTGCTGGCCGAAGCCAACGTGCCCTACGACATCGTCCTCGAGATGGACGAGCTCAACGACGACTTCCCCGATACGGACCTCGTGCTCGTCATCGGTGCGAACGACATCGTCAACCCCAGCGCCCTCGACGACCCGAACAGCCCCATCGCGGGCATGCCGGTTCTCGAATGCTGGAAGGCGACCAAGACCGTCGTCATGAAGCGCTCGATGGGCACCGGCTACGCGGGCGTGCAGAACCCGCTGTTCTTCAAGGACAACACCGAGATGCTCTTCGGCGACGCCAAGAAGAACGTCGACGCAATGCTCGGCGAGTTCCGCAAGTAGTCGCATGCGCCGGGCCGTCGCCGTCTTCGGCCACGCGCCCGGACTCTGGCTCGCCGAACGCGAGCTCGTAGCGACGGGACTGAGCAAGGTCAGGACGCCGAGCGAAGCGGCACCACACCGCGTTGCTACAGTATCGAGCGTCGATGGCGGAGCCCGAAACAGCGACGGAGCTGGTGCTGGCCGACCCACGGCCGCTGACGGCTGGATACGCCGTTTCGTTTGCAGCCGCGCTCGCAGTGCTCGGCGGTATCTCGCTGACATGGCTCGTGTTCCTCGCGATCGCACTCACCCAGCTCGTCGTGGGTGGCTCCGGGCTGCCCGCGCTGCTGGTTGGCGCCACCGGCATCCTGCTCTTTCGCGCCTGGCGAGCCATGGCCGAGGCGATCAAGCGTCGTCTTCACCCCGCAGACGTGGGCGACTATGCCGCCTTGCCGCCAGACTTCGGTCTGCTTAGTGCCCCGCTGCAGTCGATGATCGTGCACACACGAACGACGCGCGCGGCAGTGGGCGACGCAGATCTCCCTGCCGAGGCCGTGAGCCGCGAGCTGTTCGACTGGCTCATGACACTGCACGCGCTCTCCGGCGACGATGCACAGTACGTCGAGGACCGCGGCTGGACCGTCGAAGCACTTCGAGCCGACATCGTCGGAATTTCGCAGAGTCGTACGCCACATCCGCAGGCCGATCGCCTACTCGACCGCTTCGAGGTCAGCCTGCTCAATCGCGGCGCCGACCCTTTTCGGCGCTGAACCGTCGCGTCTCGATGCGGTTGCACCACTTTGAAACAGGATGCGCGCACCGAGTGTGCCCTGATGAATGTGCGCTTGGCGGCCAGCACGGGGGGGTGCACCCCTGACCGCCATGTTCCGTCCGCTCTCCGACATGAAGACGATCGCCACGCCTTCGTGGGTCGTAACCTTGGTGCGCAGTGGATGCTACCTGGGCGCTGCAGACGCTGACACGGATGCTGCCACCGAAAACGCCGAGACCGGGACTGTCGACGACGACGACGGATCCACCGATCCGACCGAAGCGGATTCGGACGCTTCGAGCGAGGGCTCCTCTGAGGGTGGCGGCTCCAGACCCGGCACATCCGACCCGACCAGCGACCCCTCGGGCGACCCGACCGACTCGGCCGGCAGCGACGGTGAAGAGAGCGGCGACCCGACCGATCCTTGTGGCGACCCGGGCGAGCCATCAGGCGGCGGCACGATCCCCGAACCGCAGGGCGAGTGCCCGGAGCTCGGCGGAGGAACGGTCGACAATCCACCCACGGTCGCCTTTCCGGTGGGCAGCGGCTCGCGAAATGCGCTCGTCTGGCACGACCCCGCGTCGGGTGGCGGCGGCCCGCTCGTCTTCGTGTTTCACGGGTCGGGCGGAGAACCACGTGATGCGATTGCAATGCTCAGCAGCGTCGCAATCGAGAGCATTCTCGACATGGGCGGGGTGGTCATCGCTCCGGCGTCCGAACCTTCCGCCGCGTTCGAGTGGTTCTTGGTCAACGGCGGCGCGCAGAACGACCTCGTCATGATGGACTCGACGGTCGCGTGCGCGTCGGAGCAAGCGAACATCGACCCGTATCAGATCCACTCCATGGGCTTCAGTGCGGGCGCTCTCCACACGGCCCAGGCGAGCGTCCGACGCAGCTCGTACATCGCGTCGGTGATCACCTACTCCGGCGGACTCAGCTACGGGGCTCCCGCGGACACCACCGATGCGGTCCCCTCCGCCCTGATGTTCCGCGGAGGAGGCACCGACGTCGTCTCGGGACTCGACTTCGAGAGCGCATCGCAAAACTACGCCGGCTACCTCTCCGAGCGCGGTGGCTACGGGTTGTTGTGCGACCACGACTTCGGCCATACCTACCCGCCGAACGTGGACGGCGTGTGGCGCCGCGCCGATGCCTTCAACTTCTTCCTCGACCACCCCTACGGCGCAGATCCACTGCCATATCAAGCCGGCGGCATCCCCGATTGGGTGCCACCGTATTGCGTCGAGCAGTAGCGACCCGGCCTACTGGTCTTCGACCGCGCCGTTGCTGATCCAGGTGAGGATGTCGCCGAGCTCAGCCTCGGTGAGCCGCCCCTCGCCGGTGAGTGGGTTGAACGGCATCGGGTTGCCGACGATGTCGTCCCCCCCGACCAGCTTTTGGTAAAGGTAGCTGGCTTCGGCGTCGCTGGGCTCGATGAGCTTCAGGTCGGGCACCTGAAGCGAAGGCTCGAGCAGGCGCTCGTACACGCCCTCACCTACGAGAACGAGCTCGCCCTGGTTCTCGGCCTCGGAGTGGCACCCGCCGCAGTTCGCCTCGAGAATGGGCCGCACGCGGGCCTCCCAGGTCACGCCGTTGCCCAGCAGGTTCAGCGCCTCGGGGTCCTCGGAGTAGGAGCAGTTGCGATAGTCGATGGGGCCCGACAGGTACGTCTGGTCGGCGCCTTCGGGCCACCCCTCGACCAGGCAATACAGCGCCAGCATCTCCGCAACCGACAGCGGAGGGTTGGCCAGCGGCATGCGAGAGCCGGGGATCGGGCCATCGTGAATCTCGCCACGGATGCGCGCGATCAGATAGCTGTCCTCGGGACGCCCGGGTACGAGCATCGACACACCCAGGTCCATCGTTGATCCGCGGACTCCGTTGCGGTTGGCGTCAGCCTCCTGAATGCCCACGTTTATGAGCTCTTCGACCTCGTTGAACTGATACTCGCGGACGATGCCGAACAGATGCGTGCCCTCTTCGAGCACGTACCACTGGGTTTCGAAGCGGGCGTAGGTAAGCTCTTCGACCTGCTCCTCGGCCACGAAACTTCGGATGAAGCGAAGCGACGCGTAGTTCCGCTGCCGATCGGTGACGACCGGCTCACTGAGGTGGATGTGCAGGCCCGGCAGGTCGAGCGGGATTTCTGCGTTCTCGTCGACCTCGGGCGGGTCCCCCGCGATCTGCTCGATGTAGGCGATCTCGATGGGGTCGGACTCGATGTTTCGATCGAACTGCACCCGGTCGCCGAACGACTCGCAACCGTCGAACACCGAGCTGAACTCGCCGGGTTGGACATTGCAAGGGGCTTCAAATGCGGCCGCGAAGTTCGCAGGCGTGCGCAGGTCCGGATACTCCTTGGCGTTGTGGCAGACGCCTCCGTTGGGCGTGCAGGTCCGCCAAATGACTTTCTGATGCAGATCGAGCCCGGTGGGAATGCGGGTTTGTGCCTCGATCACGGTCTCGTCGTCGCCGTCGTAGGGTGCGACATCCTCGACCTCGGGCACCTCGGGACGGTCCGGCTCGAAGTCGATGCGGCCACTGTTGTAGTCGATGGTCTCGCGGCACCCGCCCAGGGCAACCGCCGCGATGGCGAGCAGGCGAGGATCAGCAAAGCGCATCGTAGGGGTCGTCCGCGGGGAAGAACTCGGAGGTTTCGGCGCCGAGGAAGTCCATCAGGGTCTTCCATGTGGCGCGATACGAATAGACCTCGCCCTGAGGACTGAGATCGTTGGGGTCGGTTGCACCAAGCCGCCGCCCCTTGGCGCCGATGGGTCCCCCCATGAACGGCATCGACATCCATCGGGTCGCGAAGTCGCCACCGTGGTCGCTGCCTCGCGCGGAGTTGAAACGAGCTCCGCGAGCGCTCCGAGAGAACTCGCTGCCTGCAACCACGAGCGTGTGGTCCCAATACGTTCCACCGTCGGGGTGCTCGAGCCGCTTGAGCGACCACTCGAGCCCCGAGAGGATGCGGACGAACTCCTCCATGCGGCCCGGCAAGTTCATCTCCTCGTCGGAGTGCATGTCGTACCCCCCTTGGTCGATGTAGACCGCCGGGCAGCCGAAGTGGAACAGCCGCAGCGCCAGGTGCACGTTGCGCCCCCCGTTGCTGTCGCCGAATACGGCCGCCATCTCCGGGTTGCTCAGGCCGTCAAAGACTTCATCGCGGTTGTCTCGAACCTTGAGGATGTCGCTCGAGAAAATGTCTGCGTAGGCCTTCGTGGCCTCGCGCGAACGGATGTATGCGTCGACGGTGGGGGCGTGCATCTCGTTCTGCACGTCTTTGTTTCGCGCATCGTAGCCGTCGGCCATCGAGCGCGCCCATGCGGGCAGGTCGTTGGTCACCCCCGAAGCGAAGCGGTCGAGGTCGTCGCCGCGCAGCACCGCCGGACGATAGGCGGCGTAGGCTCCTGAGCCGCGGCCCATCCCCGACTCGCCCATGATGATCGCCGGCAGGCTCACGATGCCCTCGGCCGTCTCGGCCTCGGTGCGTGCACGCAACCCGTAGTTGAGCATCGTGAACAGGCCGGTTTGGCCCCCGACTTCGCCGGTCAGGAAACGCTCGAGCCCGGTGGCGTGGTTGCCATCGGCCGACCCAGCAAGCGGCTCGTGGTCCACGCAGGGAATGACCGCCATCTCGTTCGTGAACTCGGGCACGCGCTTCATGCCCAGGCCCGCGAGTTCGTCGGTCCGCCACTCGTTCTGGTCGAGCATGCGGCCCACCCCCCACTCGGTGCCGCTCGCGACGCCGCTGGCCAGGCCGAAGGGGTTGAACTGCTCCCCCATGTCGCCGTTGAACGCGACCGGGAAGCGGAAGCCACCCGACAGCCGGATGTAGAGCAGGTGCTTGGCCGTACCGAACGCATCGGTAGCTTTCACGTCCCGCGGGATCCACAGGTGTGGAGCTGCGACAGCGGCTGCGGTCACACCGGCACCCCGCAGCAGGCGGCGGCGCGTCAAGGACGAGGCTCGTTTGATTCGCTTGGTCATCGTCGTCCCCCGTCCTAGTAGAAGAGCATCTCCGAGCTGGAGAGCACCGCGAAACACACTGGCCTTGCAAAGGTCTCGGCGTCGCACGGTGCGGGTGAGCATTGGCCAGCCGCTGCGCGAGCTTCGTCGCGCTCCTCGTCAGTGGGAACGCGGCCGAGGAACAACGCCTGCATGTGTTCGACGATCGCCTCGGCCGTCGCGTCGTCGAGCACCGTGCCCGCCTCCACTCCTTGCGGGAGCAGGCGCGAGATGCCAACACCGCGCGCATCACCGACGCCGCAGACCTCGGCCACGAACGACTCCTGCACCGCAGTGTTCAGCACGCTCACGGTCGTGAAGCGTCCGCCGACCTCGTTGCTAGGACAGCCACCGAGCGTACGCGCGAGGTTGCGGTAGTCCGACTCCACTTCGAGGTCGTCGTCGACGTCCCAGCGGGTATTTCGGACGAGCGCGATGGCCCAGCCGCTGAGCCCCTCGACGTTGTCTTCGTCGTTCTCCTCGAGATAGTCCTCGGGGTGCGGAAGGCGGTGGTCACAGCGGGAGAGATCGTACCCGGTGCTGGCCTTGATCGAGTCCAGCCAGCCCTCGACCTGAATCTGTTTGTAGGGCCCGTAGGTCCAGCGCCGCTCCGACGCCGTGCCTCCCCGGCTGGACTGCAGGTACGCGAACGACGTGGCGATCGCGAAGTGCAGCGCCCGAATGTCGCCCCCGTAGCCCAACAGGTAACGGACGAGTTCGTGACGGACGGCCGGCGCCTCGATGGCGAGATCGTAGCCCAGGTAACGCGTCAGCGTGTCCTGCACGACGAACTCCCAAAACGCGGGCTCGCTCGCGATGATGCGACCAGGGAGCTGGAGCTTCTTCCACTCGTTGGGCTCGAGCTTGCCGGTCCACAACAACCCCTCGAGTTCGCCGTCCTTGGTGACGCGCTTGGTGTCGGGGGTGAGCGTCAGCTCGTTGTGGCCCCACAGCACGCTGGTGCACTCACCGATCGTGTTCGTGTCGCGGTTGCCGTCTTCGTCCACACAGGCGAACTCGATGTACGAGTCAGGCAGACGCCCCACGTGCGGGTGGTCGAAGTAGCCGTTGTTCCAGAGGCGATACAGCCGGGCCAAGTCGCTGCGCTCACCCTCGTACGGCGGACGGCCGAGGAACAGTTCGAACATGAACTCGGCGCGGTCGGCCGGCGTGTCGAGACGCCGCATGATGACCGGGTGCGCCGCCGTCACGGCCGCGAACTCGTCCCAGGCTACGCGTCCTTCAAACGCCTTGCCGACGAGTTCGTCCATGTCGAACGCCCGCTCGAAGTTCACCGCACGGTTGTTGTAGAGGAGGCGGTCGGCCCAGCGTCGCTGCTGGACACGAATGAAGTCGTCATCGGCCAAGACCTGCTTGACGGTCTCGCCCCAGTTATCAGCGGCACAGACGGTATTGAGCTCTTCGACGTTGGGATAGCGGCCGAGCATGTCGGCGTAGAGGCGACGGCAGGCCTGGTTGCGCTCGATCGGTCGCGTCGACAGCCCCGCGCCCCAGGTCACCTCGCACATGCCGATATTGACCGGGTTCTCGAGCGGAAGCGTGTCGCAGTAGGCTTTGCAGTCGGCGTCGCAGTCGACCGCGACCCCTTCGGCGGGCGGCTCGACGTCGCGCGGCTGCGGCATTTCGTCGGCGCCGCCGCGGAAGTTACCGTCGGTGATCGGGCTGGCGTTGCCCACGAGCTGCCCGGGACCTCGCGCGGGGTCCTGAGCATCGAGCCCGATCACGTCACCGCAGCTCGCACCGACCACGAGGCTCGCCGCAAACGTCGAAGCCGCAACCAACCATCGCGTCGTCCCCCGGTGCATGCCGAACCAGTGTAGCGAGTCGACGCGTCGACGGAAGGGTCTGCGCCCCCCCAACCTCGCCGCGACCTGGCGCCAGATCCCGCAAACGTGGGGCGGGCGGACCCCGACCGGAATGGGTTCAGGTGGTTGCGTGCATGCCCTTGTGCTCAATCGCGACGCGACGACCCTGGCTATACTCGCGAATGTGCACACCGCCGTCTGGGGACTTCATGCGCGTCGTTTGGCGACCGCGTTCGCGTTGACCACAACCGCAGCCATCGCCACACCCGCTCTCGCCGCCCCCGACGCCGACGAGGATGAGGCGGCGGACGAGGAGGCCGACGGCGGGGACGCGGAAGAAGACGACGCCGCGGTCGAAGCTTCGGTCTCCGGATCGAAACCCAAATCGCGGAAGAAGAAAAAGTCGAAAGCCAAGCGCCCCCCGGCGCCGATGAAGAATCGGGTCGGCTTCGGCGCCATGCGAACGCTGGCCGGGCTCAACGGTTTGATGGTCCGTTGGTACGCCGCCGACCGATTCACGGTGGGCCTCAACCTCGGCGCAGCGACGTTCTCCCACGGCGATACCGATGAGAACGGAGACTTCGAGCGCACGCGGACCGTCGGATCCGTCGGCGTGGGACCCGAGTTCTTCTTCTGGCCCTACCAAGGCGACCGCAGCCAGCAAGTCCACGCCGACTTCGGCATCGGCACTCGGATCAGCGCCTACTTCGGCTTTTTGGGACAGCTCGAGGAAGAGCAGAGCGATACCCTCGACACACCGCTCGAGATCGACGTCGAGATCCCCGCAAGCGTTCAGCTCTTCATCGGCAAGCGCGTGGCCGTGATCCCCGAGTTCGGAGTGGCCTTCCGCATCATCCCCGGCAATCGCGAGCCGGATCAAAACGGGGAGTTCGACGCCAACCCCGGACGTGGGATCGGATCGCGCCGCGGCACCACGGACGGGCCCGGCTTCGGCTTTGACCTCGGCGACCACGGAGGCCTCTTCATGGGGATCGGCTTCGCGTACTTCTTCGGCGACGCTCGCTGAAACAGCGTGACGGCGACCACGCGCCGCGGTGAATCCGTGTAGACTGACCGGCGTCCTCGACAACGTGATGAAGACTCCACGACGGAACCTTCGCCGGGCAGTTGCCCTCCTGTCCCTCGCCGCACTCCTTCCGTCGTGTGCGCGCATCATTCACCCCGAGCGTGTCGGCAACAACTCGGGCGTGGTCGACGTCGGACCGCTCGTCATCGACATCTTGCTGTTCATTCCGGGGCTCATTCCGGGACTCATCGCCATTGCCGTCGACTTCGGCTCCGGAGCGATCTACGTGCAGAACGACGCCGCGGCACTCGGCGAGGAGGGCCGGCGGCTGGCTCTGGTCACGCTGGAGTCCGGTGAACACGAGATCGTCCTGCTCGACCCCAGCGGAGAGGTGCTCGCGCGCGGGGTCATCGAGCAGAGCCAGACCGAACGCGGTACTCCTGTCGAGCTGACGCCGGTCCACACGGCCATCGCGCGGCGCTGACCCGGCCCGACGTTCGCCGCTATGCTGCGGCGGATGTCGAGCTTTGCCGCGCGGATGCCCAAGGTCGAGTTGCACCTTCACATCGAAGGCACGCTGGAACCGGAGCTGATGTTCGCGCTCGCAGAGCGCAACGACGTGACGCTTCCGTATGCATCGGTCGACGCCCTCCGCGATGCCTACCAGTTCGGCAACCTGCAGGACTTCCTCGACCTGTACTACCAGGGCGCAGCCGTCCTCCGGACCGAGCAGGACTTCTTCGACCTCACCTGGGCCTACTTCGAGCGGGTGCAAGCCGACCACGTGCAGCACGCGGAGCTCTTCTTCGACCCGCAGACCCACACCGAGCGTGGCGTAGCGATGGGGACGGTCATCGAGGGTCTCGCCGGAGCCTGCGCCAAGGCAGAGGCCGAGTTGGGTATTAGCTCGGCGCTGATTCTGTGCTTTCTGCGCCACCTCAGCGGAGCAGCGGCGGTCCAAACGCTCCGCGAGGCACTGCCCTTCCGCGAGTACTTCATCGGCGTGGGGCTCGACTCGTCAGAGATGGGCAACCCACCCGAGAAATTCGTAGAGGCTTTCGACCTCGCCGCTGCTGAGGGACTGCACCGCGTCGCGCATGCCGGCGAGGAAGGACCGCCCGCGTACATTTGGGGCGCCCTCGACGCGCTGAAGGTCGAGCGAATCGACCATGGCGTCCGCTGCCTCGAAGACGACGCGCTGGTGAAACGCCTCGTCGAAGAGCGCACGCCGCTGACCGTCTGCCCTCTGTCCAACGTGAAGCTGCGGGTCTTCGGCGACCTCGCGAGCCACAACCTTCCGGCGCTGCTCGACGCGGGTCTCATCGCAACCATCAACTCGGACGACCCGGCCTACTTCGGCGGCTACATGAATGACAACTTCGTGCAGTGCCAGCAGGCGCTGGGGCTGTCCGACCTGCAGCTCCTGCAGCTCGGCAACAACGCGATCGAAGCCAGCTTCGCGACCGAGGCGCGCAAGCATCAGCTGCGTGCGGCGCTCGAATCGACGTGACATCGGACTGCCATCGGCATCGTCCGGTCGCGTTCCTACAGTGAGATTGTGGCTGGCGGTCCGACGAGGGTGGCGCGCCAGTCCAAACGAAGCAGGTGGCACGGTGGGGTCGTCCAGGACGGGCGACCCCGCTTTTTTTCGCTTCGCGCGGCGCCTACTCGACTTTGACGACCGCTTCGCTCTTGAGGCGGAAGCGCGTGGCGCCACCGCCCTCAGCGCGCTCGATCAACTGCGCTCCATCAACGCCTGCACCCAGAAGGTCCTTGCGAACGCGGTGCAGCAGCGTGTTGAGGTCGGTTCGGCTCTTGCTCTGATTCGGCCAGACGCGCGGAATGACGACCTCGTCGTCGACGTAGTCACCAGGATCGAAGCCGGTAGGGGGTTGGAGCAAGGCCGCCACCAAGTTGCAGCGACGTTCGGCGAGATAGACCGTGACGGTCCGGCCCTCGACGCGCATCTCGACGCGACCGCCGCGCGGCAGGAACGTGAGCGTGACCGAACCGGCGCCCGGTTCGGGACGCAGGTGGTGCCGGGTGGTCTCGGCCGAGGAGGAGTCGCCCGCGAGCACGCGCAGTGCAAGGCCGCCAACCTTCACCAGGTCGCCCACGCGGGCGCTGCCGACGTCGCCCTCTTCGAGCAGCTTGCCGGCCACCTTCACGTTGGGCACGTTGACCTCGACGCCCATGAAGCCGTCGCTTGGGTTGAGCACGACGGCACCGCCGGGCAGTACGTCGGTGCGCAGGTCGTCGCTCGCGTCGCCCCCGATGGTGAAGCGCGGCTTGGCGACCGAGTAGAGTCCGCCGCCGACCATCTGCACCAGCCACCTCGGGCCGGCGCTTTCTTTGGGCTCGCCAATCACCTCGAGCTCAAGCTCGCCAATGCGGATCACGTGGCCCTCGGAGAGTGACGTCGCCGCCTCGACCTCGGCGCCGTTGATCAGGCACGGGGCAGCCCCGAGCGGAACGAGCCGAGGCTCACCGGACTCGAGGTGCACGAGAACTTGATGTCGGCTGATGTCGGGCTCGGCCACGACGATGTCGCAGTCGGGGGCACGCCCGATCAGGAGTCCGCGGGCGCCGATTTCTCGGCGGGTACCCGTGGGGTCGCGAAGCCACCAAGCCAGGTCACTCACGGGGTGGAGTCTACACCGCTACGGACTCTCGGGTTCGATTTCGAATTCGCCGCGGAAGGGCACCGTGGATGGGGGGTTTGCTGGATCGAAGCCCAGAATCCCTGCAAGCGTGGACAGGGCTCCTGCCTCATCGAACCCACCGACCTCGATCATCGCCAGCACCAAGTCGTCCACACGGATCTGGCCGGAGATCGCCACCGGGTCGGCCAGGGCTCCGTCGACGACTTGACCTTCGAGCGTAGCGTCGACCAGCCGAACCTGCAGGGACGTGCCGCCGCTGCGCTCGACGGGGATCGTCAGGCCCACGGGCTCGGTGGTGAAACCAGACGTATCACCGCTGGCCAGCCGCGCAAGGACCAGGTCGTCATGGGCGATCACTCCGTCGCCGTTCGGATCGGATCCCACCGCAAGGCCGGGCTCATCCGGCAGCCAGCCCCACCGCAACGCGGGGAAGACGAACGCGAGAGCAGCCTGCGCGAGCGGGTCCTCTGGCTCGAGCAGCGTCACGCCCGACGCGGGCGTCTGCGCTCGAACGGCAGCCCGTGCTGCGCCGCCAACCACGAACAGCGAGGGGCCATCGGTGCTGAGTTCGCCGTCGATCGACCACCAGCCTTCATCTTCACCGAGTTCGATCCGGTCATCGCTCGGTCCGACTTCGAGATCTCCCACCGCCACCGTGCCCGACAGCCCCGGAATGTCCGGCCAGGACACTGTGAGATCGGTGGCTGGCGCGGCGAGGGCATCCTCGATGCGAATGGTCTGCGCGTCGTCGAGCGACCCGCCCGCAACGATGGTGGCCACCTGATCTTGGCGGTTGTGCCAATACGTGAGCAGGTGCGTCTTGGTGTGGACACGATAGCCATACGTGGTGCCGTTGGGCACGCTGGTGTCGGGCGTGATGCCACCACCGTAGACTTGCTCGTCGGGGTACCGGTACGCCGCTTCGCGGCGGCGAACCACAGACTCGGCTTCGGCAAGTGCATCGGCAGCAGCATCGAGATGGGGCTGCGCAGCGGTTGCCGGGTCGTCGATACCCGCAATGCCCCCTCGGCGATACTCGATCGCGGCGCGGTACAGCGCCGCGGTTTGATCGGCGCGCAGCGCATTGATGCGCACCCCATCGATGACCTCCTCCAGCCAGGGCAAACCGGCCTCGGGCACCGTCGGCACGAGCACCTCGAGTCGGTCCGCCCACGTGTGGTTGAGCGTGGCCGCCTCCTCGAGCGCGACCACGTCGGAGGCCTCGAAGGGCTCGAGAAGCTCCTCGCCCCAGCCGGAAACCGTATCGAACGGCACCTTCACGGGCCGGAACTCGAATCCGCTGGCGGCCGCGATCTCGTCGGCTTGGTCTTCGCCGGCAAAGTACGTGTACAGACCGCCCACGCGACCTTCCCAGTCGGCGCGCTCGAGGAAGAAGTCGCGCTGATGCTCCATCAGCTCCTCCATGATGATGGTCGCCTCGGTTCGCGCGTCGCAGCCATCCAGCGCGGAAGCTTCACACAAGGGGTCGAACATCTCGCCGAGCACGGCTTCCATCGGAACGTCGGAATTCCATGCCCACAAACCGACGCCGTAGTCCTGCTGCCAGTAGCCCCACTCGTGACCCGAGTTGAACATCCGGAAGCCGCGCAGCGTGCCCCGACCGCGGGACTCGAGCATGTCCTTCATCAGAATGCTGTCGCGCTCGCGCGTCCACAGGTACAGCGGCAGATACACGGGGATGCTGTTGTCGAAGCTCAACCACCACGACCCCTCGGGGAACCAGGTCAGCGGCCGCCCCTGCGCCGAGGCCTTCTGCATGAGGCACAGCTTGTGGGCAAACGTCTGCTGGTTGTAGACGCGCGCTTGCCCTTCCACCGGATAGAACATCACCGTGTGCACCGACGTGCCCAAGCGCGGGTCGGTATGGAAGGCAAGGTCGTAGTAGTCGCTGCGGCCTTCGTCATTGGTGCCCGGCGGGCACCCCTGGTCGTCGAAGTTCGGTGCGGGCTGCGTTCCGGTGATGTGCACGTTGATCAGCACTTCGATGTCCGGACGCAGCTCGAGCGCCTT
>CAYSPB010000035.1:0-32215 GCA_964432695.1 uncultured Nannocystaceae bacterium
AGGAAGCCATGAGCGACAGCGCCGTCTACCTGCGACCCGAAACCGCCCAGGCGATGTTCGTCAACTTCCTCAACGTGCAGCAGAGCACGGGCATGAAGGTCCCCTTCGGCATTGCGCAGATGGGCAAGAGCTTCCGCAATGAGGTGAAAGTCGAGCATTTCATCTTCCGCTCGTGCGAGTTCGAGCAGATGGAGATGGAGTACTTCGTCGAGCCTGGCCAGGGCCCCGAGCAGCTCGACTACTGGAAGAACGCGCGTCTGGACTGGTGGAAGAGCCTGGGGCTCAACCCCGACAACCTGCGCCTTCGCATTCACGAGGACGACGAACTCGCTCACTACTCCGACGGCTGCTACGACGTCGAGTACAAGTTCCCCTGGGGCTGGGACGAGCTCGAGGGCATCGCCAGCCGCACGAACTACGACCTCAACGCGCACACGCAGGGCTCAGGCAAGAAGCTGCAATACTTCGACCCGCAGAAACAGGACCCCGAGACCGGCAAGAACGGGTGGCGCTACATGCCCCACGTCATCGAGCCGGCCGCTGGCGCGACGCGGGGTCTGCTCGCCGTTTTGTGCGACGCGTACGACGAGGAACCCGCCGATGAAAACGGTAAGGGCGCGCGAACGGTGCTTCGCTTGCACCCCCGCCTTGCGCCGATCAAAGTCGCCGTGCTGCCGCTGGTCAAGAAAGACGGCATGCCCGAGCTCGCACGCGAGATCGTTCAGGGCTTCTACGCCGCCGGCATCAACGCAAAGATGGACGAGCAACACGCCATCGGAAAGCGCTATGCGCGTCACGACGAGATCGGGACGCCCTACGCGATCACGGTCGACAACGACACGCTCAAGGACAAGTCCGTCACGCTCCGCATGCGCGACGACCGAGCGCAGCAGCGCATTCCGCTCACCACCGCGGTCGAGGTGGTCACCAAGGCGCTCAGCGAAGCCTGAGCCGCATTCGCATCAACTCGAGGCAGTCATCATGAACGCACCCCGCACCGTCTTGTGTAAGAAGTTCGGCCAGGAGCTCCCCGGCCTTCCGTTCAAGCCGTTCCCCGACGAGTTCGGTCAGGAGCTGTACGACAACATCAGCATCAAGGCGTGGCAGGAATGGCTGCAGACGTCGCCGCGGTATATCAATACCTATCGCATCGACCTGCAGTCTCAGGAAGGTAAGGACTTCCTGCGCAAGCAGATGCGGATCTTCTTCGGATTCGAAGAAGGCGAGAACGTGGAAACGGCTTGGGTCCAGCCGACCAAGGAGTAGCGGTCTTCGGACACGCCCTGCATGAAGGGCCGCCGTACGGTCGTACGGCGGCCCTCTTCAATTCGGTGCCCTCCCGCGGACGCGCTGCCTCCATCGCCTTCGCGTTGTCCAACTCGATACAATCCTCGGTGCGGACCGCTCAGTCCGTAGTGTCTCCCCCTGCGGTTTCGTCGGTATCGGCACCGCTGGTGGAATAGTCGCCGAACGTCTCGTCGGTATCGGCACCGCTGGTGGTGTAGCCACCAAAGGTGTCGTCGGTATCACCGTAGCTCTCTCCGGTGTCGGCGCCGCTGGTGGTGTAGTCACCGTAGCTTTCGTCAGTGTCGGCACCGCTGGTGGTGTAGTCGCCGTAGCTCTCTCCGGTGTCGGCGCCGCTGGTGGTGTGGTCGCCGTAGCTTTCGCCGGTGTCGGCACCGCTGGTGGTGTAGTCGCCGAAGGTGTCGCCGGTATCACCAAAGCTCTCGTCGGTGTCGGCACCGCTGGTGGTATAGCCGCCGAACGTGTCCTCGGTATCTCCGTACGTGTCCCCGGTATCGGCACCGCTGGTCGTATATCCGTCGGCTGGGTCCGTGTCGTGGCCGCTCTCGGTGTGCTCGCAGTCGCCACCCTCGTCAGCACCCCCGGTCGTGTAGCCTTCGGTGTCGTCGGCTTGACCCGTGGAGTAGCCGACGGTGGTCTCTTCGGCGTCCGACCCTGCGTCTCCGTCGTCCGGGAAGAGGTCGCAGCCAGGTGCAGCGGCGATGGCGAAGGATGCGAAGATGAACGTGATGGGCTTGTTCATACACCCCGTTGGTGTTCGCTGCGTCCTCAGTCCATTAACGACGAATGTTCGTATGAGCGTTTTTTCTGGTTTCGATTGTGGTCTCTTCCGCGGCGCCCGTCGAATGCCGGAACTCTATATGGAGCGGCGAGTCGAAGGCGTCGGCCGCGGCGGTCGTCGAGCTGCTGGACGACCCGTCGCCGCCCGTGGACGCGTCGTCCCCGGTCGCGTCGGTGCTCGTCGTCGAGTCGCCCGTGGAACCGTCGAGACTCTCGCCGCCGGTCGTCTCTGACGTGGAGCCGGCGGACGTATCCGTCGGACCGCTCGAGGGCGCACCCGTCGAGCCCGAGGTCGTGTCCGTGTCGGGAGCGATGCCCGTGTCGGCGTTGTCCGGGGGCGAACTCGACGTGGAGCTGTCCGGAAGTTCGACCCCAACGGACAGCTCGGGACCCGAACATCCCACGCAAAGAAGGACGAACTGCACGATGCACCGACGCGCCCGCACGCGGGGGCTACGGTGTGGAGATGCTTGTGGAACGGGCACAGGCTTCACGGACTTTCGAGCGTAGGTGAGGCGCTGCCATGCGTTCGAGCATTTCTAGATCGCGTTGAGCCGTAGGCTTCGTGACGCAGTCCAAGACGATCGCGAGAGTTTGTCGCTCTGGCGTTAGCACGCCGTGAGGAAATCGTCGCAGGTGTTCGGAGAGTGACGCCTTGGCTTTCGCGTAGCGGCGCTCCGTCACGTGGGCCCAGGCATCGGTCAGCAGCCGGTTTTCGTGCGCCAGGTTGGACGGGACAGGGCCGTCGGCTGGGCGTTCGGTGGGCGGTTCGGCCAGCGGCGCAGGACGACGCGTAGCGGCGCGTCGGGGCAACGGACGTGGACGCCGCGGAGGCGGGTCGTCGCTCTGGGCATCCGTATCGGCATGGCGGGATTCTGTCGCATCCGGTACGACCTCGAGCGCAGGCGCAGGGCGCGGCGCGGCGGCGCGAGTTCGACGATGCGGAGGCTCGTGCGGACGCGCGCGTTGTTCGTCCGCCTCATGGTCCGAGACGTGCGGCGCTTCGAGCCTGCGTTCTTCACGAACGACGGCGGCCGGTGTTGCTTGAATGCGAATGGTGGCAATACCCGCAGCCGCAAAGGCGAGAGCGACCGTGCCCACAATCAGCCGGAGGTGCGACGTACGAACGGCCTTCCGTGGGGGCGTTGCCAGCAGCGCTGCTTCGACGCGTCGTCGCGCGTCGTCAGGCATCGCGGATGTTGCGCGGTACGCTGCGAACAACGTCGCTCGATCCTTGGGTCGGCCAGCCTCAGACATCGCGGTTCCTCTCCTTCACGACTGCGTCGAATCGTTTGCGCGCGAGTCGCAAGCGAGAATAAACCGAACCGAGTGGGGCTTGCGTCGCGGCTGCGACCTCGGGCCCCGTCATCTCTTCGATTTCGACGAGGACGAACACCTCCCGCTGGGCCGCAGGCAAGCATGCGATGAACTCCTCGACGATACGGGCCGCGCCTTCGCGGGCGAGCGCGTCCTCGGGGCTCTCGCCCGGTTCGGGGGTGGGCGCGAGTTCATCCCGCCGCTGGGCCCGCGAGTGGGTGCGGCGTAGGTTTGCGCAGACGCCTCGGGCGATCGCGTAGAGCCACGTTCGTGGGCTCGCGTCTCCTCGGAACTCGGGGAGCTTTCGGCGTACGACGAGGAACACCTCGTGCACGGCATCCTCGGCGTGTGCCTCGGCAACACCGAGCCTCAAGACGGTGCGCCAGACGAAATCTGCGTGCTCTTGGTACAAGGCGGCAAGGCTTGGAAGCCCGTGCCGGGCATTTGCGGCGACCCGCACATCTTCTTGGTGTCCGCCGATGGGTCGCTCCATCACCGTCGAGTTGGAATCCGCAGGGAAAGGCCGGCGAGGCCCATGACCCCCCATGGCCGTGGTGTGAAAACCCGCCCGCTCGGCTCGGTTCGGAAGCGTGGGGCACGAAGCGCGACGTCGACGGAACCACGCATGCCCAACCCGAGCCAGGGCATCACCCAGACGGTGAGTCCCGGGCGCACGCGGGCCGCGACCCAGAGGCCCCGGCGTGCCCGCGGTACTTCAACGTTGGCTCCTCGCGCCCAGAGCGAACCGGCGACCACGCCACCGCATACGGAGGCATCGAGGCCAGCGGCGGGGTGAAATAGGCCACAGGCGTAACCCCCTGCGGCGAGGAGGCGGGCTCGAACAGCCGAGGTTCGGCCTGGGTCCGAACCTGTCGAAGGGGACCACTGCTCGGTCGCGACACGTGCGACCCACGACTTCCTCCCGATGCCGACGGACAGTTCGAAGACGGACGTGAGGCCCGGCACCGGTCCAAACCCCACGCCGCCGTTCGCGGACGCGCGAAGCTCGAGTGGCTCTCGTGGTCGAGCGCGACGCGGTGCGGGAGGCGGAGCCGCTGGCGGCTGGGCGGGAACGACCTCGACCCGCGTCGGCGTTCGCGGCTGTGCATCCTCGACCGGATCCGACGTCGGCGTGGGTGTGGGCAGGGGCGTCGGCTCCTTGGGCAGCCCGCTGAGCGTCATGATGAGCACCAACGCGGCAGTGTCCGCCGCCTCGTGGCATGTCGCAGCTTCGAACGTTCGTACCGTGACCCCTTCGGTGCTCTCGAGGCTGAGCTGCACGACGACGCCGTTGGGCGCTGTGTCGACGCGGCCGTCGGCGCGAAGCTGGAGCCGCGCGGATTGCGAAGCGCCACGGCCTTCGCGGACGCGACGGACGATCGCGTCCGCTTCGGGGCATCCCGCGGGTGCTTGCCACGTAAAGTCGAGCTCCGGATCGGAGTCCGGAGCTAGGTTCGACGCGAGCAACAGGAGAGCGTGGCTCAACATCATCAAGAGCGGCTCGGATTAGCACCTCCGGGCCATTCGGGCTCGCGTACGATGCTGACGTGACCCGTTCGTCGGATCCCGCCACCGCTCATGGCGAGACGACCTTGGTCGGGGACGACGTAGAGACATCATCGGTGGAGCTGGCACCGGGGGCGTCGGTCGACCGGTATGTCCTGCTGGAGCGGTTGGGCAGCGGCTCGATGGGTGTGGTGTTCAAGGCGTTCGATCCGCGGCTGGATCGCAACGTTGCGGTGAAGGTGCTCTTTCGGCGCAAGCGCATCGACGACGAGGCGGCGGTTTTGGCCGAGGCGCGGTCGCTCGCCCAGCTCGACGACCCAAACGTCGTCGGGGTGTACGACGCGGGCCGCATCGACGACTCGGTCTACATCACGATGGCGCTGGTTCAGGGTCGCACGATCGACGCGTGGATGGACCCAGGCCGCCGCTGGCAAGAACGCGTGGCGGTGTTGCTGGGTGCGGGTCGCGGTCTTGCCGCTGCGCACCGCGAGGGCATCGTCCATCGCGACTTCAAGCCCGCCAACGTGATGGTCGAGGACGGTGGTCTCGCGAAGGTGATGGACTTCGGGCTCGCCGCGCGACCGTCCGCCGACGCGGGGGCCGACGGGCGCATGACGGGGCTGGGCGGAACGCCGCTATACATGGCGCCCGAGCAGTTCGCTGGGGCGCCCGCGAGCATGGCCACCGACCAGTACGCGTTCTGCGTCGTGGCCTATCTCGTGCTCGCGGGCCAACATCCCCACGGGACCAACCTGGCCCTCGGCGCGCTGATGGACGCGATGGTGCATCCGCCGACGACGGTGCCGTGCCGTGGTGTACCGGCTCGCCTCAAGGCCGCGATTCTTCGGGGGCTCAGCCCCGAGCCCGGTGAGCGCTGGCCGAGCATGCAGCCGCTGCTCGACGAGTTTCGGCGGGCGATCGGTGCGGGTTCGTCGCGGTGGGTGGGTCTTGCCACGCTGAGCACGCTCGGGGCCGTCGCCGTGGGTGCGCTCGCGCTGCGACCGGACGCGTCCAGCTGCGCGTCGCCGGACGACACCGTGGCCGCGGTCTTGAGTGCCAGCGACCGGGCGTCGCTGCGCGATGGTCTCGCCGACTTCGACGCATCCGTAGGCGGGGAGCGAGCCGCGCTCACGGAGGAGGCGGCTGTGGGCTACGCCCGTGCATGGGCCGAGTCCGACACCGAAGCCTGCGTGGCGCAGGAGCAGCGGACGCATTCCCCCCGCGCGGCCGCGGCGATTCGCGTGTGCCTCGAGCAGCGCCGAGCCGACTTTGCGTCGATTCTTCGCGTCCTTCTGGGGACCGAGGGGATCGAGAAGATTCGTGCTGCTGATGCGCTCGTGCAGCTTGCTCCGCCACCGCGCTGCCTGACGCCAAAGGGGCATCAAACCGACGTCGTGCCACCGGAACTCTCCATCGCCGCCGACGTTGCCGCGCTGCGGAGCGACCTCGCCACCGCGCGCGCTGAGGTGGTGGTGGGGCGCTGGGCTGCGGTGGCCGACGGCGCCGCCTCGCTGGTGGCGCGAGCGGACGCGCTGGGGTACGGACCCGTCCACGCCGAGGCGCTCGCGGTGCAGGGCGCCGCGCTCACCAAGGTTCATCGCATTGCGGAGGCTGAGCGCGTCCTGCTCGATGGAGCTTGGCTGGCGCTGTCGGTCGACGATCGCCGTCTTGCGCTGGAACTCTCCACGAATCTGCTGGAGCTGCGTCGCGATGTGTCTGCACTCGACGTCACCGTGGGGTGGGCGCAGCGGGCGCGCAGCCTCATCGACGCGGGCAGCGACCCGGGTATCGAGGCGCGTATCGAGCAGGGGCTCTCCGTTGCGCTGCGAGAGTCGGGCAAGTTCGAGGAGGCGCTCGTGCACGGCAAGCGTGGCTACGACACCATGCGGACGTTGTTTGGTGACGAGGACCTGCGGACCGTCGACGCGAAGCGGGTCTATGGTATCGCGCTGTATCGGATGTCGCGCTACGAGGAAGCGCTCGCGATCGCGAAAGAGAACCGGACGATCGTGCAGGCCCGCTACGGCCGTCGTCATCCGAACCTGGTCAACGCGCTGCTTCTCGAGGCGGCGCTGTACGCCGCGTTGGCCAGGCCCGCGGATGCGGAGCCGCTTCTGCTTCGAGCCGAGCGCTTGCAGCGAGAGCTGGTCGGCCCTCGGACGCGCATTCATGCGGGTGTGCTCAACAACCTCGGCAACGTCTACGTCAGTCAGGCGCGTAGCGACGACGCCCGCCGCGTGCTCGCGCAGGCGATCGACATCTGGACCGAGCTCGGTATCGACGACTCGCTCGTGTACGGCTGGAACGCGATGGCCAGCGTTTCGTTCGCTGAACAGGACCCTGTACGCGCACAGTCCGAACTGGAGCAGGCGTGGGCGCTGCTGCCGGCGAACCCGGACACGCCCCACCCGCTGCGGGCGCGCGTGGCATCCCAGCTGGGGACCGCGTTGCACCTTCAGGGCGAGCACGCCGGGGCAATGACGTGGTTCGAGCGGGCTGACGCCTTCGCTGTGCTGCGCCATCAGGTACTTGGGGAGCACCGCGGCTGGAAAGCGCTGTGTCTGCAGGCACTCGGTCGGCTCGACGAGGCCAGGCCGCTCGCCAGACTCGCGATCGAAGCGGACCTCTCCGAGATGCCTGGTGGTGCCCAGGCGAGCGTGCGATCGCTCGCCGAGGCGCCGTAGCCTACGCGGTCGCAGGGACGCGAACCGAAGCGGCCACTTCGTGGCGACGGAGCTTCAGCATCCAGGGCGTGACGGCCAGGCCGACCAGGAAACCGCCCAGATGCGCGAACCAGGCCACCTCTTTGGCGCCACCTCCTGTGCCGAAGAACCCCATCACGATGTGGAAGCCCACCCACACCAGCAGATAGACCCAGACCGGGATCTTCAGCTGGACCCACAGCACGACCTGAAACAACCGCTGTCTTGGGAAGGCCCAGAGGTACGCCGCGAGCACGCCGGAGATCGACCCTGAGGCGCCCACGACCGCGGTGGCGGTCTCGTGCGTGAGCGCGGTGTGAATGACACCCGCGAGCATGCCGGTCGCGACGAAGAAGAGCGCGAACCGGACTCGTCCGAAGAGATGCTCGATGTTGTCGCCGAAGGTGTAGAGGAAGTAGGCGTTGCCCAGCAGGTGCGGCCAACTCCCGTGCAGGAACATGTACGCGCCGATGGTGTACAGGTCGAGGTTCTGCTTCAAACGGCCGGGAACGATGCCGTAGTAGTAGGTGTCGATCTGCTCGAGTTCCTGGCCGCCGAAGACGACCAGAAGCACGGCGAGAATCGTGAAGACGATCCAGGGCGTGCCGCGGGCGGGGTTCTCGACTTCGACCGGAAGGTGCGTGAGGACCTGCGCCGCCCAAATTGCGCCGCGCTTGAGCCATCGCTGGGTGCGAGTGCCTTGGCCCTCGCTGGTGGTCGCGAGCGCAAGCTTGCGCCGCTCGTGTCCGTCGAGCCAGATTCCGCCACACGTCGTGCAGCGATCGACCGGTGTCTTGATCACGCCGGGCAGGAAGTGCTCTTCCATGGGACCGTGCCCATGCGGGCATGGCCGCTGGCTCGGCTTCGCGTCGGGATCGAGGATGTCCTCGACGCCTTCGAGGTCTCCAGTGAGCACGTCCAGCTCGCCTGCATCGAACCACGCCCCAAAGCACACCGGACAGGCGTCGATCTGCACGTCCGCCTTGCTCACGTCGGGCGCCTTGCGACGAAACCAACCGGGCTTGTCGACTTGGACCCAGTTCGCCTGTGCATCTCGTTGCAGATGCACGGGAACGAGCGCGCTCAAACCACACGTGGGGCACTGCGCCGAGATTTCATGGCGATGTGCCAGTGTCGCTGACTTGACCACAAGCTGCTCCAAATCATAGCGGCGTGGCGAGCGATACGGAATAATCCGAATGCAAACGACGTCTCATCGTCCGCGCGCGTGGGGGCGCGCTCTTGGACCGGGCCAGCAGCCGGGTCCGCCCTAGAAGGATGTTCGGCAGCATGGTAGTGGCAAATCTGGTTCGGTCTCTCGGTCTTCTCACCCTCGTCTCCGCCTTCGCGCTTCCGACCGTCGGTTGCAAGAAGCCCGACAAACGTCGAGGCACGCGCACCGTAAAAGCGACGATCGCCGAGTTCGATCCCGCGTCGATGACGGTGGACCTCGACAAGTACGGATCCGAGCGTGTCGACGACTGGGAGGTCCAGCAGGCATTCAACCGTAGCTTCGACGGCCTCGACCGGTGCGTGTTCGCAGCCAAGGAGAAGGCGGGCATGAAGCCCGAGGACACGCTCGACGGCGACGTCGACTTCGCGGTCAAGCTCAACCCCAAGGAGGACAAGCCGTTTGGGGTGAACGCCCAGCTCAGCTCGAAGAAGTGGGGCGGCAACGAGGACCTCAAGGACTGCCTGCGTGAAGCGGTGGCCGGGGTCGGGTTCCCCACCTACGACGGGCCGCCCCAGGTTGCCGAGTTCAGCACGCAGCTGGACCCCGGTTCCGAGTGGGTCGAGGAGTAGTTCGCTACAGCGGTACCCGCACCGTGGCCTCGGCGTACGTGTCGCCGCTGGACACGCGGAAGCGACACCGCTCGTCCTGACTGTGAAGGTCGCGAGATATGACGACGTACAGGCGCATCCGCGTTCCGCCGGCGAGAGAGACGGATGCGGGGTGTACGGCGAGCGTGTAGCCCGGGCTCAGCGGCTCGATGGTCAACGCGTCCGCACAGAGGTGCTTGCCGTAGACACGAACGGTCACCTCGTTCCCGGACCGCACGACGGGTCTGGACGTGCGAAGCGTCTGCACGGTGGACACGACGCGCGGCACCGCGGCGGGGCGGCGACGGAAGGCCCCCCGCATGGCGGACCAGAGCGAGCGGGCGCGACCCGAGACGTGCAGTGGCTTCATGGCTGCAACTGCATGACCGCGCAGCCGAACCCCTTCAGCGCGAACCGCCAAACGGCATGAAAAACGGCCCGTACGAGCGACGTACGGGCCGTGATCTGGGTCGGACAGCTAGCGTCCGATGCCGGCGTACTTGAAGCCCAAGGCTTCGATTGCGGCGCGATCGTACTGGTTGCGGCCGTCGATGAGCACCGGGTTGTCCTTCATCAGGCTCTTCACCTTGGCGAAGTCGGGGCTCCGGTACTGGCGCCACTCCGTCATCAGGAGCAGGCAGTCGGCGCCTTCGACCGCTTCGTAGGGGTCGGCGACGAGGCTGAACGACTTCGTCTGGTCCTGCAGGTCACGCACGAAGTTCTCGCCGCCTTCGGGGTCGTGGCCGCGCACCGTGCCACCGTCGGTGATGAGGGTGCGAGCGACGCGCAGTGCCGGCGCTTCGCGGACGTCGTCGGTGTTGGGCTTGAATGCCAGGCCCCACATGCCGAACGTCTTGCCGGCGATGTCCCCGAGCAGCGCGCGGGCTTTGCGGACCATGAGGACTTTTTGGCCTTCGTTGATGCGCTCGGCAGCGGCGACCAGGCTCATGGAGAGCCCGTGTTCGCGGGCGGTGTTGATGAGCGCCCGCGTGTCCTTTGGGAAGCAGCTGCCGCCATATCCCGCGCCAGGGTAGAGGAACTTATTGCCGATGCGGGGGTCCATACCCATACCGGTGCGAACATCCTCCACATCGGCGCCCACCAGGTCGCACAGGTTAGCGATGTCGTTGATGAACGAAATGCGGGTCGCCAGGTACGCATTCGAAGCGTACTTGGTGATCTCGGCCGAACGCGGCGCCATGAACAAGATGCGCTCACTCGCCCGGAAGAAAGGCTTGTACAGCCGATGCAGCAGCTGACGCGCGTCTTCGTCGTCGACGCCCAGCACCACGCGGTCGGGCTTCATGAAGTCGTCGACCGCGGCGCCTTCCTTGAGGAACTCGGGGTTCGACGCCACGACGACCTTGTGGTCGGTGACGTCGGACATGATCCGGCTGACGCGCTCGGCGGTGCCCACCGGTACGGTGCTCTTGTTGACGACGACTACGTCGTGGTCGAGGTGCTCGGCGACCTGCTTGGCCGCCTCGAAGAGGTAGCCGAGGTTGGCGGAGCCGTCGGGGCCCGAAGGGGTTCCCACGGCCATGAAGATCACTTCGCCGTGCTTGGCGGCGTCGGCGTTGGACGTGGTGAACTTCAACCGTCCCGCCTTGACGTTCCGCTCGACCAGGGCGTCCAGGCCGGGCTCGTAGATCGGGATTTCTCCGTTCTCGAGCTTCTGGATCTTGGACTCGTCGATGTCCGCGCACACAACATCGTTGCCGTGGTCGGCAAAGCCTGCTGCTGCGACCAACCCTACGTAGCCCGTACCGATGACGCTGACCTTCATAGTTGCTCGGACTGTACGTTAAAGGGAAGGTGGCTGCCACGGTGAGCGAGGCGTCGAATGGGGACTCCGACCTTCTGACGTCCCCCCTGGCGGGCGCGCGGGTCGGCAAGCTATTCGTCATCGGAGGCCCGATTGCGCTGGCGATGGCCATCGTGGCGAGCCTTTGGGTCTCGTACCTGCACGTGCGTTTCACCGCGGTCGTGCAGGCTCCAGCTGCGCTGGTATCCGGCCAACCGTTCGCCCTGCGGACCGAACTGGTCCCCGAGGGGTCCGCGCCCCTGCCTCCGCTCGCGGGTGCGGCGTGGGTGGAGCACGGTGGAACGCGACACGAGTTGGGCAGCCTGACGCCCGCGGGGGACGGCGGCGTGATGCAGGCCAACGTTGAGCTGCCGGTGTTGACGACCGGGCCGGCCACGCTGCACGTCCGCATGGAGTCCGCCTCTGGAGAAGGGATGGAGCCGATGGAGGAGGCCATCGAGGTCTCCGTCGTCGAAGCGGCGCCCACGCTGAAGCCCACGCCTCTCGTCGCCGGTTCCACCCTGCAGCACGGTGATGACTCCGACCCGCAGCCGCCGGGTGTTCGGATCTCCGTACGGCCACACGGGCGGCTACTCTCCGAGTTCGAGAACACGCTCTACGTTCGCGTCCTGCATCCCGACGGCCGTCCGTTCGCCGGCGAGGTCGAGGTCTCGTTGGTCAGTGGTGCTTTCGCCGACGCGCGTCCAGCCGATGGCGTGCGGCCGGTGCTCGGCCGCGGCCCGCTGGATGCCCTCGGGTTGTTCGAGCTGCACGGTCGGCTCGAGTCGGCCGTGCTTCGAGTCGAAGTCGCCGTACTCGGAGCCGACGGCAAGCCGTTGCATGCGCGGACAGTTCGGATGGTCAGCTTCGCGGGGGGGGTCGTGCTGCGACCCGACGAGACCTCGGTTGCGAGCGAGGGCCCCGAGCTCGAACTCGTCGTCGAAGCCCTTCGGCGCAAGCGGCCGGTCTTCGTCGATGTACACGCGCCCGGTGGCGTGTGGATCTCCACCGTCACGCCGCCGCTGAACGTTGGCGAGCCGCCTCGGTCGTGGAGCCATGGGCCCGTGGCGCCCGGCGTGCTGCAGTTCGAAGCGTACGCCGCGACCAACGCACCGGGGGAGAGCGCCGCCCTGGCGCGAGTTCAGGTCGTCGACACGGATCCTGCGCAGGCCGCTTCGCTTCGTCCGTTACTCGACCTGCATCGGGCCGGGGTCGAAGCCCCGCGGGTCGAGGCCGGGTACGAAGCGTCGCTGGAGACGAAGTACCTCGACCGGATCGGCGCGCTGACGCTGGACGCCGACGCGGTCCGGGGAGCCCGGCGCTTTCTGCTGGGCACGCTGCCGCTGGCAACGTTCGAGCCGCCTGTGGCCGTCGCGAACCGCGACCGGGTGCTCGAAGCGATGGCGGTGAAGAAGCGCCGCTGGACGGTCGCGATGCGATGGGTGCTGCTGGGCGGTGGGGGTCTGTTCTTGCTGCTCATGACGCTGACGATGATGCGTGGGCACGCCAAGGCCGCTGCGTCCACGATGGCGGCGCTGGGCACCATTGACGACGCGCGAGAGCGTCGTGAGGCCTCCGCGACCGTGGCGGCCGCCAAGCGGGCCGCGCTGCTGCGGGGCTTGGGCGTGGTCGCGGTCATGGCGGCTGCGCTCGGCGGGACGACGCTGCTGCTCGAGTCCCTGCTGTGGGCTCATTGAGCGGGTTGTTTGCGCCGGCGCGGTCGATTGCGGCACACCGAGGGGGTGACCCCCCGCGCGATGATCCTCGCCGCCGGTTTCGGCACCCGCCTCGGTGACCTGACGCAGCACCGTCCCAAGCCGATGGTGCCGATCTGCGGCACGCCGCTGGTGCGATGGGCTGCACTTTGGCTCGCGCACCACGGCGTCAAAGACGTTGCGGTGAACCTCCACCACCTCGGCGCGCAGATCGAGCGTGAACTCGGTGATGGCAGCAAACTCGGCTTGCGGATCCGGTACTCGCACGAGGAGGGCATGATCCTCGGAACCGGAGGGGGCCTTCGCCATGCACGGGCCCTCCTGGACGAAGGCGATGGCGCCCCGATCGTGATCGTCAACGGCAAGATCTTGGTGGACTTCGACCTGGGTGCTTTGATCGAGCGTCATCGAAGCAGTGGCGCCGAAGCGACGATGGTGTTGCGCCCCGATCCCAGTGCCGCCAACTGGGGCAGCCTGCAGCTCGACACGCAGGGGCGGGTCGTTCGCATGCTCGGCATGACGCCCGAAGCTCTGCCCGACAGTGAGCCCGTCACGCCCCCGCTGATGTTCACGGGCATTCACGTCTTCGAGCCGCGCTTCTTGGACCGCATTCCGCCCGAGGGGGAGCAGTGCGTGATCCGAACCGCGTACAAGCAGCTATTCCACGAGGGTCGCGATCTGCACGGCATGGTGACGGAGGACTATTGGTGGGAGCACTCCACACCCGAGCGCTACCTGCACGGCATGAAGAACGTGCTCGACGGCAGGGTCTCGCTGCCCTTTGCCGAGCACCCGATCGTAGGGGTCGACGAGACCGCACGCGTCGACCCCTCGGCCACGCTGGTCGAGCCGGTGTGGATTGGACCCAACGTGAAGGTCGGTGCGGGTGCGACGGTGGGCCCCCATGTCGCGCTCGAAGCCGATGCGGTCGTCGAGCCGAACGCAACGGTCGAGCGGGTCATCGCCTGGGATCGCGCCACGCTGGCGGGCGAGGTTCGAGACCAGGTCGTGTTGCCCGCCGGGTGACGAGCCCAGTGGGGGACCACGCGCTACGCTGATCGGTAGCCGCCGGAGGCTTCCGAGTCCCGTGAATCGCCCGTCCTCGTCCGCTCGTCGTTCTGCTTCTCTCTTGGTCCTGGCGCTGTCGCTGGGGACCGGCTGCGCATCGGCAGCGGCCGCTTCTGCGCCCATGCCGGTTCAGCCGTCGCCTGCGCCGGCCGAGCCCACCTCCGACGTCGCGACGCACGCACCGGTCGCCGACGTTCTTGCGCTCGAATCGGCGCTGCAAAACGCTGCTGAAACCGTGGCGGCCAGCGTCGTGTCAATCACCAGCAAGCGGCAGGTCGAGAGCGGCCTGCCTGCGTTCTTGCGTCCGCCGGGAGATGACGGCGTGCTCCGAGGTGTGGGCAGCGGCGTCATCATCGACGCGCGCGGCTACGTGCTGACCAACAACCACGTCGTCGAGGGGGCGACCGAGCTGGTCGTGCGGCTCGATGACGATCGTGAACTCGATGCGGTCGTCGTCGGGCGCGACCCCAAGACCGACCTCGCAGTGATCGAGATCGAAGCGGATGGGCTCTCGGCCGCGACGTTGGCCAACTCCGACGACCTGCGCGTGGGCCAGTGGGTGATGGCAGCCGGCAGTCCCTTTGGTCTACCGCGCACCGTGACCGCGGGCATCGTCAGCGCGGTTGGGCGCGGGGCGATGGGCATCACCGACTACGGCGACTTCATCCAGACCGATGCGGCGGTCAACCAGGGCAACTCGGGAGGACCGCTGATCGACCTTCAGGGGCGTGTCGTCGGCATCAATACCGCCATCGCTTCGCGCAACGGCGGCAGCAATGGCATCGGCTTCGCCATCCCGATCAACCTTGCGCGCAACGTCATGGAGCAACTCATCGACGACGGGCGCGTGCGTCGAGGCTGGCTGGGCATCGTGATGGGGGAGCTCGACGAGCCGCTTTCCACCTCTTTCGGCTTCGAAGGGACCGACGGCATTCTCATCAACGACGTCGACCCCAAGGGCCCGGCGCGTACGGCGGGACTCGAGCCCGGGGACATCATCACGGCGATCGACGGCCGGCCGGTGGCGGACATGGGCGACCTTCGCAACACGATTTCGCAGCGTCGTCCGGGGACCGACGTCGGGCTGACCGTCTGGCGCGATGGTGGTTCGCAGGAGCTCAACCTCGTCTTGGGCGCGCTGCCCAGCGATGACGCGCCCGCTCCCACGCCGCGCGCGAAACCACAACCTCGCACCCGAAGCCTCGGGTTGCGCCTCGAAGCGGTGCCCGAAGCCGTGCGCGCGCGGTATGACCTGCGCAAAGGGGAGGGGGCGCTCGTCTCCGACGTCGTCGCGGGGTCCCTTGGTGCCGAAGCGGGCCTGCGGCCTGGAGATGTCGTGCTGCGCGTCGCGGACACCGCGGTCACCTCCGCGAAAGGGGCCAAGCGCTCCCTGGACGACGCCGACTTCGGCGATGGGGTGCGCCTGCGGGTCAAGCGTGGCGACTGGTCTCGCTTCGTGGTGATCAAGCGGCGCTGACCTGGATCCTCGACGGCCGTTCAGGGCCCTCATGCCCGTTGCTGCGCGTGCCTTGCGACTTCCGCTATGCTCGGGGTCGCGATGGTGGATTCCATGCCCGCCGACGGCAGCGCCGACGGTGCGCCCGAGCGGGCGCGCGTGCCGGTGATCATCGCCTGCTCGACGAGCGACCTCGAGGCGGCGGATGCTGCCGCCGGGGGCCTTCGTGATCGCGGCTATCAAGTCGCCGTGTTCGGCGGTGCCGAAGACGGCTCGAAGCGTCTGTCCGAGGTGGTCGAACGGTTCGAGCGCCAAGGCTTGTACGTATTGTGTCGCGGCGGTGAGCTCGACCGCGACGGCATCGACCGGCTTCGCGCCATGCTCCGCGCGCGAGAGGTGCCGTTTGGGCGCACGCTGACCCTGTCGACCGCCCAAGGCGGTGCACGAGCCCTCGAGGAACGCATCGTCTCCGTCGCCCGCCGCATGGTGACCGGCCGATACGAGCGAACGGCGGCACCGATCGCGGCGGACCCTGGGGACTCCACCGAGGCTGCCGGCGGTGGCGAGGCGGGCGATTCGCATGTGGGGGTCGACCTGGGCGACGTCGATCAGTGGGCGGACTCCCTCGCCGGCGCCAAGCAGATCGAGATCGAGCCGCCCGCCGAGCTGGCGGAGAACGCTCCAACCTCGGTGGTCACGCCCGGCATCCCGGCGGGGACCGACCCACAGCCCAGCGAAGCGCTCAGCGAGCCGACTGACCCCGGCGTCCCCGATGATGACGACTACGAGCGCATCGACAAGACGATGGTGACGCGCCCATCGGGTGGGGCGCTTCCCGAGACGTCGCTTCAGCCTGAAGAATCCTCCGCGCCTACGGCTGCGCCGGACCCCTTGCCCGCCGACGACGTCGATGTCTCGACGTTCCGCTCCGGACCCAACCCCAAACTCCTCATTGGAGGAGGAATCGCTGCCATGCTGCTGTTGGCCATCATCATTGCCGTCGCCTCCGGTTCGGAGGACCCCGAGCCCGCCGACGCCTCAGCGACCCCCGTTCCGGCAGCCGAGGCCTCCGACGAGACGCCGGCCGTTGCGCCCGAACCCAAACCCGAACCCGAGCCGAAGCCGGAGGCAAAGCCCGAGGCTGCGGTGAAGCATGAGCCCGAGGGTGCCGTGAAGCCCGACTCCAGCGTCGAGCCGGCCGTTGCACAAGACGAGTCGCCCGCCGACGAGCCGGGCGCAGCGGTCGATGAACAGCTCGCGGCGCTGGCGGCCATCGACACGGAGGCGGCGGACAAGGCGCTCGCCCACCGCAGCCAGGTCGACCCGGCGTTGTTGGACGACCGCCCGCTCGATGCTGCGGCTCGCGAGCATGACGCGGCGATCGCTCAGGCGCTCAACGACCGCGAACTGCGCTCTTGGAACGTGTTCCTGCTTGCGGGGGACGACGCGCCATCGATGACGTTCGGAGACGCCGAAACCTTCTGCAAGACGTTGAGTGTCGGAGACGTCACGGGGTGGCGCCTTCCGGCGATCGGCGAGCTTATCTCGCTGTCGGGCGCCAAGATGCTCGATCGCAAGGGGGTGTACTGGAGCGAGACGCCAGGCGATGCCTTCGGCGATACGCGCATCATCATCAATGCGAAGAAGGGCAGCACGTCGTCGGTCAAGACCGACTGGGACGGCGCGCGCCCCATCTGCGTTCGCGTGCGCGAGTGAGCCACGTCCCACCGGGCGCGCCCCACCGCGCTTTGCACGAAACCGGCGGAGCTGACAAACTCGCCAAATCATGCGTTTCGCGCAAAGTGGGTTTCTCCTGGGCGTAGCGCTGGCTGCCGTCCTCCCCGCGTGCGGACGCTCGGATCTGCTGGCTCTGGCGACCGTCTCTCTCGCAGGTACGACGACCGACTTCGGTACGACCGGCGACGACACCACCACCGGTGACGACACGTCGTCCACGTCGCTCGACCCGAGCACCTCCACCACCCTCGACCCCTCGACCAGCTCGACGGGGACCACGGGAACGACGGGGACAGGCTCGAGCTCGGGCAGCTCGGGGTCGAGCTCAAGCACGGGTCCAGGGGATTGCGACAACGGTCCGTGGCAGGGGAGCGCGAGCGTTGTCGACGTGGCCGAGCTGGAGTCCCTCGAAGGCTACACGTCGATCTCGGGTGACCTGCTGCTCGTCGGGATCGATGGCGCGACCGACTTCGAGCCCCTGCGCTGCCTCGAGGCTGTGGGCGGCGTGCTCGACATTCGTGAGAACCCGGACCTCGTCGACCTCAGAGGGCTCGACGGCATCTCCACGGTCGGTGGCTACCTGCACATCATTGGCAATCCGGTGCTGTCGACCACGTTCGGCCTCGACGAACTCACGAGTGTCGGCAGCTTCTTCTTCATCCAGAACAACCCCTCGCTCGTCAGCGTACAGGGGTTCTCATCGCTGGCCAGCGTCGGCGGTCGCGTCCGGCTGTGGAACAACGACGCCTTGCCCAACCTCGATGGACTCGGTGGATTGTCGGGCACCGTCGGCGGCCTCGAGATCGGGGAGAACGCCACGCTCCAAAACGTCAACGGTTTGCTGGGGATCGACGCGCTCAACGGTTCGCTGATCGTCGCCGACAACGCATCGCTGGCCAACGTCGTCGGTCTATCGGGCATCAACGGCTTCGTGTCCGCGCTTTGGGTCCAGCGCAACGCCGTTCTGGACGACGTCGACCCGATGTCGGGCATCACCGGCGTCGGGTCATCGGGCCTGCGCGTCGAGGGCAATGCTGCGCTCGCTTCGCTGGCGGGCTTTTCGAACGTCTCCTCGATCACCGGCAACCTGTGGATCGATGGCAACGCGGTGCTCACCTCGCTCGACGGCCTCGAGGGGGTGTCCTCGGTCGGGCAGTCGGTCGTCGTGCGCAGCAACGCCGCGCTGCTCGATGCCAGCAGCCTCGCGGGGCTGTCCGACGTGACGTTCTGGCTGGTGGTCGAAGGCAATGCATCGCTGCAGTCGATCGACTTCCCGGTGTTGCAGAACGTAGGCGGCGTGCTGAGCCTGTCCTTCAACGGTTCGCTGCAGTCGCTCGGCGGGTTCAACCAGCTGACGAGCGTGGGCGGGGTGCTGCGGGTCATCGGAAACGGCAGCCTCACCAGCATCGGAGGCTTTGGTGCGGTCGAGTTTCTCGCCGATGAGCTGCGAATCGAGAACAACCTCTCCCTGCAGACCATGAACGGCTTCGGCAACCTGCTCGAAGTCGGCGGCATCATCTCGATTCAGAACAACGTGTCCCTCCAGAACGTCGACGGCCTCGATGACCTCACCGTCGCTGGAGATCGGCTCGTCTTCATCAACAACGACGGCATGGTGAGGATGGCGCTACCCAGCCTGCAAACCGTTGTCGACGGCTTCCAGCTTCGCGACAGCGCGGTCATTTCCGAGATTTCGATGCCGTCGCTGGTCGAGGTCGGCACGTTCTTCTACCTCGGCAACAACCCGCAGCTGCCCGACACGGGCGCGCTCGGTTCGCTGGCCACCGTCGGGGCGAGCTTCACGATCACTGACCTCGCATCGTTGACGACGATGAGCGACATCGCGAACCTCACCGCGGTGGGCAACAACTTCACCATCACGGACAACCCTGGGCTGCCGACGTGTACGGCCCAAGGGGTCGAGGCGCAGCTGGCCGCGCTCGGTGGCGTCTCGACGATCAGCGGCAACCTGCCCGACATCTGCGGGAGCTGAAGGTTTGCCGGACTCGCGCGCCTGGCTGCGTCCGCTGCTGGTGTTCGTAGCGAGCGCCGTGCTGTTCGGCGTGCTCGCAGGCGACTCGCTGTGGAGGCCCAGCGCGAACAATCACTTCGTCCATCTCGCACACGGATGGATGGACGGGCGCCTGCACCACGAAGGCAAGCCTCCGGGGTATTGCGACGCGAAGCGTCGCCGCGCGAAGAAGTGTCGCTACCACCAGTTCGATGACTGGGCGGTGCTCAAGACGCTCGAACTCGAAGACGGCTCCGTCGTGCGGGCGTATCCGTGTCGAACGAAGGACTGCGCCGAGGCCCGCAAAACGGAGCGGGTCGAGACCTGGTACGTGGCTGGGCAGGGCTGGCGCTCGTTCGAGCGCGGGAGCGTCCGCCGCAAGGATGAGACTTGGTACATCAGCTTTCCGCCGGGCCCAGCCGTCGCCATGCTGCCGTTCGTTGCGGTGTGGGGGCTAGGCACGCTCGATGTGCTGCTGACGGTCTTGCTGGGCGCGTTGCTCCCGGCGGTGCTGCTCGCGTTCTTGGATCGTACTCGGCGCGAGCCCGACGCCCGGCGCGAGAACCTCTGGCTGGCGCTTGCCATCGGTGTGGGGTCGCCGGCGTGCTTGTTGGCGTGCAACGGCAGCGTCTGGTTCACGGCGCAGCTATGCGGAGCGCTGGCACTCACCGCTTATCTGTCGTGTGCTTGGGACCTGCATCGGCCGACGTGGGCAGGCGTATGGCTGGGGATTGCGGTCGCGTGTCGTCCAGACATGGCGCTGGCGGCGGTGTTCTTCGGATGGGAATGGTGGCGTCGTGGCCGATCGTGGCCGGTGTTGATGCGCTTCGTCGGTCCGGTCCTGCTGCTGGGTGCCGCGTTGATGGCCTACAATCTCGCGCGCTTCGACGACCCGTTCGAGTTCGGCCATCGGTTCTTGGAGATCCGGTGGCAGCCTCGGATTCAGCAGTACGGCCTGTTCCATCCGCGCTACGTGGTCCGCAACCTCGAGTGCATGCTGTGGCTGATGCCGCAGCAGCTGTGGCCGATGAAGGTCTCGCTGCACGGCTCGGCGGTGTGGCTGATGGCGCCGTGGATGCTCCTGGTGGTTCTCTTGCGCCGCCGTGTCCCGCAAACTTGGGGGCTCGTCGCCACGGTGCTCGTGCTGATGCTGCCGGCGCTGCTGTACCAAAACAGCGGCCAGACGCAGCCCACCTACCGCTTTGCGGTGGTCTGGTTGCCGGCGTTCGCGTTGCTGCTGGCGCATGGTCGAGCGCTGCGGGTTCGACGCCTGTTCGTTCCCCTGGTGATCATCGCCATGCTGATGCAGAGCTGGGCAGGGTGGATGTTCGTCCGGCACAAGGCGAAGCTGTTCGTCACAGACCCTCTCGGATGGCCGTTCCAGGCTGAATTCGACGAGGTTTGACGAACCGTCCCCAGCGGACATGCGCGTCGGTCCGGAGATTTCTGGTTGCCGCATCGTTGCGCGCGGCATCAGACTGACGCCCGAAAGGAGCCTATCCATGTCGCCTGCAAAACAGCGCGAAGACGCGACCCCGATTGTCCCGAGCCCGCTGCTCGGTCATCGTGCGTGGTCGCCCATGGATACGCTCCTCGGCTCCGACTTCGGAGCGTAGCCACTGCTGCACCGTCCCGGCCCCCGTCGACGCTCGTCGGCCAGGAGGCGCCGCGCGGACACGACACGAGATTCGAAGCCTTCGGCTTTCGAAGACCGCCCGAGGAGGCGGTGAACCCCAACCAATCAAGCTCGGGCGATGGCTCGGGTTCGGAGGTGAGCGATGAACTGGACGAAGAACGAATACGACACCCTGACTACGCGCCCGAACCGAGACGCACAGTTCTACCTGGAACGCCATCGACGGCGCCGTGGACTGTGTGCCGAGGACGGAGGCGGCCGCCTTGCTCGGTTCGGAAAAATCGCGAAGTACAAGCGAGTCTCGATCCGCGAGATCGTCGGTGGACGGATGGACCGAGTGTTCGTGGCGGAATACAACCACTACGTGTGGCGGGTGAAGCCGCGTTGCGCGTACTGTAACGTCGAGCTGACACGCAACACGCTGACGCGTGACCACGTGGTGCCCCGATCGGCCGGCGGTGGTAGCGGAGACAACCTGGTCCCCTGCTGCGGCCCCTGCAACCGCGCCAAAGGCAACCGGACGCTGCTCGAGTTCCTCGTGTGGCGACGGGAGCAACGCATGAACTGAGGTCGTTCTCAACCTCCAACCGCGCGGTGGTCTGCTCAGGACGAGCAGGCCGCCGCGTGTTGCCTCAGTACGTGTCTTCGGTGATTTGCACGCTGTAGCTGACGACCATGCGGCTGCCGTTCCACGTGGGGAACTGCGACTCGTAGACCGAGCGGCGCGCGCAGGCCCGAACGATCGGCTGATCGATTTCCGTCGATGGGGTGACCGACACGCCGGTCACCCGACCGTCGGGCTCGAGCTCGAACTGGAAGTCGAGTTCGCCCGTGCCGCTGGCCTCGAGGTCATAGCAGGCAGCTAGGTCCAGGCACTCGAACAGCGCGCCTTGGACTGAGAGCAGATGCTCGTGCAGTTCATGGTCCTGCAGGAACTCGTGCCCTTCGTGCCGGTTGTCACGGCGTCGACGGTCGCGGCGGAACTCGGGGATCTGCGAGTCGTCGAGCAGGTCTTCGACCGGCGGGATCTCGCTCTGCGTGAACGGGCACTGCGCGGAGAGTCGTTCGTTCGTAGTGCCTTCATCGAAGTTGTGGCGTGCGCTGGAACGACGAACGCCAGCGAGCGGGTCGTCGCTGTCGTCGCAGATGCCCAGCTCGCACTCTTGCACTGCATCGCACGCTCCGTTGGCGCAGGGGTCCGAGCCACGCTTGCCCGCGCAGCCGAGCACGAGTCCTGCCACCATCCACGCACCGACTACCTTCGAAGCTTCGAGCATCACGCCAGGCCTTTCGCGAAGCTCTCGGCGACCGTCGTGTTGGGCACCACGCGAACTCGCGAACACATCTTCAGCCTAACAGGTGCACAGGTGCAGTCGCGGTCACGACGGCCACCAACGCAACTTTCGTGGCAGGTTGTATGTCCGGATCGGATCGAGTCCGCATGCCACCGACGTGTGGCCCCTTGTGGTGCAAGCGGCGTCGCTACGAATCGCTGCTACGATCCGCGGCCGTGCAGGACGACTTTGAACTTCTCGAGAAATGGCGTGCAGGCAACACCGCCGCGGGAAGCCAGCTGCTGCAGCGCTATTTCGACAACCTCTACCGGTTTTTCTCGAGCAAGGTCGACGACGAAGTCGAAGATCTCATCCAGGTCACGATGCTCGCGTGCGTCCGATACCAGCGCTCACTCGATGGTGTGCAGAGCTTTCGCGCGTATCTGTTTACGGTTGCGCGGAACGAGTTGTTCCGACACTTGCGGGGGCGTGCCAAGCGTGATGCGGTGGACTTCGGCACCGCCAGCGTCGTGGACCTCGGCATCTCGCCCACGTCGATCGTCGCACAACGTCAGCAGCAAGCGCGACTTGTGACGGCCCTTCGTGGTCTACCCGTCGAGCTGCAGCTCTTGCTCGAGCTCCACTACTGGGAGGGGTTGTCCACGTCCGAACTCGCCGATGTCGTCGATGCGCCCCAGGGCACCGTGAAGAGTCGGCTGCGCCGCGCCAAGGCGCAGCTTGCGGAGATGCTGGCCGGCGATGCAAATCCGGACTTCGTCGATCCGCGCGGCGGTGACGAGGCGCTCGCGTCGTGGGTCAAGGCGATGCGCCTGACGGCCGGCCAGCTCGGCGACGACCCGTCGGGCTGACGCACGGGGAACTTCTGCGGTGCGGGCGTGTCCTGCGGTCCATGTCTCGACCGAAGAAGCGTCGCGCGATCCCGCCGATCGAAGTCGACTTGATTCCCGTCCTGAGCTGCATGTTCTTGCTCGTCCCCGCGCTGTTGCTGGCGATGGAAGCCGCGAACTGGGCTGTCGTGCCGGTATCGCCACCGCGGACGGTGGCGGCGGGGACCGCGAGCGTCGATGAACCCGTGGCGACCCTCTCGGTCGAGGTCCGCGGCGACGGGTTCGCACTCTCGATGCGCCGGGCGGGCAGCCAAGCCACCCCGGAGGTGCTGCCGCTGGACTACGGCGTGCTCGCGGCGCGTGCGGTCGCCGTCAAGACGGCGCATCCTGGCGTCGACGAGGTTCGCTTGAGCGCCGAAGCGGACGTGTCCCTGCAGTCGCTGGTGGACACGATGGATGCGCTTCGAGGCCGAGACTGCTCGCTGAGCGTCGTCGGCCCCGAATCGGAGTGTTTGTTCTGGCGCGTCGAGATCGACGCTTGAGAGGTCACTCGACGACGCGGTCGATGTACAGGCCGACTGCCGCGTTCACCCCGCTTTGGTCGGCACCGCCGCTGCGCTCGAACGTCGAAAACTCGCCATCGTCGTCCAGATCGCCGAAGGCTTGCGCGGTGAACTGACACGCGCCGTACCCGGTGTTCGAGTTGCTCGCGACGTAGTTGTAGTGAAAGTAGTGCGCCTGCTCCATGCCGAAGTTCAACGCGTTCCAGACGGTGTTGCCGTCCCACTCGTCGATGTCGTAGTAGCCCGGACCGGCAGCGCCTTGTCCGGGGACGCAACGTCCGCCCGGACCGTCGTTGCAGTTCACCGTTGGGGTGAAGCCGGCTTCTCCGCCACCGGGCGTCGCGGGCGGGTGCGGGCAGCGGTGCGTTGCACCGTCGGCCACTTGCCCGCCGTTGCCGAGCTGCTCGACTTCACCTCGGTCGACTCGGTCGCTCGTGAAGTAGGCGTTGGTGGCGTCGAAGAGCTTCGCGAGCTGTCCGCTGGCCTCGGCGGTCTTGGCCCGGCGCAGGTAGAGGGTGAGGGTGGGAATGGCGATCGCGGCCAAGATGCCGAGGATGGCGACGACAATCATCAGCTCGATGAGCGTGAATCCGCGTTGGGTTCGAGATCGCATGTCCAGTCTCCTGATGCGCGGGCCCGCGCCCTCGAGGGGGGGAGGCCGTCCGCCCCGCATGGCAATGCACTCGGCCTGCCGTCCGAAAACAGTAATGATCCTATGAGCGGGGCGCAGGGCCGTCGGTTCTAGGACCCCCGAGCGGCGACGTTTTTTGGCGCCGGTGCCAAAACGCGGCATCTGACGTTTCGGAAGGTTCGGCAGAGGTTCCGTCGGAATCTGCAGATGTTTCCCACCGGCGGGCATCCGTGAATTTCGGTGTAGGCTGCGCAGCGTTGGCCGAACAGAACCCGAACGTGCGTAGCGTCGCTTTGGAGGATACGGGGTGGGCACGCCTGCTGTTCGCGTTGTTGTCCCAACGGTTTACCGGGCGCATTCAGCTCAACCAGGATGGTGAGACGCGGTCCGTGACCTTTCACGGTGGCTTTCCGATCTTGTGCGACTACGCGGTCGAAGGCACGGGCGTTTCGCAGATCCTTGCGGCGGCCGGCGTACTCGACGAGGCTGGCGCCCAGGCGGTGCGCGACGCGGCGCCCAACGATGGGCTCGACGCATATCGACACGCCGTCCAGGCGTCGCTGGTCGATGGCGACACCGCGGGCATGGCACTGCGCGACCAGTGTGAGCAGCGGGTCGGCGCGATCATGGGGCTCATGCGGGGGACGCTCACGCTCGGCGACGAGACCGGGCTGGCAGAGGAGACCGCGGCATCGCTGAGCGCCGCGCGGGTGCTTCGCGTCATCAACCGCTCGGTGCGGGACCACTGCTCGCCGCAGCGTGCCGAGGAGGCGCTGGCCCATTTCGAAGACCGCCCCATTCGCATCATGCCCTCGTATGCGAAGTACCGTGATCGGTTCGGGTTCGACCACGCCGACATGGCGTCGATTACCACGCTGGTCGAGTACGGCGACTTCCGCCTCGAAGACCTCGCCAACTTCTCGATGCTCGATCCCGTTCGCGGGCTGCAGCTGCTGTACACGCTGTACGCCTGCAACATGCTGCGCGAGGCCGAGGAAGCCAACGCCGAGGTCTCCGCCGTCACGGACCTTCGCGATCAGATCTCGGCGGTCGACGACGGAACGGGGCGCAGCGAGATCTCGCTCGTCATCGAGCTGCTGGGCTCGAAGATTCAGTCGGGCGCTCAGCCCTTCGACATTCTGGCGATCAGTGCAGACGCGTCGTTGGACGAGATCGATGCCGCGTACGAGGACCTTTGCGAGAAGGTGCGTCGTGGGGAAGCCGCTGCGCTGGAGGGCTCGCTTCGCGATGTTCGGGATGCCGCGCGCGCACGTCGTCGGGTGACGGCTCGCTCCGCCGGAAAGAAAGCGCTCAAGGACCGTCGCTACAAACGGGCCCGCACCGCCTTTCAGGATCTCGTCACCCTCGACGCATCCGACATCGACGCGCGCGTCGACCTGGCGTGGGTCTCTTGGGAGGTTTCGCCCAAGAACCGCGATGCCGAAGCGGCGCTCGAGGCAGTCCTCGACGAGGCGAAAGGGGAACACGCCCGCGCGCTGTTCTACCTGGGGCAGCTTCGCAAGCATCAAGGCAAGACCGCTGCAGCGCTGGAGGCGTTCGACTCGGCGGCCGCGCTCGATGGCAAGCTGATCGACGCGCAGCGGGAGGCACGTGCGCTGCGCTCCGGCACGCACCCCAAGAAAGGCAGCGCCAAGACCAGTCGCACCGATGGCGCAGCGTTCAAGCCCAAGAAGAGCGGCCCGACATCGAAGTACTGGAGCGGGCCGTGGCCGACGATTTGGATCCTCTCGGGCATCCTGCTCGGCGGTATGTTCGTCGCGCAGATCGTGCTGCGCCTCGATGCCGACTTCTAGCGCGCATCTGCAAGACCCGACGCGGCGGCTTTGCCCGGTGCGCCCGCGCCCGGTCTATCGGAGGAAGTACGCCATCGCGTTGGCGCCGCGATAGCTGCTGCCGTTGAGGGCAGCAGCGGCTGGGCTCGAGCAGACATCGGGTTCCTGATTGCCGAACATGTCGTCGAACCACGGCACCGCGTCCGAGCCCACGACGCAGTTGGTCGACGGGCCGACGTCCGTCGTCGAGAAGGTGGTGCCCGAAATGATGCCCACCTCGCTCGAGATGCCTTCGAGCGTGGTCTCGGTGTCGGTCACGGTGAGCACCCCGCCGGTGCCCTGATAGAAGAGCGGTGAACAGGAGCCGCCGTCGGCCGCAACCCGGAGGTCGACGCGCAGAAGGTGGTCGTACTGGGACTGCATGGTGGCGGGGTCGGTCGCAGCCGTCGTTCCCGCAGCGGCCGTCGTGGTCGAAGCGGTCGGCGGCGGCGCTGAGGTGGTGGTCGTGGAGGTTGCCGTCGGCGGTGCCGTCGCGGCCTCAGAGGTACTGCTGCTTCCGCCGAGATTGGGCTGGTCGGTTTTCCGCGAGTTCGAGCGAACCCTGCCCACATCCGACCACGCACGCGACGAGCAAGCCCCCCGTACCCCAGCGCCCCACAGGCAGAGTGTAGCGCCACGCGCCAGGAGCCGCGGTATGGTGGAGGCATGGTTTGGCGAGGGGTGTGCACGCGTGTGGGGCTGTTGTGCTGCGTCGGGACCGCAGGATGCGTCGTGACGCTCGGCGGTGACGAAGGTGAGACCGAGAACAGCGAGGCGTCGCAGTCCGCGACTTCGCCCGCCACGACGGCATCCTCGGCGGGCGTGACATCGCAGCCCGCGGACTCGTCCGGTGACACCGGCGTGTTGCCGGAGGATTGTGAGGAGAACCTGCTCGGCGATCCTGGCTTCGAGCTCGGAACGCCCAACCCGTCGTGGGAGGAGGCGTCCCCACTGTTTGGCTCGCCGATTTGCGACGCGACCTGCACCGAAGACGTCGGCGCGGGGCCCCTGTCTGGCGCATGGTGGGTCTGGTTTGGCGGCATCGAAATGCCCGACACGCCGAGCGTCTCGCAGGAGGTCGTCGTGCCGGTCGGTGGTGCCGTGCTGGCGTTCGGCTTTTCGATCAACGCAGCCGCTGGCGGTGGCAACGACGTATTCACCGTCACGCTGGATGACGAGACGCTGTTCATCGCGACGGATGACGACATCGTCGACTATGGCGGTTGGCAGACGCTGCTGCTCGACGTCAGCGATTTTGGGGATGGGGCGGCGCATACCCTTCGTTTCTCTGGGTCGCTGACCGGCGCCGGGGTCACGAACTTCTTCGTGGACGATGTCGCGCTGGTCTCCTGCGAGGCTCCGGTTGCTACGAGTTCGGGTGGGTTCGATACGGGCAGCAGCGGGTCGAGCAGCAGCTCGGGCGGCGCGGACGGAAGCACGACGGGCACGGACACGGAGGCGGACGTGTCGAGCAGTTCGAGCAGCAGCAGCTCGAGTGGCAGTGGGTCGAGCAGCAGCAGCTCGAGCAGCAGCTCGGGCATGCCTGCCTGAGCGGGCTCAAGCCGGCTTGTGCACGAACGCTCGACGGGCGCGGGCTTCGAGTCTTGCCAAGTCCAGCGGCGAGGCTCCGTCGAGGTGCTCGGGAACGTTCGCGGCCTCGAGCCACGCGGGCGCCTCGTCATAGTCAGGCGGGGCGGACAGGCGCGTGGCTTCGCGCGCCAGTCGGACTCGATCGATGCGTCCGGTCTCCGCGTCGTACCAGCCATAGCCGTGCACGCCGGCAGGCTTGGACGCCTTGGTCCCCGGATGCCTCATTCGGGATAGCCGTTGGGGAACGTTCGGTGCCAGGCCCAGGCGGTCTGTACGATCGCCTGCAGGCTGGGGTACTTCGGGTCCCAGCCCAGCTCGGCCTTGATCGTCGCGCTATCGGCGGAGAGTGCCGGCGGATCGCCAGGGCGCCGCTCGCCCACGACATGGGGAATGGGATGTCCCGTGACCGCGCGGGCGGTCTCGATGACCTCCATGACCGAGAATCCGGTCCCGTTCCCCAGGTTGTAAACGCGACTGCGTTCGTCGAGAGCGCCGAGCGCGAGGATGTGGGCCTGTGCGAGGTCGATGACGTGGATGTAGTCGCGAAGGCAGGTGCCGTCGGGCGTCGGGTAGTCGTCCCCGAACACGGTGATCGCGTCGCGGCGACCCTGCGCAACCTGCAGCACGATCGGGATGAGGTGCGTCTCCGGGTCGTGATGCTCACCGCGTGCCTCGCTGGCGCCGGCGGCGTTGAAATACCGCAAGAAGGCGTGGCGCATGCCGTGCACGCGCTCGGCCCACACCAGGATTCGCTCGAGGATGTGCTTCGACTCGCCATAGGGGCTGCCGGGGACGATGCGCTCGGTTTCCGCGATCGGGACCGTCTCGGGCTCGGCGAAGAGCGCGGCTGTCGATGAGAGAATGAAGCGCTTCACGTCGTGCGCGACCATGCTCTCGATGAGATTGAGTCCGTTGCGGACGTTGTCGCCCACGTAGAGGAAGGGGTACCGCATCGACTCGCCGACCTGGGAGCGGGAGGCGAAGTGCATCACGGCGTCGGGGCGATGCTTCCCCATCAGGGCATCGACGGCCGCTCGGTCGGCGAGGTCACCGACGACCAGCGTGGCGTCGGGGTGGACGGCCGCACGGTGCCCGAGGGAGAGGTCGTCGAACACGACCACCTCGGCGCCCGTTGCCACGAGCTGCTCGACGGTGACGCTTCCGATGTATCCGGCTCCCCCTGTGACGACGACCTTCATCGGCCGGCATCGTACCGAGCCGCCCGACGCCACGCTACGGGCTCCCGGGGAACGTTGCGGGAGGCTGCCACAGCTCGATGCGCGTACCGTCGGGGTCCAGCACCCAGCCGAACTTGCCGAACTCGCCGTCTTCGATCGTCTCGTCGACCGTGCACCCGGCTTCGCGAAGCTGGCCCAGCATCGCGTCGAGGTCATCGACGATGAAGTTCACCATGAACTCTCGCGTAGAGGGGTCGAAGTACTTCGTCGACGGAGCGAAGGGGCTCCACACCGTCATCGCGTCTGCACCGTTCTCGCTGCGCTTCCACCCAAAGCTCACGTACCCCTGGTCATCCAGAGGTACGCCGAGGTGCTTCGCGTACCACTGCTTGAGCGCGCCGGGGTCTTTGGATTTGAAGAACACCCCACCGATGCCGCGGACTTTTTCCATGCCGCAGCGTAGCGCGCTCGATCCGGATGTGGGTTTGTCCCGTCGGGCTGCTGCGCGGCCAACAGGACGGCCGCCGGAGACGCAATCACGCAGGACGAGTACGACGCATTCATCGGCTTGATCGCTGGCGTCTTGCTCGACGCGAGCGTGCCCGAAAGCGATGTCAGCGAGTGCTTTGCACCGCCGCTGGTCGACCCGGCCTTCGTCGAAACCATCGTCGGTCTCTAGCGGACACTGAGCATGAAGATGCGAACGACGACCGTGCAGGTGCTCGGGGCCGTCACCATGTTGGCGCTGGCCTTCGTGGCTTTCGTCGGCGTAGCGGACACGCCTTGGGCACGCCCGATGCTGGGATGGATGCTCGGCATGCCTGGATGTCCCATCGGGGCGGAACTCGACGATGCCGCCCGGGCGCGCGCCCGGGAGAAGGTGCTCGCCGCGCTGCCTGGCCCTGAACCCGCGCGCTCGCGTCGCGTCTTCGACGGACAGCTGCACCCCTCCGGCGGTCTCGGGCCAGCTTTCGCCATGCCGACCTTCGCGCCGACGTGACCGCGACGAACCTAGGTCCACGAGGCTACCTGGTGCGGTCGGTGGCGCAGGCGCTGTGAGGGATCGCGTTGGAGGGTGACCGTGGTGTGACAAGTGCGTCGAGCGGTGTGCAGGCGCTTGAAGGGGACGCAGTGCCAGGCTAAAGCCGCGCGGCATGTCTCGCTTCAATCGCTTGTCCTTGCTCCTGCTTCTGGCTGCGCCGGCGTGCGGTGACGACGTCACCAGCGACACCGACGCTGGTTCCACCGGCGAAGGTACGACGACGGCGGCCATCCCCATGGAGCCGAGCACCACGACGATCGACCCGACCTCGTCGGGCTCGAGCTCTTCGGGAACGACGGGAACCTCCGAAGATACGGACGGCACCATCGATCCCGATACCGGAAGCACCTCGACCGGTGAAGCCGACACGGGCAGCACCTCGACCGGCGAAGAGGAAACCGGAAGCACCTCGACCGGCGAAGCCGAGACCGGCAGCACTTCGACGGGTGCTGACGAAGACTGCGGCAACACGATGCTCGACGACGGTGAGGAGTGCGACGGCGACGACCTCGCGGGCGCCACGTGCGAGTCGATCGGCTTCCTTTCGGGGGACCTTGCGTGCTCGAAGAGCTGCACCTTCGACACCTCGGCCTGCCTGGCCTGTGGCAACGATGCCGTGGATGCGGGCGAGGTTTGCGACGGTGTCGACCTTGCGGGGGCCGACTGCACCACGCTCGGCATGGGGTTCACCGGTGGTGCGCTCGCGTGCGCGGATGACTGCTCGGCCTACGACACCGCCGGCTGCACCAACTTCGCCACCCCCATGGCTGGTGACGTCATCATCTCGGAAATCATGTCGAACCCCGACGTCATCCCCGACGCCGACGGTGAGTGGTTCGAGGTCCACAACCCCAGCGACGACACCACCTACCAGCTCGGCGGCTGCGAAATCTCCGGCGTGAAGGGCGAAGAGATCATCATGCTCGACGTCGACCTGACCATCCCGCCCGGCGGCTACCTGACGTTCGCTCCGGCCAGCGAGGCCGACATTGGCTTCGTGCCGGACTACGAGTACGACGAGAACTACTTCATCGCCAACGGCGGCGACATCATCACGCTCAACTGCGGCGGCATGATCGTCGACAGCGTCGACTACGATGGCTTCGCGCCCGGCCCCGGGGAGAGCCTCAACCTCGACCCCGATTTCTTCAACGCGCTCGACAACGACGCCGCCGCGAGCTGGTGCGCCGGCACGGTCGAGTACGTCGCCGACAACGCAGGCACGCCCGGCGCCGCAAACACCGAATGCGTCTCGTTCGATGTCGGGTTCTGCCGGCTGCAGTTCCCCGCCGCGATCAACGAAGCGTCGGGGACCAGCGTCGACGTCTTCGGCCGACTCTTCGTCGCCGGCCTGACGGACCAAACGACGATGAATGATCTGGCGCCCGAGGTGAGCGGGCAGGTCGGTTACGGACCCGACGGATCCGATCCCGCCGTCGATGCAGGGTGGACATGGATCGACGCGTCTCCGAACGCGGGCTACCCAGGACCGGGTGCAGAGGCCAACAACGACGAGTACTTTGCCTCGCTGACGGTTCCGACCGTGGGCGAGTACGACTATGCGTTCCGCTTCTCCGGAGACAACGCGACCACGTACACGTACTGCGACCTCAACGGTACCGACGATGGCTATTCTTCAGAAGAAGCAGGCCAAATGACCGCGACCGGTGATGTCGTCACGCCTGAGAGCCTCGTGATTGCGGAGGTCTTCTACAACCACTCGGGCGGCGACGACGGTCTCGAGTGGGTGAAGCTCTACAACGGCACGGACGCCGCGATTGACCTGTCCGCCTACTCTCTGGGCAACGGTGGCACCGACTACACCTTCTCGACGTACCAGCTTGCTGGCACGATTGGTGCCGGAGAGTGCTTCATCGTCGGTGGCCCGAACGGAACGGCCGAGAATGGCATGGGCGACATGCCGATGTACGATCAGGCTGAGGCCTTTGCGCCGAACCTGCAAAACTCAGGCGGAAGCGCCGATGGCGTCGCGTTGTTCGACATCACCGCCGACGCGATCGGTGCCGATACCGTGCCCGTGGATGCGGTTGTCTACGGCGGAACGAATACGGCTGGGCTCATCGACGAGTCTGGGATCGCGCCGGAACCTCACGTCGGCGATTCCGGCGCAGGAGCCTCGATCGCTCTTCAGGCCGACGGGCTCTGGGCAGTCCAGGTCACGCCCACGCCCCTCGCGTGCGCGTTCTAGGGGCCCATCAGAGACACACAGCGAGTGCCAGGGCGCGGAGGTGTCCTGGCACTCGTTTACCCTTGTACTGTATGGACGTGTTTGTAAGCCTCCGCCCATGAAGTCGGCTGACTTGTGGCCCATGCTCGCGCTCGTCCTGAACCGCCCCGGGAATTCCGGAGAGCTGCCTACGCAAGTCCAACCGGTGCGG
>CAYSPB010000036.1:0-32025 GCA_964432695.1 uncultured Nannocystaceae bacterium
CATCGGTCTTCACGCCCGACAGCACCCGGGCCGCCGACGCGCTCACGGTCGAGCTCGTCACGACGGACCGCCTGCTCTGGTCGGGAACGCTGTCGTCATCCTACCCAGGACACGTGTTGCGCATCGAGCTGCCGCACGCGCGACCCTCCATGCTGCTCGAGCCTCGCGGTGGCGCCGAGGTCCCGCTGGGCGTCGAGATCGCACAGATCATGGCTCAGCACGCCGGGTCCGCTCTGGCTCGAGCCTTCGGTCGCGCCGTCACCGGGCTGGCCGACCGTGACGTGCAACCGGGGACCGGCGCGGCCTCGTTGGCACTGCGCGCAGCAGCGCAGACCTGCGTGCCGCGCTTGACCACGCGCGACGACGGCACGCCGAGCATCATGCTCGAGCAGCTCGAAGCGCCGCTGGTCGACCTGTGTGGACTGTCGGTGCTGCGTACGCTCGAGGGCCGCGACTGCAGCCTTCGAGACGTCGCCGCGCTCATGGACGCGTGCGAAGGTCTGCTGTACGGGGTCGTCGACGGGGTCGAGGCCGACCTCCAGGGACTCGATCGAAGCAAGATCGTGCAGCTCGACCCCGATGCGGAAGCCAGCGTTGTCGCGCTGTTTGGGGAGAGTACCTACGTGCGTGTCGACCAGCGCGAGGTGCTGGCGTCCATCGGTACAGCGGTGTGTCGCGACCTCGCCGTCGGTCTACGTCCCTATGTCGACCATCCACTTCTGGTCGAATCTGGGGACCCTGTCGCTCACGAGGCCGCGCTCGTTCGAGGTCTGATCGCGCGTTTCAGGGGACGTACGCCTCGGGCACCCGTCGAGGCCGCCGCGCGCGAGGACTGGATGGAATGCCGCCGTCATGCCGCGCGCTTGCTGCAGCGGTACGTGTGCGAGGTGCTGCATCGCGGCGTCGAAACGCCGGTCCCCGAGGTGTTCTCCTTGAAGTTGTTTCTCGGCGCGGACGAGCGGGCGCACTCGATCGACGAGGTCATCGCGGCCATGTCCTTCACGCAGGGCTTACCGCTGCTGTTCGGCCACGCGTTCGCAGAGCTGGGCGCACTGACGCGCCCGATCGAAGCCGAGGGGGGCTTGCCGACCGCGGTCGTCGCGTCTCCGTGGCTGCATCGCTGTCTTGCGCGCCTGGGCCCGGTACGCGGCGCCTTCGACTTCGCCCTGCTCGACAGCGATCCCACCGACGCACACGGCTGGCTCGTTTGTCGAGAGATCGAAGCCCCAGGCGTACGTGGCGTGGTCGGCGTGCCGACCGATGCATCGCATCATCCCGACATTGCCGTGCTGCTGCCCGAGGGGGACCGCGCGCGACGCCTCACCGAGCTCGCGGTCGAACATGAATGCGTGGGGTGGGTCCGTCTCGACGTCTCGGTCGAGTGGGATGTCGACCGCCTCACCGATCTCGAGCAGCGGGTGCGAGCGGCCTGCCAAGCGTGTCTCGACGACCTGCTCGGGTCACTCACGCGCGGCAAGGGACTCGACCAGCACGACCGTTGCGTCCGGTTGTTGCTCGACTACGCATCCCGTCATCTGACGATGACCGATACGGGGGACGGACCGCCGCACGTTCGCCTGTCGGCTGCGCTCGTCGACCGGATTCTGGCGCTGCCCGTGTTCGCCTCGGTCCACGGAGCGACGATGGGTGGCTGGCGCGTGCTTCGGTTGTTTTGCGCGCGCTTCGAAGAATCGGCCGCCGACGCGCAGGCACGGGTGTTCGAGCGACTCGCGGCCGACCTTCCCGCTCACCTGCGGACCTGGGTCGAGCGCACCGTCCACGAGTCCCGGGTCATTCTCAAGCCGGTCCGTACGCTCGGCGCCGGTCCACACACGGTGCCCGTCGACGATCCCGACACGATCGTCCTCAAGGACACGCTCGTGCACTGGCTCCATGGACTGCGGGCCGATGCAGGCGCGTTTCCGACGCACATTTGGGTGCACGCCGAAGGCAAGGTCCGCGACGCGCCCTGCGTGGTCGACGGGGACAACCTCTTCGTGCACCCCGACCACCCGATGGTGCTGCATGCGCTCAACGCCCCCTCGCCAGAAGCCCTGGCCTGGCTCCTGCTCGCGCTGTTCGCTCATGTCAACGCCGAGCTGCACGAGGTCGAGAACCACCATGAGCGCGCGTTCCAGCTCGAGGTCGCGCGGGCCCTCGCCGAAGGCCGTCTGCAGTACGTCACCCCCCGTTGAGGCCCCATCGGCGTGCGAGCGGGGCGGGGTGCGCTACCAACTGCGTGATGCGCAGTGCCGTCGTGGGGAGCTGTCTGGCCGTCGTGGGCTGCACCACGCCGGAGGCGGCACCGGCCGCCGAGCCCACCTCGGCTGCCTCGTCCACGCCCGCTACGCCGCCCGCGTGCTTGGGCATCGGCCCCGAAGGCGACGCGTGCAGCCCCGAGGCAGCCGCGTCCAGCAGCGCGGTCCGCAACGTTCGCGGCGGCGCGCTCGCAGTCTGCTCCACCGACCCGATGACTGGCTGGACCCGTGACGGCACCTGCAACACGGGGCCCGAAGACCGGGGTGTGCACGTCGTCTGCGCCGAGATGACCGAGGACTTTCTCTCCTTCACCAAGGCGCGAGGGAACGACCTGAGCACGCCGCACCCGGAGTATCGCTTTCCCGGCCTGGTCCCCGGCGACCGCTGGTGCCTCTGCGCGGCCCGATGGAAAGAGGCGCACGAAGCCGGCAAGGCACCGCCACCGGTGCTCGACGCCACGCACGCGGCGGCCCTTCGCATCGTCGAGCCGGAGCGATTGGGTCTGGAGCCGTGACGGCCGTTCAGCCGCTCTTGCGGCGCGGCGCGGCGATCCGCAGCCCGAGGCGCGCGGCGTCGGCTTTGGTCAGCACGCCCGAGAGCAGATCGCCGACGGTCTTCCCTTCCTCGAGGGGATGTCGCATCGGCTCGTCGAGGTTGACCGAGTAATGGTTGCGTCGGCCCTCTCGCTCCTTGCTGACCACGCCCGCCGCGATGAGTTCGCTGAGGATGCGGTGAACGGCTCGCTCGGTGACGCCGACGTGCTCGGCCACCTCGCGCAGGGTGACGTCCGGGTCACGGGCGACGCACACGAGGACGTGCGCGTAGTTGCTGAGGAACGTCCACCCGTGGAGTTCGGCGGCGCCTTCGTCTGTGGTTGCACTGGCCATGGCAGAGGGATGGCTCGTGTAGAAAGTATGTTGACGGAGTTTTCATGTCAACCTATACATGAAAACGATTTCATGTTTTCAGGTTCAGGGCCCCCGCTGAGCTGACGACGGATCGAGAAAGCCACATCGTGACCGAAAGCGCTTCAAGCCCAACCCCGGCACCGGCCGGCACCGAGCACGCCATCGCGGCGACCGCTCACGCGCTCGAGCGCGTCGCGACCGCGGCGGGAAGTCCCGTGTCTGCGGACGCGGCCCGTCGCGCTGTCGCTCGGTGCCATACCAGGAACACCGTCGGGACCGATGCCGCCGTTGCTGCGGCAGCGGAGCTCGGTCTCACGGTTCGCCGCGCCCGCGTCGAGACGGGGATCCAGCTGCAGCCTCCGGCGCTCGCGCTGCTCGATGACGGACGCTGGCTCATCGTCGCCGGCCGCGGTGGACACCGCTTTCACGTCGTCTTCGTCAGCGCACGTGGGACGTCGGAAGGCACGCTGACGGCCGCTCGCATCCAGGAGTTGCTGGCCACTGGGGAGTGGCTGCACTTCGAGCCCATGCTGCCGCTCGAGACGGTGTCGTCCCAGACGCGCCCAGAGTTGGCCGGCCGCCCGTGGAAACGACTGCGTTCGTTCCTCAACCTCGAGCGCAGCCAGCTCGGCGTCATTGCGATCTACGCGATCGTGATCGGCCTGCTCAGCATCGCAACGCCCGTCGCTGCACAGGCGGTGGTGAACTCGGTCGCCTTCGGCACCGCCCTGCAGCCACTGGTCGTCCTCTCGATCTTGCTGTTCTTCGGCCTCGCGTTTGCGGGCGCGCTGCGCATCTTCGAGGCCTACGTCGTCGAGGTTCTGCAGCGGCGGATCTTCGTGCGCGTTGCCGATGATTTTGGCCGCCGTCTCGCCGCGGTGCCCGATGAAGTCCACGACGAGACCGACAGCCCCGAGCTGGTCAACCGCTTCTTCGACGTGGTGACCATCCAGAAGTCGCTGTCGACGCTGCTGCTCGATGGTCTCAGCCTCACGCTGCAGACCTTGGTCGGCATGATTCTGCTCGGGTTCTACCACCCGCTGCTGCTCGCCTTCGACCTGGTCCTGCTTCTGCTTCTGCTCGTCGTGTTTGCGCTCGGCCGCGGCGCGACGAAGTCAGCCAAGGAAGAGTCCTCCGCGAAGTACCGCGTGGTGGCCTGGCTCGAAGACATCGCGCGTGCACCCAAGCTCTTCGCGGCCTCGTCGTCGCGCGACCACGCCTGGAACCGCGCCGACCTGCTCGCCCGTGACTACCTCACCGCGCGCAAGAATCACTTCCGCGTGCTGCTTCGTCAGATCGGCGGCGGCATCGTGCTCCGGGTTGTCGCGATCGTCGCTCTGCTCGGCGTCGGTGGCTACCTCGTCATCGAACGGCAGCTCACGCTGGGTCAGCTCGTCGCCGCCGAGCTCGTCGTCACGGCGATGGGCGCGGCGTTTGCCAAGCTGGGCAAGAACCTCGAGAAGCTCTACGACCTCAACGTCGGCGTCGCAAAGGTCGGTCAGGTGCTCGACCTTCCGATCGAGCGCCAGGGCGGTGAGCGACTCGTCTCCGGGGAGCCGCTCACGATCGCGGCCGGCAAGCTCAAGGTCTCTCGCGGCGGAGCGACCCTGCTCAACGAGGTCGCCTTCGAGATTGATCGGCGCGAGCGGGTCCTGCTCGACGGCGAGAGCGCGAGCGGAAAATCCACGCTCCTCTCGGTGCTCAGCGGCGACCGCTCGGCGGACCTCGGGGGTGTGCAGTACGACGGCCTCGACCTTCGGCGGGCCGACCTCGCGTCCATCCGCAACTTCGTCGTCACGGTCGCGTCGCCCACCTTCGTCGCCGGGTCGGTGATGGACAACCTGTTCTTGGGCGGCGTGCCGCTTCCCGAGCCCGACACGCGCCGCCTACTGCAGATGGTCGAGATGGAGGACGCCGTCGACGTGCTTCCCAAAGCGCTCGACCAGGCGATGTTGCCCAACGGTGCGCCGTTCTCCGAGCGTCAGCAGCGACGTCTCGCGCTCGTGCGGGGGCTTGCTCACCAGCCTCGCGCGCTTTTCCTCGACCGGGCCCTCGATGGACTCGGTCTATCCGACGAGGCGTTCTCGCACCTGCTCGACATGATCTTCGAGCCGGCAGCGCCCTGGACGTTGATCGTCGTCTCCGATGACCCCGAAGTGCGGCGCCGCTGCACGCGTCAATTCCGTATCCACGACCGCCGCCTGGAGACCGTGTCATGAAGTCCCGCTCTGGAACGATCGCCCCCAGCCCTCTTGCTGCGGCAGGCCCTGTCGATGGGGCACGGATTCTCGCGTACATGCTCGTGTTCGGCGTCGCCGTTGCGATCACATCGCTCTTCGTCACGCCATGGCTGCAGTCCGTTCGTGGCTCGGGCCGCGTGACCGCGTACGCACCGCTCGAGCGACAGCAGACCGTCGAGGCCCCGATCAAGGGCAGGGTCGTCCGGTGGCACGTCCAGGAGGGCGACCACGTCGAGCGCGGCGAGCCGATCGTGGATTTGGCCGACAACGACCCCGAGCTGGTCAACCGCATCGAGCGGGAGCGGACCGCGATCGTCGCGCGACTCGAGGCCGCTAAGCTGACACAGGTCGTCGCCGAGGCCAAGATCACCAGCCTCGACGGGGCGCGCACGGCGGCCATGACGGGTGCGGGGCTCAAGCAGCAAATCGCCGCCGACAAGCTCGACGGCGCCAGCCGGCTCTACGACGCCGCGATCGCGGAGCTCGAGGCCGCCGAGCTCAACCTGACCCGAATCGAGAAGCTTCACGACGAAGGCCTCGTCTCCACGCGCAAGTTCGAGGTCGCCAAGATGAAGGCGCGGACCGGTCGAGCGAAGGTCCAAAAAGAGAAAGCCTCGCTTTCGGCCGCGCGCCGCGAAGTCAAAGCCGCCAAGGCCGACCGCTCCAAGGTCCAGGGCGACACGGGGGCCAAGGTCGAGGATGCACGCGCATCGCTGCAGAAGGCCAAGAGCGACCAGGCCAAGGCCGAAGCCGACCTCGCCAAGATCGAGGTCAAGCTCGCACGGCAGCAGCAGATGCAAGTCGTCGCGCCTCGAGCCGGCACCGTGTTCCGTCTGCAGGCCAAAGAGGGCGGTGAAGTTGTCAAAGAGGGCGATACGCTCGCGGTGCTCGTGCCCGACGTGTCCGGACGCGCGGTTGAGCTGTGGATGGACGGCAACGATGCTCCGCTCATCACGCCGGGCCGTCACGTCCGGATTCAGTTCGAAGGGTGGCCGGCGGTGCAGTTCGTCGGTTGGCCTTCCGTCGCGGTGGGTACCTTCGGCGGTACGGTCTCGTTCGTTGACGCCACCGACAACGGCAAGGGCCAGTTCCGCATCGTGGTCGTCCCCGACGAAGACGGAGACCCTTGGCCCGACAATCGCTACCTCCGCCAAGGCGTGCGGGCCAACGGTTGGGTGCTGCTCAACCAGGTCAGCCTCGGCTACGAGCTCTGGCGTCTCTTCAACGGGTTCCCCCCTGCCGTCAACGCTCCGCAAGACGCCGCCGGCAAAGGTGGCAAGGGCGGCAAAGACGGCGCGCTGGCCAAGCAATGAAACGAACGCTCACCCTCTGCGCCGTCGCTCTGGCGCTCTGGCTGGGTCCTCAAACCGCGCGTGCGGAGGAGCCGCTGCGCCTCTCCGAGGTGCTCGAAGCGGTCGACCGGACGCACCCCAAGCTCGAAGGGGCTCGACAGAAGGTCGAAGCCGCGGATGGCAAGGCGCTCGCGGCCCGGGGCGGGTTCGATCCCAAGCTCTCGCTCAAGACGAAGTGGGCTCCGGTCGGCTACTACGACACCACGCAGATCGATGCGTCGATCCAGCAGGCCACGCCGGTGTGGGGTGCTTCGGTCTACGCGGGCTATCGCTTCGGATGGGGCAACTTCCCCGTCTACAAGGGCGACCTGCAGACGCGAAATGCGGGCGAGCTCCGGGCCGGCATCGACGTACCGATCTGGAAGGGGGGTCCGATCGATCCGAGGCGCGCCAAGATCGCCCAAACCAAGGCCAAGCTGCGCGGTGCCGGTGCCGGTGTCGACACGGCACGCCTGAAGCTGCAGCGCGAAGCGGCCGAGGCGTATTGGGCCTGGGTCGCGGCGGGCCGCAACGTCGCGATCGCCGAAGAGCTGCTCGAGCTTGCCCGCGCGCGCCAGAAGGCACTCGACGCGCAGGTCGAGGCCGGCGCGGTCGAGGCGATCAAGTCGGTCGACAACCTGCGCCTCGTGCTGTCGCGGGAGGCCAAGGTCGTCTCGGCGGAGCGCAAGTTCTCCAAGGCCGCAATCGAGCTGTCGCTGTTCCTTCGAAACGACGACCTGGAGCCGGTCCGGGCAACGCGAAAGCGCGTGCCGGTGGCGTTCCCCGAGCCACGTGCGGTCTCGACCGATGAGCTCGAGACCGACGTCGGAGACGCGGTCGAGCGGCGTCCCGAGATGGCCGAGATCGCTGCGGAGCGCGAGGCGGCGAAGGTCGAAGTACGGCTGGCGAAGAACCAGCGCGCCCCCGACGTTTCGGTGCAGAGCTACGTGGCACGCGACTTCGGGGACGGAAAAGCCGACTTGCGCCCCACGGAGTGGGGCATCGGGTTCATCTTCTCGGTTCCGATCCCGCTTCGAAAGGCGCGAGGTGAACTCAAGGCGGCGCGCGCCGAACTCTCGGGCGTGGATGCGAAGACGCGGGGTCTTCGGGACAAGGTGGGCGCCGAGGTTCGCAAGGCGCACGTCGACCTGATGGCCGCGCTTCGCACCTGGCGGCTGGCCGAAGAGCAAGTCGAAGCGGCGGCCAAGCTTGCTGATGCCGAACGTACGCGATTCACCGAAGGCGCGAGTGACCTCGTGGTGGTGAACCTTCGGGAGCTTGCCCTTGCCGATGCACAGACCTCGGCCGTCTCCGCGCTTGCGGACTACCATCGCGCCCACGCCGACTACCGCGTCGCCTCCGGCCGCAGCCCGCTCGACCGCTGAGCTGCATGCCAAGAGGGTTCCCGGGTTGGGCGGGGCTCGTTTGAGTTCGACATAGATCCACCCACGGGTGTGGTGCTGTACGTGAACCGTTGGCGGTGACGGCCCCTGTCCGTTCGTTGGGAGCGACGACGACGAGAACGTGTCCACCGCAGACGCACCGCGCGGCATCGCGTGGGCCGACGAGGTCTCTTCCATTGGTGGGCACCAAGTGCAGCCCACGAAGAGGCGGCCGCGGCGGCGCGCTTCGGTGCCGGGCTGTTGCGAGACGGCGTGGCGGTCGACTTGGGTGATCTCGCGCGCCGCGCTCGCGTGACGGGGAATTGGCTTCCGGAGCGTCGCCCCTCTCGGGTACTCTGCTTTTGGGGTCATGCGGAATACGGGAACGATGGGGAAACGGCGGCCATGGGTGCCGCAGCGCTCGGCCCGTTCCGCATCGCACGTGAAGCTGGACCTCAAGTGCCGCGCCTGCGGTGGGCAGAACTACGCAAAGCACAAATTCTGCGGCTGGTGCGGAGTGGAGATGGGTGCACCGGTGCCCGTTGGCCGGAACGGTGACATCACCGACGTCGAGACCTCGCTCGCGGGCATGCCGGGCATTCCGGGCATCGGTGGGGACACGACCTTTCCGGGTCAACCCAACGGCGAACCGACCACGCCAGGCAGCGTGCCGCGTGCGTCCCATGCATCGGCAGACGCCTCCGTGATGCATGCCGTTCCCACCGTCGGTTCGGTGCCGTGCGATGGACTCACCGTCACGCTCCTTGGCGAAGCATCAGGGAGAACTTCGCGGAGCCGAACCCAACCGGTCCTCTATCGCCTCGAGCTTGGCGAACCCTTCGACGTCGATGGTCCTGCGATCGAGTCGCCGGGCACGTTCACGGCGACGGTCGAGGGACTTCGTCTCGACTCGCTGGGTTCGTTGGAGGGCGTGTACCGCCGGGTCTCGCGAGATGAAAAGCCGGTCGCCTACCGACGGCTTCGCGTGATTCGAGAGCTCGGTACCTTTCAAGCGTTGGCGCCGGGCGAGACCATCCCGCTGGGATCGCTCGCGATCCTGGACCGCGTACTCGTCCGCATCGAGCCAAACTAAATCGGCTGCCAAGCCTTCCTTGTGCCCGAAATCGTTGGTGTTTTTGGCGGCAGCGCTAGCTGCCGCTCGGAGCGCCCTCGACGCGTTCTCGTGTCGGTGAGACCCTGGTTGCATCATGAATCTCAAAGAGATTGCGACCACCCTCGCGTTCTTGGGCTCGGGCGCCCTCGTCATGACGGGCTGCGACAAAGAGAAGCCCGCAACGGAAGTTCCCGAAGCAGCTGCACCCGCCGGCGAAGCGGGCGAAGCGTCTTGCGCTGCAGACGATCACCCTGCTGAAGGCCACTGCGGTGGGGAGAAGGCCGAAGGCTCGTGCGGTGGGGAGAAGGCCGAAGGCTCGTGCGGCGGCGAGAAGGCCGAAGGCTCGTGCGGCGGGGAGAAGGCCGAAGGCTGATCTCCCAAGCCTTCGATGCGAAAAGCCCGCGGATGTCCCGCGGGCTTCTTCGTGGTTGGCGCCGGAACGAATTGTTCGGTCCCCCTCAGGCACGTGGTGCAGGCTTTCTCGCGGGCTTCGTTTGACACCCAGAGCAGGCGCTGTAATCCAGCGAACGTGGGAGGAGCACTCCAAGAACATCGTTCGGCCGGGGTCGATCTGCGCCGACTCGTGGTGGCATCGGAGGGGGTTCGCGCCGCAGCCGTCATCGGGCTCGATGGCCGGGTTCGCGCGAGCGCCGGGGACGACATCATCGCGCTTCGTTCGGCGATCTCGTTTGCAGTCGGCCTCGTCGACCTCGGGCAACGCCTGTCCCAAGAGATGTCGGTCGGTATGCTTCAAACGCAGATCCTCACCGCAGAGTCGGGCAGCTTCGTCCTTCACCACATCGATGACGACAGCCTCGCAGTAGTGTTCGTCGCCGGCACCACACCCGTGGGAGCCGTCGTGCACGACCTTCGGCTGCTGACCGTCAAGCCGGATGCGCGGAGCGTCGCATGATCGTCACGCTGGCAGCTGGCTTGTCTGGGGTCGTGGTTGGGGTCGTGGCAGCGCTTATGTTTCGCAGGCCGACACCGATGCCGGCCCTCGCGCCCCCCATCGACCCCGACGTGCAGCGGGAGCTCGACGCCGTGCGGGCGCTGTGCGACCTGCCGGCCGGGGCGACGATACCTCGGCATCGCCTCGCGCTGGATGCTGAGTCGTTCACACAGGAGCTGCTGGGCTCTGTGGTGCGCGGATCGACGGCTGCGGCCGTCGTCACCGCGGGCGACGGCATGGTGTGGGGTTCTGCTGGCGAACCATGGGCACGCTCGGTCGCCGCTTCGTTCGCCGCCCGGCTCGGGGGCGTCGCCGAGGAGGTGTGGCGCGTGACGTGGCGCAGTGACGCCGGCGTGGAAGTCGTCGCGCAGCGGACTCGAGTGCACGCCGGTACGCGTTGGCTGACGTGTCTCTCTGAAGGGGTGCCCGCCGACCGCGTCGCCTTGGCGCGCGTGGGAATCTCGACGGGGCTGATGGCCGCGATGACCGGGTCGACGGATCCGAGACGCCGGATCGGCGCGGCCGAGCTCGCGGCCTTTGAGCCGTTGCAGCGGTTGTCGAAACACGTGGCGTTGCACTCGGCCACGTTCGGTGCGCCATCGGGGGGTGTCGTCGGAGTCGGGCACGTGCTTCGCAGCTCGGGCATCGGTTCGATCACCGCGGCCCTCGAGCGATGGGCTCCGTTGGTCCGCGACGAACTCGGTGCGCCACTTGGCATCGTTGCCGAAGGACCCGGCTACGTCGACGCCACGCACGTCGCACCCGATGGCCGCATGCTGTGGCTCGAGGCGGCCGCGGGTACGCCGTACCCGTGGGTGCGCGCTGCTTCGGTGGCCCGCGAGATGATGCGGCTCGTGCCCGAACGGGAGGCGGCCTGATGACCGCGCCCTTTGAAAACTCGCGCTCACTCGACGCCGTGTTTCGGCGGTTGCAGCAGCTCGAGGCTGAAGTCACCGCGCTTCGCGATGAAAACGAGCGACTCCGCGGCGGTCAGCGATCGAGTGGGGAGTACTCCTTGTCGGCCGCGGAGAGCGAGTTCACACAGCCGGGTCGGACCGCAACGCTTCCGCCTCCGCCGACCTACAAGGATTTGCCCGCAGTGGCTCCGCCTGCCGTGCCGCGCCTGCATCACGATGCACCCCGGGCCAGCGGGTTCGCACCACCGCCCCCGGCGAACGTATCTCCGCCCAGCGGCGTCGATGTGGGTTACGTCAACCGCGTCGACGAAGAGCAGCTCGATCAGCTTCCCTACGGACTCGTCGTCCTCGACCGCACTGGACGCGTCCTGTTCTACAACGAGACCGAAGCTCGCCTCACCGGGTTTTCGCGCGCGCGTGTGATCGGACGGAACTTCTTCCGAGAGGTCGCGCCGTGTACGGCGGTGCAGGGATTCGAAGGCATCTTTCGCGACTTCGTGGCTGGCAAGCGCGGGCGCTCGGTCTTCTTCGACTTCGCGTTCCATTTCTCCTCAGGAACGCAGAACGTCACGATCGCGTTGTCCTCGGGGCGACGCGCAGGGCAGGTCAACGTGATGATGATGCGGCGTTGAGGTCCGCTGCCGAGGACGCGCGCGGCGTCCCCGGCATTGAGTCGGCGACTACTCGATCACCAGCGTCGCACCTTCCGGGAAGGTGCCGAGCGCTTCGACGATCGTGCCGCCACTGACCTCTTCCGCCCCATACGGGCACACGTCGTCGTCACAGGTGCAGTCGTCCTCGTCCCCCTGAGGGCAGGTTTCGTGGACGTAGACGCGGACGCCAAACTCCATTCCGTTCTCGATCGACTGAAGTACGCTGCAGGACTCACTGGGGGTCTCGCCGGGGTTTTCGGCGCAGATCTGTTCCGTGCAGGCCTCCGGTCGGTCGACTGCTGCCCAATATCCGCCGTTCCACTCGACCTCCGCCGACTGTCCGGGGTTGATGATGAGCCCCGGTGACGTGCCGTTGCCGCAGAGGTTTCCGCACTGGTCGCAAGCGGTATAGAAGGCGCGAGGGTGGTCGTGGACGACGACGGCGTCGTCGACCAAGATTTCGAACGGCTCTTGCCCGCAGAATCCTTCCGCGACGATGAAGCGGGGTTCTGCGCTGTCGTTTCGAATCGTGATCGCAACCGCATCGCCAAGCGCATCGTTTTCCGGAAGGTCGCAGACATCCGCGTCACCACCGGAGCTCGACGAGTCCTCGCCTGCTGGCTCGTCATCGTCGGCGTCGGTGTCAGCGCCCGGTTCGGATGCTTCGGTCTCGGACCCTGGGTCTGCCGCGGTCGTGGTGCCGGTTCCGCCCGCGTTGCCGTCGGGGGTGGGGCCCTCCGGGTCCGAGCAGCCGGGCAGGAGGAGCGAAGCAAGAGCAAGCGAAGTCAGGGCGTGGCGAATGGCCATGGTAGTCGCATGTGTGCACATGCTGTGCCGCGTGATTTCAGCGGGTTAGCTGGCTCTACCTGGCGCCCACGTCATGATCGAGCGTTTGGGTCCGACAAAATTGTCACCCCGTGCCGGCACGCGGAAGCAAGGCTTCCGTGGTCGAACACGAACACCCCGAGGCCTACCGCGAGGCGCTCGGGGTGGGGCGGACGCCGGGTCGAACCTCAGTCGACCGGCCAGATCTCGGGTGGACGTCGCTCGGGCGGCGGGGACTCTGCGCCGGCGCGACGCAGGTTCTCGATGAACCGGTTGATGTAGACGAGGTCGTCTTCGATGTCGGCATCGTCGTTGTCCTCGAGCCAGGTCTGCACCGAGTTTCGCAGCGGCTCGAGCGCGCCGAGTGCACCGCCGAGGTCACCGTACGACGCACGCGCAGCAGCCATGTCGAAGCCGGCGTAGATGTTGAGCATCACGAAGGCTTTCTCGACGCTCTCTCCCTCGAACGAACCCTTCTCGGGCGTGTCACCCGGGGCGAGGGCGGAGGTGATGGGGACCTCCTGAACGACTGTGTCACCGCTGTCGGGGAGCGTGTACGTCATGACGAGTGAGCCGACTTCGCCAGCGCCGACGGTCGGGTCGACAGGAATGACCTCGGCGATGATCGCCCCGCCGCCGCCGCGTCGGCCACCCGCGTCGTCGTCGACCGACGTCCGACCGGCGAGCTGCACGGTCGCGATGTCGATCGCAGCCTGGTTGCCGAAGACGTCGGCGTTCTTGGTGCCATAGACGGCTCGCAGGTCGTAGCCTTCGCGGACGTCGATGTCGATGCGGAGGTCGGTGGCGAGCGGTACGAGGAACGCTTTGACCTCTTCCTCGAACACTTCCTGCACCGCGGCGCTGTCCTCGAGGAAGTAGAACGCGCCGGCACCCGTTTCGGAGAGTTCACGCATCAGGTCGGCGTCGAAGCTGTCGCCTACGCCGATGGTGGTCAGGCCGAAGCCGAGCTCGTTGAATTGCCGCGACATCTGGGTGATGCGCGCGTCATCGGTGATGCCCGCGGTGGTCGCTCCATCCGAAAGCAAGATGACGCGGTTTTGTCGCCCGTCCTCGGCGTAGGACTCGACCGCCCGGTACGCCGTGCGCAGTCCGTCATAGATGTTCGTGGAGCCGTCGGCGTCGAGCGTGCCGATCGCCTCGGCCAGTGCTGGATCGTTGCCCGCGACGGACTCGACCAGCGTCCGTGCCTCGCCATCGAACCCGACCAGCGTGACGCGGTCCTCGGGGCGAAGATCGTCCAGCATGCGGAACAGACCTTCGCGCAGGTGGAAGATGTTGTCGCCAGCCATCGAGCCCGACGTGTCGACGGCGATCGCCAGATTCAGGGGAGGGCGCTCGAACGTGTTGGGGTCGACCGAGGTGTTCATGCCCAGCAGCATCAGCGTGCAGTTGCTGCCCGTGATCATGTTGCCCATCACGCCGAGCTGGCCATGCAGGCATACGTCGTCTCCGCAGTCCGGCGTGGGCAGCTCGATCTTGTGTTCGTTGAAGAAGCCGACGTCGTCGAGGGTGGAGGGATGCGGAAGCTCGCCGTCGTCGAGGATCTGGCGGAACTGGCCGAAGTCTTGCGCGCCGCCTTGGGCAACGCCCGCGCCTCCGACGCCGTCACCTTCGAGGCCGGAGTCCGCCGAGTCCGCGCAGGCCGTCAGTGCGAGCGCCGCAGCGCCCATCAACATCGTCTTCCAAAGTGCAGTGTTCAAGCTCATGTCATTCGCCTCCTTCGGCGCGGCGAATCGCGACCAGTTCCATGTCGGGGCCGAGCGACCAGCCACCGTCTTCACACTCGCTGTCCACCAAGTACTGCTGCGCAGCGTGGACCAGGTACAGCTCCGTCGTTTGACCGTCGCCACGCGCGATCGTGGGCGCACCGCTTCGGCGCAGCGTGACGCCTTCATAGCCGCCGCCGTTGAGCGACACGCTCGCCGTTTGCATGACCGTGCCGCAGCTTTCCTCGGCATGCGGCGCGCAGTCGGGGTCGACCGAGGTGAAGGCGGTCATGCCGAACACGTCCTCGAGCCGACCGCCGCGGTGCAAAGCGAGGACGGTTGAGCCCCCATCGTAGGCATTCGTCGAAGGATTGAGTCCCCACAGCTGCAGCAGGATGCCGCCGGCGTTCAAGGACACTTCGCGCAGCTCGACCGCGTCGCCGTTTTCGAAGGGGAACGCGCCGCTGGGCACACACACCGTGAAGGGACGGCCTTCGGCTTCGAGCTCGGCCTCGAGGCCCGTCTGGAGCGACATCGACACGCAGCCGTCGAGGCCTTCGTCGATGTTGGCGAGACGCCAGTCACCGCTCGGCGCGTCGCTCCACGCCAACCGCACGCCGGGGTCCGTTGGGGCGCAGATGCCTTCGAGGTCGGCGGGTGCGTCTACGATGGGGAACAGGATGTCTTCGGCCGTGTCGTAGCTCCCGTTCCCGTCGTCGTCGTAGCTAATGTCGATCCAGCCCGGTGCGTTTTCGGTAATGCCGACCCCTTCGACCCATGCGGTTGGGATTTGCCCCTGTCGCCAGAACACGATCATGGGCGCGAGGTTGTCCGCGTCGATCATGGCCATGTGGCAGTCGCGTTCGGGGCGATCCCATATCTCGATGACGGGCATCGTCGCGTCGGGCGCGAGGGTCCAACTCGAGACATCTCCGAACACCGGTTCGCGAAGCAGGGCGGAGGGGTCCTCTTCGATGATGTTGCAGTCCAGCGCAACGCTCGGGCGCAGCTCGCGAATGCGGACGACGATGTCGTAGCTGTTGCCGTTGTGGATGTACGTATCGGCGTCAAACGAGCTGAAGAACGGATCTTCAACGCCTGGGCTGGTCGCCACGCAGGCCAGCGCGCCCGTGCCCGCCACCACAACTTCCGCGGCCCGGGCTCGCTTCTTCGTGTGAAGCGCGAGTTTGGGGATGACCGCGTGGCTCAGCGCGAGGAGCGGCAGCGCGAATAGGTCGGTCAGGTCACTGGTGATCACCCAGGGAAAGCCCACCAGCCCCATTGCGGTGCTCCAGGCGTCGGCAAACCCGGTCGAGACCTGAATCCCCCCAAACACCACACCGATCGCGACGTGACACGCGGCCCAGGCTCGGCGGCCGCGAACGCGGAGCAAGACCGCGAGCAGCAGCGGCGCTGCGAACAGCCCAACGACGTCGCTGAGCTTTCCGGTGAGCCAGCCAGGGGCCCAGCCAGAGCCCTTGAGCACGTGGTCGTTGAGGGCGAGCATTCCGACGGCGATGAGCCACGCGGGATGGAGCAACGCCCGACGAAGGGGGGGCAAGGACGCGGAAGAAGTCATGCAAGCGGTCTCCGAAAGGAGGGGTCCGGGGGGTAGTGCCGCCCGCATGCCGAACGATCACGATCCCCAGCTGGCGATTTCGCATGTCCCCAAACCGTGGATTTCGCGGGCCGAGAGCGCGTTTTGCCGCTACCGTGATCGCATGCGCTTGGATTGGATTGCGGCTGCGCTGGTCGCGGCCGGGCTCGGGGCGGTCGGCTGCGGCGCCTCGACCGAAGAAGACGATGCCCAGGCCTCGTCGGCTGCGGACGGCCCGACGATCGGGGTGGATCCCGAGACGCTCCCCGCTGGTCACTGCGACACCGACGGTGCCACAGGCGGCGACACAGATGACTGCGAGACCGAGGGCGAGCCCTCCGGCAGCGCAGCTGGGGACGAGGGTGGCTCGACCGCGGGTGACGACGCGTCGCAGCCCGAGTGTGCGTCCACCAATGACTGCATGTCGGGCGTGTGTGCATCGGCCTATGACGCCGACGCGCAGCAGCCACTTCCCGCGACCTGTGCGTTCGCATGCATCGACGTGCTCAACGAGTCGCAGTGGTGCATCGACGACGCGTCGTGTTGCGACCCTCAGGCTCGGTGCACACGACGGGGCTATTGCGTGATCGATGATGCGTCCGGCAGCACCACCGTGGGGGATACGGAATGAAACGCTTGTCCATTCTCGTGGCGGTCGCGCTGGCTGCCTGCGACTCCGACGACGGTGACCTGATCGACTACATGCCGGACGACCTGCCTGCCGGGCAGTGCGAAACCGAAGGCACGTCTACGAGTGGGTGCGAGACCGAAACCGAGCCGACGACGTCGACCAGCACCACCGGAGGCGCTGCTGACACGAGCAGCGGGGGGCGTCCTGAGGGGTCGTGCTCGAGCACCGACGAGTGTCTCGGGGCGGGCGTCTGCTCCGCAGTCTGGAATGCCCAAGCGCAGCAGCCCGACGCCACGACGTGCACCTTCGCGTGTGTCGGCAGCTTCGACGATGCCCGCTGGTGTGCCGATGATGCGGCGTGTTGTGAAGAGGGCGCGACGTGTACCGAGCGTGGATACTGCGTGCCGCCTGAAGACGGCGAGTCGGCGGAAAGCACCAGCGCCGGCGGCGGGGATACCGATACGACAGGTGCAGCATCACGATGAAACACCACGGACGATGGATCTTGGCGCTGGGTCTGCTCGGCGGCTGCGCCGACAGCACGGCGGCCGAAGGCGATAGCTTTTCGGACTACATGCCGGAGGACTTACCCGCCGGAGGCTGCCGCGATACGGAGCGTCCCGACGGCGAACCAACTGGCGGCCTGGAGTCGTGCGACACCGATGCCACGACCACGACCACGGGCGATGCTGCCGCGTCGTCGTCCGGGACAGCCTCGGACGATGCGTGTCAGGCCTCCGAGGACTGCAACGGGACCGAGTCCTGTGCGGCGACTTGGGATGCGCAAACTCAGACCCGCGGCCCGCTCGCCTGCCAGTTTGCGTGCATTCCGGCCCTGGATGATGCCTCGTGGTGCTCGGACGACGAGGCGTGTTGTGATGTCGATGCGCGCTGCACCGAGCGGGGGTATTGCGTGCTGGACGAGGATGGCAGCAGCACGGGCGAGGGCTCGGGATCGTCGGGGACGGGCGAATGAAGGCACGCGTGTTCGCATGTGCGAGCGTCCTGCTGGTACCCGGGTGCTTCGCACCGAACTCGGGCTCCGCTGGCGGAGACATCGGTGATGCCATGCCCGACGATTTACCTGCGGGCGGCTGTCGGGGGACCAGCGGTGGCACCGAGGAGTGCGAGACTGAAGCGGCACCCGACCCCTCCACGACGGGCGGCTCCACAGGCGCCCCCGTCGAAGAGGACCGCTGCGATTCCGTCGAGGACTGCAACGGCAGCCAAGCCTGCGCGGCGGCATGGGATCCGGACACGCAAAGCCGTGGCCCGCTGGAGTGCCAGTTCGCTTGCGTGCCGACGCTCGACGAGCGCACCTGGTGCATCGACGACGCCTCGTGCTGCGAAGCAGCCGCGACCTGCAGCGCTCGCGGATACTGCATCGTCGAAGGGGCCGTCACGACCTCCACCGGAGCCCCGGACACCGGCAGCTCCACGGACGCGGGGGGCACCGAAACCGGCGGTGGGTGAACCTCCAGCCCCCGCTCAGCCCGGGTCGAGCTGTTCGGCGAGGGCGGAGACCGGAAGGGTCGGGCCGAACTCCGCGGTATCGACCAGCCAGAGAACGGTCAGCATGCCCGCGTAGTAGCCCTCGTCTCCGGTGGCGGTCTCGAGGGCGGACTGCAGCAGGAGACGGGCGCGCCGAAGGTCTTCGGGGATGTACGCGATCGCGAGTTGGTAGCGCAGCTTTCTCGCGTATTCGCCTTCGGGGCCGGACACGAGTCGATAGACGTCGAGCCACGGGTTCAGCTCGGCGCGGGCTTCATCGAGCCGACCCTTCGCGACGAGCGAGGCACCGATGACGATGTGGTAGCGCCCCAGTCGCTCCCGGGGCGGGTTCGAGGTGCTCACGGCGCGCACGCCCTCGCGTAGCGTCGAGATGGCGTCTTCGTACCGACCCGCCTTGTACTGCGCATTGCCGAGGTTGAAGAGGGTCTTGGCGACGCCGGGATGGTCGGGACCGTGCACCTCGGTCCGGAGCGCGAGGGCTTGTTCGAGCATCTCGATCGCCTTGTCGTAGTGCTCGAGGGCCGTGTGCGCGGTGCCGAGGTTGCTGATCACCAGGGGGACGAACGGATGCTGTGCGCCCAGGGTGGTCTCGAAGCTGGTGCGCGCACGCTGAAGAACCTCGATGGCGCGCTCGGGTTCCTGGCGGATGATGAGCACGCTGCCCAAGCTGGTGAGCGCGCGGCCCGTTTCCGGATGGGACTCGCCAAAGAGCTTCAAGTAGGCCGCCAGTGCGGCCTTGTAGTGGTCGAGCGCGTCGTCGAGCTTTCGGGCGGCTCGGTCGGCACCGCCGAGGTTCATGTCGAGCTTCGCCTGTAGGAGTGGATCGGCTCCGAGCGTTCGAAGCACAGCCCCCGCGTCGGCGCCCAACGCCAGCGCTTCGTCATGGCGCGAGGGATCGCTTCCCACGACGTAGATGAGCCGGATCAAGGCGAGGGCACGCGTGGTGTGGTCGTGGGCGATCTCCGCCTTGCGAATCGCCGCGCGCAGGGTCGACTCGGACTGGGTGCGGTCGCCGACGCGCTCTTCATACTGTCCGCGCACGAGCAGTCCAGCGGCTTCGGTCGCGGGGTCGTCGAGCCGCTTGCCCTCCTGGACGACGGTCTCGGCTTCGGCCACCGCTTCGGCGTACTTGCCCATGCCACCGCGGGCCTTCGCGCGGGCGAGGTGTGCTCGCGCCTCGCTGAGCTCGGCCAAGACCTCGGGGTCGCGCGCAGCCGAGAATGCTTCGAGACGCGAGGGGTCCGTGCAGGCCTCGAGTGGTGCGAGCGTGACCACGGCCTGCACCGCTTGCTGGACGAGGCCGTCTTCGCGGCTGGAGAGCACCTCGACCAGCGCCGCTGCGTCACTGCGACGAGACGTGAGGCACTGCGTCTGTCGCTCGGTCATGCTCACATCACCCCGCTGCACCAGCGACGCGGCGCAAGCGGTCTCGGCTGCTGATGCCCAGCCGTCCGCGTAGCGGTCGAGCATCGTCGATGCCGTGAGCCACGATGCCTCGGCGTAGGGTGCCCCCGAGGCCGCGAGTGCATCCCGAATACGGGCGCTCGCGTCGTCGTTCCACACTGCTCGGATGGGCGCGCCAGCGTCGTCGCACGCGCCAGCTTCGATGCTGGGGGGCGGTGTTCGTAGCGCATACACCCCCGCCCCTACGCCGGCGGCCGTGACGAGGCCGAGCGCGATCCAGGGGGCCTTGCTGCGCTGCGGCGGCGCGAGAGCCTCGGCCAGCGCCTGCATCGACGCGTGGCGCTCGGCGGGGCGAACGGCGAGTCCGCGGCGAAGCAGATCGAAGATTCGCCCCGGGGCCGTCGCCGTGCCGGGTACATCCCGGATGCGGCCCGTCACGACGTTTCCGGCAAGCTCACCGTAGGTCCGTCCTTCGAAGGGTCGCTCGCCGGCGAGGGCTTCCCACAGGGCCACGCAGAACGCGAACTGGTCCGATTTGTCCGAGGTGGGTGCCGCGTTGTGCTGCTCGGGGGCCATGTACGCTGGTGTTCCCATCAGCGTGCCGGTCTGCGTGAGGCCGTCGTCGGCGTGCTGGCTCTCGTCTTGGTGGGGGACCGCTCGCCCCGGCTCGGCCCTCGACAACCCGAAGTCCATCACGCGCACGCGGCCGTCATCGCCGAGCATCACGTTGTCCGGCTTGAAGTCGCGATGCACGATCCCCGCCTCGTGCGCGGCGGCCAGCCCCGCCGCCGCGTCGCGATAGACCCGTAGGATGTCTTGCCAGTCGTGGTCTCGTTCGGCCCAGGTGCGTAGCGTCTGCCCTGCGACGAACTCCATCGCCACGAAGACTTGTTCCCCATGACGCCCGACTTCGTGGACCGTCACCACGTTGGGATGGTTCAGCCGCGCCATGGCCTGCGCTTCCCGCTGTAGCCGGGTCGTACCCGTGCTGCCTTGGGACGCGTCCTCGGCGATGTCTGGCCGCAATAGCTTCAAGGCGACCTTGCGGTCCAGCTCGGGGTCGTAGGCGCTGTAGACCACGCCCATGCCACCCGCTCCGAGGCGGTCGAGGATTCGGAACCGACCGACGCGGTCGGGGTCTTCGGTCAGGGCCAGCGCCTTTGCCACGCCTGCGCCCGGCTCCGTGTCGCTTGAAGGCGGCGTCCGCATCAGCTCGCCGAATAGCTTTGCCCGCGCACCTGCCCGGATGCGTCCCCGATCACGGACCTCCACGGCCGGCGCCTCGCCCATCGCCGAGCCGGCTTCGCCCGGCGGCCGGCCGTCGGATGGCGTCTTGGACATGGCTGCCCGATCATGCCTCTGCACGCCACCCTGCGCAAAGCCGCCCGTCCCGCAGGAACGAGCTGCTACTCTCCCTCCGTGGCCACCGACCTCGAGCTGCTCGAAGCCTGGCGCCAGGGCGACCGCGAAAGCGGCAGCGCACTGTTCGAGCGCCACTTCGACAGCATCTGTCGCTTCTTCGCGAACAAGGTGGACCGCGATGTCGACGACCTGGTGCAGCGCACATTCGCGGCGTGCGTCGAGGGGAAGGAGCGGTTCCGAGGCCAGTCTTCGTTTCGCACCTATCTCTTCGGCGTCGCGCACAACGTGCTCCGGTCGACGCTCCGCAAGCGTCGCCGCGAAAACGACCGTTTCGACCTCGGCGTGTCCTCGGTGCACGACCTCGGCCTGAGTCCCACCGTGTTGGTGGCCAAGCAGAAAGAGCAGACGCTCACGCTGCAGGCGCTGCGGCGCATCCCTGTCGAGCACCAGGTCGTACTCGAGCTGTACTACTGGGAAGAGATGACGGCGAAAGACCTCGCCGAGATCCTCGAAGTGCCCGAAGGGACCGTTCGCGGTCGGATCCGTCGGGCCAAGAAGCTGCTCGAAGAGCAGCTCACCGCGCTTGCCGAGGATGAGCGCACCCTCGAAAGCACCGTCAGCGGTCTCGAAACCTGGGCGCGACAGCTTCGCGCACAGGTTCTGCCCGACGCGTCCTGAGCCACACCATGTCCTCCGTCTTCGCGTTCATCTTGTACCTCGGTGTTGCTGCCGGACTGGCGGGCTTTGCCGTGCCGTCCTTTGCCAACGAGTCCTTCGTGCAGTCGGCAGCCGACGCGGTGGGTGGCCTCGCGACGCTCAAGCAGATCCTCTCGTTCGGAGGTTTGGGTTTGATCGTCATCGGCCTGGTGGGGCGCTCGGCGACCCGCAAGACCGAAGTCGAGTGGAAGTAGCCGCCTACTCGTCTTCGGATGCGTCCGCGTCTTGTGCCGGTGCGGGCTCGGGCGAATCCATCGAGAGCTCCTCAGCCGCGCGGTCCAGACCGCGGTCGATGTCCTTGCCGATCTCGTCGCCAGACTGCTCGATCGACTCGAGCAAGCCGCCTTCGTTGGGCTGCGGTGGTTCGCTCTGAGGCCCGGACTTGTTGCAGGCCCCGAGCAGGGCAATGGAGAGGACGACGGTGGCGCGCATGGACCGACCCTACACGGCCCGGGCTTCGATGACTTCGATCGTCGTGCAGTCCAGCTCGCCGAAATGCGCGTCGACGAGGTCGGTGTCGCATTCCTCGCCGGCTTCGAGGTCGATCGTGCCGGAATAGGACCGAATCTCGATCCGTACGCCGTCGTCGGTCTGCACCGTCGAGCCTTCCTCGATGCTGCCCGAGCAGCTCTCGATGCCCGAGGCAAACGTTGAACGGAGGACCCACCGGCCGTCTTCTTCGACGAACGAGCGGAACAGGTCGGACTCCTCCTCACAGACGGTGGCCGATGTGCAGTCGTGCCAGCCGAGGACAGTCGCTCCAAAGAAGTTGTCGAGTTCGAGCGCAAATAACTCGGTCTCGCCCTGCACGGCTTCGCCTGCGCCTTCACAGGTCATGTCCGTTCGCGTGTGGGACTGGACCTCGTACGTTCCCGTGGGGCCCGCTGCCTCGTCGTCATCCGCCTGGCAGGCGGGCAGGGCGAAGGAGGCGGCGAGAAAGAGCAGGGCGGTACGTCGCATGAGCGTCGCTGGCAGCAGACGGCGCCCGACGATCGTCGATTCACCGCACCCCGCGGTCACACGCTGGGGCGTGTGCCGTCGGCCACATGCGATGCGGCGCGGCGGGCTTCATCGACCGAGGCTTTGAAGTCCTCGAAGTCTTTTCGGAAGGCCTGTGCGCGTGGATCGCTTTGCGGCTGATTGCGGAGCGCGACGGCCAGCTGGAAGAAGAACGGAAGGAAGACCGCTTCGAAGACCAGCAGCACACCGGCACTGAGCGACGCGAGAACCCAGATCAGGATCGAAAACGGGGCGGGCGTGTTGGCGAGTGCGACCGCACCTTCAGGGATCTTCTGCAGCGCCTTCGATGGTTCGGGCTGGGGGGCCGTCTCCCGCTTTGGCGTAGGTGCGGCGCGGGGTGGCGGCTTGGGCTTGGTGCGCAGAGCGGTGCGAACTTCGGCGATGGATGCGAGGCGGTCGGTCGGGTCGGGCTCGAGCAGCTGTGGCAGCACGCGATCGAACGGTGCAGGCAGGGACAGCGCGTCGAAGTTGAATCGCAATCCCTTGCGCGGGAGGTCTTCAGGGGATGTCCCGGTCAGCAGCGCGAGCGTCGTGGCTCCGAGTGCGTACAGGTCGGCCGCGGGGCTTGCATCGCCGTGCAGCTGTTCGGGCGCCATGTATCCGAACGTTCCGACCATCGTCGATGCTTCGGTGCCACCCATGCGCTGACGAACGCCGCCGAAGTCGACGAGGGCGACCGTGCTGTCGGGTCGAAGGATGATGTTGCCGGGCTTCACGTCGCGGTGGACGATCGGCGGTTTCTGAGCGTGCAGGTAGCCCAGCACGACGAGGCATTGGTCGAAGACGGCGCGGACCTTGGTGGTCGGCAGCGTGTCCCGCCCGAGAAAGTTCGACAGCGGCGCGCCGTCGATCAGCTCCATCACCAAGAAGTAGTCGCCCGAAGACTCATAGGCGAACTTGTCGAGGTACGTGGGGATGCCGGGGTGGGACAGCTTGGCGAGCGTGTCGATCTCCCGCTCGAACAGGTCGAACGCCTTCCAGCCCTTGGCGCCTTTGAGGGAGAGAACCTTGATCGCGACCTGTCGCCCGGTCTTCCGATCGACACCACGAAACGTGGTGCCCTGGCCGCCGCGGCCGAGGGGTTCCATCACCTGGTAGCGCTGCGTGTGGGCAGGGGTCGCCACGGGCCAGGAGCATAGCGTCCGAAGGCCGGGACCGCGCTCGGTCCGACCACAGGGCCCCTCAGCTGCCGCGAATGAAGCCGCGGACGACGTAGTCGGCGAACAGCTCGGTGACGACGTCGGTGTCGTCAGTCGGGAAGTGGCTGTGATCAGGGCTGACGCGCCCGGTGTTCATCAGCAGCGCCATCCCGTGCAGGGCCGCCCACATGGCCAGGGGGGCGGCGGTCGGATCGACCCCGTCGAGCAGCAGACCCTGCGCCCCGCAGTCTTCGACCGCGACTCGAATGCGGTGCAAAGACTCGAGAGCGGAGCGCTTCTTTTCTTCGGTGTTCTCACCCCAGTCCTCGGGGGACTCGGTGAGAAGGTCGTACATCCAGGGGTGGACGCGCGAGAACCGCAAATAGAGCACCGCGTTCTGCCGCAACCGGTCCGCCGGGTTGGGCAGGTCGAAGGCCGGAGCGAGAAAGCGATTGAGCAGATCGACGCCGCGGCCTCGCAGCTCGCGGAGGATCGCACCCTTGCCTTCATAGTGCTGGTACAACGCGGTTGCGCTGACGCCTAGATTACGAGCAATCGCTCGCATGGTGAGGCCGTCCTCACCCAACTCCGTGCCGAGCTTGAGACTCACGTCCAAGATCGCGCGCCTGAGGTCCGCGTGATCCATAGCGGTCGCCTACCGTAGCACGAACTCTCCAAAGCCTGTGCACGCCACCCTCGACATCGAAACCGACGTTTCTCTCGCCCCGTTCACGACCCTGGGACTCGGCGGCCGGGCTCGATATTTCGTCCGGGTCGGCGATGTCGACACCCTCGAAGCAGCCTTGGACTGGGCGAACGATCGTTGTCCGGCCCTGGTGCTGGGTGGTGGCTCGAATCTGGTCATCGCCGACTCGGGATTCGACGGTTTGGTGCTCAAAATCGAACTTCGGGGCCTCCTGGAGACAGGCCCGGGGGCCTTGACCGTTGCGGCCGGCGAACCCTGGAACGAGGTGGTTGTGTACGCAACGGAGCGCGGTTGGGCGGGCATCGAGTGCCTCGCCGGCATTCCTGGCTGTGCCGGGGCGACCCCGATCCAGAACGTTGGTGCCTACGGGCAGGAGGTGGCGCAGGTCATCGAGCACGTCGAGGCGATCGATCGGGTGACGGGTTCACGCGTGACGATCTCCGGTGCGGACTGTGGATTTGGGTACCGCGACAGTCGGTTCAAACGTGAGCCCGGCCGCCATCTGGTCACGGCCGTGAAGTTCCAGCTGCGGCCCGGTGGCGCTCCGACGGTTCGCTACCGCGAACTCGTCACCGCATTGGCCGAGGTGCCCGCGCCGAGTTTGACCAAGGTACGAGACGAGGTGCTTCGGCTGCGGCGTCGCAAGTCGATGGTGCTCGATTCGTCCGATCCGGACGCGCGAAGCGTCGGTTCGTTCTTCACGAATCCGATCGTTGGAGCCAGCGCTGCAACGACGTTGGTGACCGCAGCGGTCGATGCAGGGATCGTCGATGCTCCGGACGAGGTGCCCCGCTGGGCGATGGACGACGGGCGCGTGAAGTTCCCGGCAGCCTGGCTCATCGAGCGGGCCGGTATTGCGAAGGGTACGGTGCACGAAGGGGTCGGCGTTTCCAGTAAGCACACGCTGGCGCTCATTCACCGCGGCAACGGGACGACGGCGCAGCTCGTCGAGTTGGCGCGTAGCATTCGCGACCGTGTCCGCGAGACGTTCGGGGTCACGCTGCAGCCCGAGCCCAATCTCATCGGCGTTCGCCTCGAGCCATAAAAAAACCGCCCGGAGGGGAGCCGGGCGGTCGGGGACGAAACGGAGTGGGGGTTACGACGCGCGCGTGGGGACGACGCGCTTGTTGGGGTTGATGCGAGACCGCGTGGGCCTACGCGTAGGGACGGGTTTAGAGTCGGTGGGCTTGCGAGAGGTGGGCTTGCGTGTGGGAACGGGCTTGGAGTCGGTGGGCTTGCGGGACGTGGGCTTGCGCGTGGGCTCAGGCTTGGTGGGTTTGCGGGAGGCAGGCTCGGGCTTGGTGGGTTTGCGCGAGGCCGGCTCTTTCTTGGGGTTTCGGCGCGCCGGGGACTTGGGCTCCGCGCGGGTCGGCTCTGCCTTGGGGTTGGTCCGTCGCGCCGGGGACTTGGGGTTCGCGCGGCGGGCCGGTTCGGTCGCTGCGGGCGGCGTACGTCGGGCGGGTTCGTTCGCCGCGTTGGAGGGCGCCTTGCCCGACGGCGCTTTGGCTCGTTGGCCGCGGTGCGCCGGCTCGGGATCGTCGTAGACGCGCGCCGGCTTGGCGTAGCCGTTTTGGTAGCTGTAGTACGCCGGCTGTGCGCCGCCGCCACCGCTACTGAAGTGGAAGCTGCAGCCACCTGAAACGGCGGCGGTCAGCAGGAACAACCCGAGCGTCGTCATCCGATGGAGCATGCTCGTACGACGGGCACGCGTTCACGACGATTCAGCCCCCAGCGGCCGATCCAAGGGCTCTCCCGGGCGCTTGGTCGAACTTGGGCTTGCGCACCCTCGGGCCGGTGAGGGGAAACCCTCGGTGCCGAGTCGGGGCGATCAGGAGCCGTAGAACAGCAGGTAGTAGCCGAGCGCCCCGATCACGGTGCAGCCCGCCGCAGCGGCGACGAGCAGCAGCGGATTGACGGGACTGCCCTGCTTGCGAGGTGCCCGCGTCTTCGCGCGCTGCATTTGTGCTTTGGAGCCGCCCGCCTTCACCGGTGGGTGGGTGGCAAGCTGCGGCTGCGTACCCGCAGCCTCGAGGGCGGCGAGGAAGTCCTTCATCGACTGGAAGCGCTCGTCGGGATTCTTGCGCATCGCGTGCAGGACCGCGTCGTCGAGCCAGGTCGGAATGCCGCCCGAGGGATACGCCTCGCTGGGCGCTTGGGGGTCCTCGTTGAGCTGCTTGTAGATGACGTCGTACTCGTTCGCACCGACGAACGGCGGACGCCCGGTGAGCAGCGAGTATGCGCAGGCACCCAGTGAGTAGATGTCGGCCCGCGTGTCGACGTGTTTGCCTTGGGCCTGCTCGGGCGCCATGAAGTCGGGCGTACCCATGATGACGCCGGTCGCCGTGACGATACTGTCCTTGGGCGTGGACAGCCGGGCGATGCCGAAGTCGAGAACCTTGATGAAGTCCGGGTTGCCCTCGTGCTCCATCCGGTAGAAGTTCGCCGGCTTGACGTCCCGGTGAATGATGCCGTTGTCGTGGGCCGCCTGCAGCGCGACGCAAAGCTGCTTGAGCATGTTGACCACGCGCTGCCACGGGACCTTGCCGACGTTCTTGATCAGCTTGGAGAGGTCCTCGCCGCCGTGGAGGTACTCCATGACGTAGAAGACCGCACCGTTGGCCGTGGTGCCGAAGTCGGTGACGTCGACGATGTGGTTGCTGCCGATCTGGGACGCAGACCGAGCCTCACGTCGGAAGCGGCGGACCGCTTCGGGTAGCTTACACAGCGAGGGCCGAAGGACCTTGACCGCGTACTTCTTCCCGATCTCGGTGTGCTCGGCGAGAAACACCCAGCCCATCGCGCCTTCACCGATGCGGCGCTGCAGTCGGTACCGGTCGGCGAGCACGGTGCCCACGAGCATGTCGGCCATCGAGTGCCGAAGCTGCTTCGAGGACTTCCGCGCCACCGGCTGAGGGATCTCGTCTGGCGACGTGTTGTCGATCGAGCCGGCACCGCGAGGCGGGCTCGAGTCGGGCACCTGGGTATCGGTCATCGCCGGAGAACTGTGATTATCACGAAACCCACTGGAAACTCCATTGGGACGCTCACCGAGACGGCGGCCCAGGACTGCGCAAGCCCCCGGGCTCACGTTGCGGACCCGCCCTGGCGGGTTTTTCGCCCACCGCGTTGTGGAGGGCCATCCAGACGGTTAGCGTGGCTCGGGGTCGGCGTTGTCTGGCCCCGAGGGCGCACGGGCGTTCACGGTCGGAGTTTGCTCCGACTGCGAAGCGGCGCTCACGCCCCCGATCCACGAGGACCCCAACCAATGAGAATTCACCGACGCGAACTTCTTCTCGCCGGGGCCGGAGCTCTCGCAGCCAAAGCCACCGCCACCGCGGTCGCGTGCGCGGCCGAACCCGCCGACGGCAAGAAACCTGAACCCAAGAAGGCCGACGCCAAGGCCGAGGACGGAAAAACGATGGACGAACACGCAGGCCACGAAGGCCACGAAGGTCACGACGCCGCAGCTGCGGGCGAAGGTGGCGACATGGACCTGGTCAACACGGTCGCCGACTGCATCGCCGCGGGCCAAGCCTGCCTGGCCCACTGCATCCGCCTGCTGAGCACGGGGGACAAGTCGATGGGTGACTGCGCGAAGTCGGTCAACGACATGCTGGCCGTGTGCCGCGCGAGCGAGTCCCTCGCGGCGTCGAACTCGAAGCACCTCGAGGGCATCGCCAAGCTGTGCATCGACACCTGCAGCGACTGCGCGAAGGCCTGCGAGCCGCATGTGGGGCACCACGCGGAGTGCAAGAGCTGCAAAGAGCACTGCGACAAGACGATCGCCGCGATGAAGAAAGTGCTCGGCTAGTCCGAGCCCGCTTCGTGTGCGGACGCCCCGCCGTCTTTGGCCGCGGGGCGCCTTATATTCCGCGCGTCCCTTCGAACAGGGCCTTGAGCGCCCGCAGGTCGGCCTGATTCGCCCGCCGCATGGCGGTCCGCATGAACGGCGCCATCAGCTTGGAGAATCCCGTGGGCTCGCCGCGGTTGCGCAGCGTCATGCGCGTGTTGTCGCCAATACGCTCCCACGTGTACGTGGTTTCCATCGGAAAGGGCCCTTCCGCCGTCCGCATCACCAGGCGCCGACCCGGTTTGTACTCGGTGACTTCGTACGTGTACGAAAGCCGTCGGCCGAGGAAGTGGGCGACGAACGCCATCTTCGAGCCCTTGGTCAGCGGAGGCCGGGTGACCCACTCGCTCGAGTCGATCTTTTCGTACCAGTTCGGTGCGTTGTCGGGGTCGGCGGCGTAGGTCGACACCTCCCGGACGGAAGCCTGGATTTCGATCTGGGTCGTGACGTCGACGGTCATTGGGGGAGCTCGATCCCGAGCGCTTCGAGGTCGGCTTCGGCCGCGGGTGCCCAGCCCCGGTTGGCTTTGGGGCTGGCCGGGCTGGGATGCAGCATCTGACCGACCGGAATGTCCCGGTCGCCGAGGATCGCGAGCGCGCGCTTCTTCGCGAAGGCGCCGACACCGACGATCATCTTGGGCTTCAGCACATCGAACGTGTTCAGCAGCGCTGCATCGCAGACTTCGAACAGCGGCTTTCGCTCCGCGATCGGAAGCTTGTCGGGGGTGACGTTGCGGCCGCCTTCTTCCATGAACGAGAGCGGGCAGTAGTTCACCACGAAGAAGCGCGAGAAGAAGCTGCGCGCCGGCCCGAAGCGCTCCTTGGCCCACCCCCAAAGACGCGCGCCGCTGACCTCGCTGCGCGGACAATTCAGCCCCATCACCGGGCGCTTGGGGTGCTCGTGCGCTGGCTTGGTGACCTGGGCGTCGAGTTTCATCCAGTCGCGAACGAACGAAACCTCGCCAAAGGGGACACCGGTCTGCGCCATGCCCCACGGACCCGGGTTCATGCCCAAGAACACGACGCGTCCGGTCTTCTTGCCGTACTTGGTCAGGTACTGCTCGACCGACGCTTGCGCGTAGTTCAGCGGGTTGTACACGTGCGTGACCGAACCGCCGAACGACAGGGCATCGCAGGCATCCGAGAGCTGGCGGGAGATCTGGATCAGATCCACGGGGCGGACGATATCCGAAGGCCGCGGGTTCGGCGAACCCGCGGCAGTGCGAGGCCTGTCGCACCCCTCGGGGATGGATCCGCGCGAGACGCGGTAGAGCCGCGGGCTCCCGCCTTGCCCACCTTCGTAGCTCCAGTACGCTGCGTCTGCATCCAGAGCGATGCGGTCTCCGTAGGGTCCATTGAAGAACTGGATCGTCGACGACGCCGGCGCTGCTGCAAGCTCGGTCAAGCTGCCGTCGAGGCTCACCTGAAGTACCGAACCATCTGCGGCCCCGCCGGGACGAAGCCAGGCAATCGCGTCATCGGTTGCGACCGGAGCCCGGATGGCAACGTCAGAGGTTTCGGAGTACAGCGACTGCGCATCGCCAGCGTACTGGGCGAAGCGAATCGTATGCTGCCCCGCGTCGTCGACGATCCAGAACAAGCCCTCCGTCGTCGTTGCGATGTCGCGGACGGAGCCGAACTCGCTTTGAAATACGGATTGATTCGAGCCATCGAGGCTGGCTCGAATCACGTCCGATCCCCCATCGGTACGTTCTCGTGTCCAGAACAGCGACCCAACATCGCCTCTCGGTTGCGGCCCCAATCTGCCGCGCTCACACCCCCAACGTGGAACAGGGGCCGGGTCGGTGCCTTGCTCGAGGTGCTCGGTCGTTCCTCAGCGGGAGCGGTGTTCTTCCTCGCGCCCCCAACGCTGGCTTCCACGGTCCGGGTTGGAGGCATCTTCGGTGGGGCGTGGACTCGAACACTGGTCTCTTGCTTCAGGGCAGGGGCTTTGGACGACGCTTTGGGAGACAGAGTGCAAGCCGTCGCTGCGACCGCACTGCCGACCTGTTCGAGTGCGCCGCAGGTACCACCAGAGATGTTCCGTTCGTACACCTCGCCGTCGATGCGAACCGTCAGCCCAAGTTCGAACGTCCCGTTCGTCGATGGCGACAAGACCGCGTCGACTTCCACCACCTCGCTCGCGTCGCACCGGTCTCGCAGGCTTGCCTCGAGACGCTCAGTCCTCTCCTGATCGAGCGCACACTCCTCTGGCGCTGACCAGTTCACCTGCACGGACGGGGAGAATCCCAGCAGGGCGAGGACCACGAAGGCACTCTGCATGCGGCGGGGCTAGCATGCTGATTTTAGGTCCGCCGTCTTCAACCCACGTGAAGTGACGTTGGGCGCTCAGACGCCGGAGCGGCGCCGTTGGTCCGCGCCGCGCCGCGAGAACTGTCGAACGAGGGACTTGCAGCTTTGGAGCTCGTCGCTACTCAGGCTCGTCGAGCAGGTGCTCGCGCAGGCCGGCTGCCCACTCCTCGAGGTTGACCAGCGTGGAGTTCAGGTCTTCGGGGCTGGCGGCGAGCTTGGCCATCTCTTGCTCGAGCAGCTGCTTTGCCCGACGAATGCGGGTACGCGCGGTGCCTTCGGGCACGCCGACGACCTCGGCAACCTGGTTCGCGGGCAAGCGTTCCCAGTAGTAGAGCTCGAGCACGACCTGCAGATCCATCGGAATGCGGCGCAGGGCCTGCAGCAGCAGCTTCTGTTCGCGGTGCTTGGCCACGATCATGCTCGGCGAGGGGGCGATGTCGTGGACCGACGTCACGCCGAAGTCGATCTTGTCACCGTGGCGGCGCTTGCTTCGGTAGTGCTTGCCGAGGATGTTGTGGGCGACTGCGAAGATGTAAGTGCGGAAGCTGGAGTCGCCTCGGAACTTGTCGCGGGACTCGACGCACGCGAGGAACGTGCGCTGGATGAGGTCGTCGATGCCGTGATCGACCTTGTTGCGAAAGAAGCGTGCGACCGCGTCGAAGTGGCGGTCGAACAGGGCCTCTCCGGCCTTTCGGTCGCCCGCCCGCCAGCGCTCGAGCAAGTCGGCGTCGCTCGTCACCACTCGAACGCTAGCAGGAGCCGGCGAAAGTCGCACCTGTGCAGAGGGATCAGCCTTCGGGAATGCAGGAAAGCCGGGCGTCAATCTCGGTGCTGGACTGTGCGGCCTCGCAGGACGCAGCACACAGGCGCACGCCGTCGCCTTCTGCAACCCAGCCCTCGCCGCCATCACAGCTCTCCACGGAAGGGATGGCGTTTCCGTCGATGGACAGCTCCAGCCGCGACAGATCGTAGAGGGGTTCGGGCACGCTGAGCGTGCAGCCCACGTCGGAAGCGATGGTGGAGAGTGCGTCGTCGAGTTCACCCTCGTCGAAGACGTCGTGGAACGGGACGTCCCCAGGGCGCGCAACCCCGCCCGCGTTGGCGACCTCGCTCAGCCGCTCCCACGGATTGGTGACCGGGATCTCCACCAGGTCGTCGACGATGTCGATGCCGACCACGTAGACCGGCACACCCATCGCGAACGCATCTGCGGCGACTTCGGGGACCTCGGTGTCGTACGCGGTGAAGCGTGCGGCGCCGGTCATGCCCTCGCCACAGTTGGCGGCGCCGTCGGTGATGAGTACGACCGCCTGCGGCCGACCGTCGGCGATGGAGACGAGGTGGTCGGTTGCAATACGCAGGCCGTCGGAGGCTGGGGTTCCTCCGTAGATGGCAGTCGCGTCTGCGGCCGGGAGTGCAGCAAGCACGCCGGCACCACCCGCGGCAGCTGCAGGCGCACCCGGGCCG